>CAZLPF010000005.1:0-55825 GCA_964561365.1 uncultured Candidatus Saccharibacteria bacterium | reverse complement strand
ACCGCTCAACGTCGTCACCCTTCCCCTGTGGTGGTACACCACGGGCCTTTCGGTCATGTCGGGGTGGCTACGGCGCCAGACCCGCTACGGCCTGCACAAGACCGGGCTCGTGCTGTTCGCGCGCCATCTCCGCGAGCCGCTGTTCGGCGACTACACGAAGGCCGGCATCATCGTGGGCTTCTTCCTCCGCGTCATACTGCTCCTCTACAAGGCCATCTACTTCAGCCTCCGCGAGGTTTTCGTAACCGCGTGGTTCCTCCTCTACCTGGCCGCGCTGCCGCTTTCGGTGCTCCTGCTCGTCCGCCAGCTCATTCCCGTCGGCTAATGCCCGAACTGTCTTTCAAAAATTCCCCCGGGGGCTGGCCGAAAACCGCGGAGCTCGGCGGACGGCTCCTGACCTTCTCCGGCACGTTCAGCACCGCGCGGGCGGTGGCCGAACGTTCGCTCAAGCGAACCGGTCAGGCTTTCAGCATCGGGCTCTGGGCCTTGGTCGCGGTAGCGGTGGCCTCGGGCTCGGCCGTGGCGTTCTTCGGCTACGAGCGCGGCGATTCTCTGTTCTTCCTGCACCGGTCGGTTCTGAACCTCCTGTTCTGGGCCGGCGTTCTTGCCGGTTTGTACCTCTGGGCAAAGTCGAAGCAGCAGGAGATAGACGCCGCCGGCACCAACCTCCTCCGCTACGACGGTGACGGTAGCGGCGAGGTGGACGTCTACAGCCTGTTCTCCGAGAGCGCAAAAATTGCTTGGAACGAAAGCCTGCCGCTCGCGAAAGCCCGCAGCCACGAAACGCCCACGGCGACCGACCTCTTCCTTTCGCTCTGCAACACGAACGTCGTCCAGGTCGCGTTCCTCCGGCTCGGGGTAGCGCCGCGGGACATTGCGGCCGTTATCGGCAACTACGCGAAGCTCGCCAAGGACGCGCCCGAAGCCGAGGGGCTGCTCGACGAGCTACCGTTCCGAGTGTTCCAGAAAGCTATTGCGCTGCGGACGAAGAGCGTGGACCCGCTCGTGCTCATGTGCACCATTGCCGAGACCGTACCGGACAAGCACATCGTAAAGGCGACCTTCTTTAACCTGAACCTTTCGCAGGAGCGGCTCGAAACGCTCGCGTCCTGGCTCCTCCAGATTCAGGTACTATCCGACGACGTAAAGCTGCTGCGGAGCCTCTCGCGCACGAAGCCCGACAGCGGCATGAGCCGCGGCATGACCGCGGTGCCCACGCCCTACCTCGACCAGTACAGCCAAGATCTGACCTCACGCGCCAAGTACGGCCAGCTCCCGGTAGCGTACGGCCGCCACCGCGACCTCGCCGAAATGCTGAAGCTCCTCTCCGAGTCGCGCGGCGTGCTCGTCCTCGGCAGCCAGGGGAGCGGCCGCAGCACGCTCGTAAACGAACTCGCGTACGCCATGGCCGCCGAGCAGGTCCCGGCCGCGCTCCAGGACCGCCGGCTCGTCAAGCTCGAGGTCGCCGGAATTTTGGGCAGCAAGGGCAAGCCCGACGCGGTGCTCCTCGGGGCGCTCCACGAAGCGGTCAAGTCCGGCAACATCGTCCTCGTGCTCGAGGACGTGGAGCAGCTCGCGCGCGCCAGCAGCGGCGACGGCCTCCCGCTGCTCGACGTGCTGGTCAATTTCCTCGGCTCGGTCCGCCTGCCGTGCGTGGCGACCTCGAACATCGAATCAAAGTCCGATATTCTTGCCAAAACGCCGAACTTCGACCAGGCGTTCACGGTCCTTGAGCTAAAACCCCTGACCCGGCGCGAAACGCTGCTCGCCTGCTGCATCCGCGCGAGCCTGCTCGAGTCGCAGAAGGGCGTGACCTTCCTCTACCCGGCCGTCGAGCAGGCGGTGGATTTGACCGACACCTACGTCCACGGTCCGGCGCAGCCCGAGAAAGCAATCTCGGTGCTCGTCGAGGCGGCGAGCCGCGCGTCCAAGGGCACCGTCATAGCGGAAAACGATATTGCCGCCGTGGTGAGCCAGCGCACCCACATTCCGACCGCGACCTTGGGCGAAGAAGAAACCGACAAGCTCCTGAACCTCGAGCAGGTTTTGGCCGAGCAGGTCGTTGGCCAGAAACCGGCCGTCGCAGCCGTGGCCGAAGCCCTGCGCCGCGCGCGCTCGGGCCTATCCTCCGGCAACCGGCCGCTCGCCTCGTTCCTGTTCCTCGGCCCCACCGGCGTGGGCAAGACCGAGCTGGCCCGGGCCCTCTCGGTCCGCTACTTTGGCAGCGCCGAGTACCTGCTCAGGCTCGACATGTCCGAGTACCGTGGCGGCGAGGGAATGGCGAAGCTCATCGGCACCCAGGGCTCGCCGCAGGACACGCCGCTCGTCCGCCACATTAAAACCTACCCGTTCTGCCTGCTGCTCTGCGACGAGTTCGAGAAGGCGTCGAACGAGGTCCACAACCTCTTCCTGCAAATCCTCGAAGACGGCCGCCTGACCTCGGCCTCCGGCGAGGTGCTCGACCTGACCCACTCCATGATCATCGCCACGAGCAACGCCGGCGCGCTCGACATTCAGGCCGGCATCAAAGCCGGCAAGAAGCTCGAAGACATGCGCGCCGACCTGCTCGGGGGCGCGCTGCTGAAGGTCATGGCGCCCGAGCTCCTGAACCGTTTCGACGGCATTATTCTGTTCTCGCCGCTCTCGCCCGACGAGGTGAAGCAGATTACCCGCATGCAGCTCCAGCACCTGGCCGAACAGCTCCTCGAGAAGGGCATGAAGGTCGCGTTCTCGGACGCGGTGGCCGACGACGTGGCTAAGAACGCCTACGATCCCCTGCTCGGCGCGCGCCCGGTGCGGCGCTACGTTCAGGACCACGTGGAGGGTTTCGTGGCCAAACTCATTCTGGAAAAGAAACTCTCACGCGGCAGCGAGGTAACCGTCGACTTCCAGAACGGGCAGTACCTCGTAAGGACGTAAGCGACAAAAAGCCCCGCGCGTGCGGGGCTTTTTTTAAATTTATCGATTCAGCGAACGGTTAATCGCCCGCAACCAACCGTAGGCTCGGTAGTGAGCCGGTCGCGCCACCACGTCGTAGGCGCCGGCGAAGACTGCTTCGCTGCCGCCGAAGCCCCGCTTGAAGCGGGTAAATCCTTCCTCGGTGCCCGAAGCCGTCTCCAGCCCGCCGAAGTCGTACGTTTTGAGGCCTGAGGCTTTGGCATCTAGCACCATGCGCCAGTGGAGCAGGTACGGGGCCATGACGCTGCGGTGCTCGGACGACGAGCCGCCGAAGAGGTAGGTGCGGGTGCCGGCGTAGTCCACGACAATAGCCGCGGCCAGCAGCTGGTTCTGGTACGAAGCTTTGTAGAGATGCACGCTAACGTCCCCACCCTGCCGTCGCACCAGAAAAAAGTCGAGCAGGCGTTCATAGTAGGCGCGCGGGAAGGTACGGTAGCCCTGCCGCCCGGCCGTGCCGACGATGAGGTCGAGCGCCTCTTTGGCGTAGAGCCCGTGGTTCGGCTGGGGGTCGAACTCCGAGTCAACGGCCACGCCGTGGCGCCCGGCCAATCCAACGTTGTAGCGGCACTTCGGGTGCATGCCGGCCAGGAGCCCGTCTTCGCCTTCCGTAATGTTCAGCGTTAGCGTCCGGCCCGGCTGAATGTTCTTGGATTTTTTTCCAAACCGGTTCCAGTCGATGTCGGTGCTGCGCGGTTCGAAGCGAAAAAAGACGCTCGCGGGTAACACCGACCACAGCCCGCCGGTGAACGTCTCTATGGTCGCCGCGTCCGCGGCGGCGGAGGTAACGGGTCCGTACGGCGCGTAGTGGTAGTAAAACCCCAGCGGCAGCGGCATGCGGAGCAGCTGGCAGTAGAGCACGAGCTCGCCGCCGCTGCCGCGGACGCCGTACCGGACAGATTCCCGGCTGCTGTCCCACGCCCGCTGCCAGGCCGCCCAGCCGCTCGCCTGGTGGAACGCTCCGCCGTTGGCCGACAAAAAGCCGGCCACCTCGCCGGCATCAGCCGCGCCCAATTCCACGAAAGTTTGCATTTATTTTCCTGAAAGAAGTTGGAGGGCGTGCTTGATTTGCTCGCCGGCCGACTTGGTGCCGTCGAGCTTGCCGACAATTTCGCGAACCTCGCGCTGGTTGTAGCCGAGCGCGATGAGCGCGTCGAAAACCTCGCCCGTCACGCCGGAAGAACCGCCCGAAGACGGCCCGACCTTGCCCTTGAGGTCCAAAATAATCCGTTCGGCCGTCTTGCTGCCGATGCCCGAGATGCGGGTGAAAACGCCGGCGTCCTGGCTCGCAATGGCGTCGCGCACCGTTCCCGCCGGCAGCGCCGAGAGCACCCCGAGCGCGACTTTCGGCCCCACGCCCGAGACCGTAATGAGCAGCTCGAAAAGCTTGAGCGAGTCGAAGTCGGCGACGCCGTAGAGGCTCTGGCCGTCCTCGGCGACTTTCAGGTGCGTGTACATGGCCACCTCGTCGCCCCGCTGTTTGCCGAGCAGGTCGGGCGTCACGAAAACCTTGTACCCCACCCCGCCGGTTTGCACGATGAGGTAGGTGAGGTTATTCTCGAGCACGGTGCCTTTCAGGTACGAGAGCATACGCAACGATTGTACCGGTTCGGGCGGGCGTTGACAAAAACCCTAAATGGAAGTAAAGTTTCGGAACGGGGAGGTCCGGGTGCCCGTAAGCTGAGCGGACGCCGTTCGGTACTACGGGCACCCGGCCCAGAATTTTTGGGCCTTCGGCCTACACAATCTTTCGGAGGATATGCAATAAGGTGGTAGTTCCCTGGCGGTTTCTACCACGCGAAACGGAAGCGGCTCGCGTTCACTGCGGGTAATGTAGCGTAAGCTATCAGCGGTGAAATTTTTCCCGCAGAACCACGTTTCCGACTCCGAAAGCAAGCGGCGCCCCCTCCTCCCGGGGCGCCGCTTTCCTATTGACGGAATGAAGGCGAAGAGGTAAAATATTCCGTCGGGGGACTGCAGCCGCCCTAGCGCTACGCCGAAAGCGGCCCGCCTGGCCTGTAGAAAACTGCATACGCTCATTTCACCGCGGTAGTTTTTTCGGGCGAGTTGTCAGCGCAGTCCCCCGATACATTTCCAAGTTCATGGGCAAACACGAGGCTTCGTCTGGCGGAAACCCGCCGCTCAGGTGGGTTGTGTGATGCCCGCTGTTTGCCCGCCAGTTCTAAGGAGGTTCCTTCTAGCAGGTTTCCCGCCACGGGAATCAGCCCGAGCGGCTGAACGAGGGGTGTGATCCCCTCACCTGCTGCCAAGTTCATCCGCCGCGCTAGTCATCCTCCTCCTGCGCGAACCACGAGCCGACCCCCCGGGTCGGCTCGTTCTCTTTCTATTCAACTTACGAACGAAAACCGGTACACTGAAAGAACATGGATTTCAAGATTTCTTCACCGTTTGAGCCGTCCGGCGATCAGCCGCGGGCCATTACCGGGCTCGTGGCTTCGCTCGCCGCGGGCCGCAAGCACCAAACGCTCCTCGGGGTCACGGGCTCGGGCAAGACCTTTACCATGGCCAACGTCGTGGAAAAGCTCCAGAAGCCGACGCTCGTCATTTGCCACAACAAAACGCTCGCCGCCCAGCTCGCGAGCGAGTTCCAAGAATTTTTCCCCGATAACGCGGTCCACTACTTCGTTTCCTACTACGACTACTACCAGCCCGAGGCCTACATCCCCCGCTCGGACACCTACATTGAAAAGGAAACGCAAATCAACGAAGAAATTGACCGCCTCAGGAACGCCGCGACCCAGGCCCTGCTCTCGCGACGCGACGTGCTCATTGTGGCTTCGGTCTCCTGCATCTACGGCCTCGGCAACCCGGCCAACTACCTCGACCTGTCCTTCGAACTCAAGCGTGGCCAGAGCGTGAAGCGCGACAAGCTCCTCCGCCGCCTGACCGACCTGCAGTACCAGCGCAACGACGTGGACCTCCACCGCGGCACGTTCCGCGCCCAGGGCGACACCGTCGAAATTATCCTCTCGTCCGAAGACACGGTCATCCGCCTCGAGTTCTTCGGCGACGAGATTGAAAAAATAGAGCGCCAGGACGCGGTGAGCCGGAAAATTCTCGAGGAGCTTCCTGGGTTCACCATTTTTCCGGCGAAGCACTTCGTGGCCCCCGAAGAGCAGCTCAAAGAAGCGGCTGAAAAGGTCCGCGAAGAGCTCGCCGAGCGGCTGAACGTGCTGCGGGGCGAAGGGAAAATTTTAGAAGCCGCGCGGCTCGAGCAGCGCACGAACTTCGACCTCGAGATGCTCACGAACACCGGCTTCGTGGCCGGCATTGAGAACTACTCGAGGCACCTCGACGGCCGAAGCGTGGGCGAGCCGCCATCCACGCTCATTGACTACTTCCCCGACGACTTCCTGCTGTTCATAGACGAGTCGCACCAGACTATTCCGCAGATCGGCGCCATGTACGAGGGCGACCGCTCGCGGAAAATGAACCTCGTCGACTACGGCTTCCGCCTGCCGAGCGCGCTCGACAACCGCCCCCTCAGGTTTTCAGAGTTCGAGGGCAAGGTCGGCCAGGCGGTGTACGTTTCAGCCACGCCGGCGCCGTACGAAATCCGTAAGAGCCTGGCCGAGAACGTCGATGCCAAGGGCAAGTCGGTGAGCGAGGCGAGCCTCAAGAAAACCCCGGCCGTGCTCGAACAGATTGTCCGGCCCACGGGGCTCCTCGATCCGACCATTGAGATAAAGCCCATAAAGAACCAGGTCGACGACCTCGGCGAACGCATCCGCGAACGCATTGCCGCGCACGAGCGCGTGCTCGTTGCCACGCTGACCAAGCGCATGGCCGAAGAGCTGACCGAGTACCTGAAAGAGGCGAACATCAAGGTCGCCTACATCCACTCGGACGTGGAAACGTTCGACCGGCTCGAGATTCTCCGCGACCTGCGCCTCGGGGTCTACGACGTACTGGTCGGCATCAACCTCCTCCGCGAGGGGCTCGACCTTCCCGAAGTCTCGCTCGTAGCCATACTCGACGCCGACAAAGAGGGGTTCCTCCGCAGTGAAACCTTCTTCATGCAAATGATGGGCCGCGCCGCCCGCCACCTCGGGGGCCACGCGGTCCTCTACGCCGACCGCGTTACCCGGTCCATGCAGGCGGCCATAGACGAAACGACCCGGCGGCGCAAAGTTCAAGAGCAGTACAACGCCGACCACGGCATTACCCCGCAGTCTATTCGGAAGCGCATTCAGGACTCGCGCCTGGCCGGCAGCAAAGCGGCGGTAGAACCCGAGTACTTTGCGCACGCCGATGTCGACGTCTCGAGGCTCTCGGGTGACGAAGTCCGCTTCTACCTCGAAGAGCTCGGCGAGCAAATGGATCTGTCCTCGCGGAACTTGGAGTTTGAAACGGCGGCCCAAATCCGCGACCGCATCGCGGAGGTCAAGAAGCTCGCGAAGCTCTCGGGTAAGAAGCGAATCAAGAAATAAAAATCCCCGCCAGTGGCGGGGATTTTTATTTGACGGACTGCGACCCGAGCACCGCCTCGAGCGGTTCGGCCCCGGCCCACGCGAGCTCGTAGAGGGAGCGCACCGCCGCCGCAATCTCGCGGCTCTCAATGACCACCGCAAAAATTTGCGGGTGGAAAGAAAAGAACGCTATGGAGTCCCCGAAAATGGCGTTGTCGGTCATGACCCTCGTGCTTTCGGGCAGAAAACGGATCTGGTAGTTCTTGCTGTTCCGAGCCTTCTTCGCGTACTCGTAGTCTTCCGGGGTGCGGAACAGGAGGTCGCGCACGTGCATGGCTTCCCGGTGGGTACGCTCAACGAACTCCCACAAGTCTTCGGGGTCGTACTTGAGCGCCTCGCGCACGGTGCCGAAAAAGTTTACCGTCTTGGCCGCGTAGATGTGCTGGTAAACCTTGGCAATGCCTTCCTTCCCCTCGAACAGCCGCACCTGCGGCTTTTCTTTCTTCTCGTTGTAGAGGGCGAGCAGGTTCGGCATGAACCTCTTGAGCAGCTCCTCGCGCTTGCCCATTTCCGAAAGGATCCGCTCCGGACTCTCGGCCGTATAGAGGACTTTCTTTGAGTGCGGCACTGCGCTGACGAGCCCCTGGTGGCTGAGTTGGTCGAGTATGAGGTAGGCCGTCGGCCGCTTGATGCCGGCTTTTGCGGCAACTGGGTTTACCGACGACGTACCCAGCTCTAAAAGGGCAAGGTAAACGCTCGCCTCTTTTTCACCCAGCCCAGCCCGTCCCAAAACCTCAGTAATTTCCATATTTACAGTATATTCTTATTTTCATTTTCTGTCAATATTTCTGACAAATTGTTTAATTATAGAAAAAAGCTTTTATTTAAAAGATAATTTTTAGTTTTATTAAGTCAGTATTATTGACCTTAATACGCATTTATGGTACTATTTCTTTTCAAATAAAACGAACTGGCAAGCTTATAAAACCTCCCCTCCCTTTTCCAGCTCGAAATGCATAGCGGGCTGGAAGTTGGAACCTTCAGGAGGAACCATGGCTCTTTATGAAAAGTATTCACCCGACGCGCTCCGCCGAGGTGCGAACGAACTCGACATGACCGAGCGGACGAAGGGCATCGTGGCCGCGTACTGTGAGCTTTCGACCGAATTCAAACACGCCACGTGGGAAGAGGTCGCCGACAAGCTCGGCATGGAGAAGAACCGGAGCAGCCGGGCCAGCATCGTCGGCTCGCTCTCGCTCGCCGCGCAGGCCTACCAGACCCTCATGGCGACGACCGGCACCCACTACGAGGTCCGTGAACCGGAATCGGACGTTAGCGAATAGCGGAAACGCAAGGGAAGCCTAGCTTCCCTCTCTCTTTTAGCGAACGACGCGCTCGCTCGCTGAACGTTGGAACCATAGGAGGAACAGTAAGTGACCATGACCAGGATTGACCGTTTCTGTGCGCGCGTGCGCCACATCTACGGAAACACCCAAACCGGAGTAGCGCTCGTTGAAGTGAGCTTCTGTTTGGAGTGCCTGCAGATCGTCTACTACCACAACGGAAGCCCGATGCCCTCGGGGGCCCAGCTCTACGGCCCGGTATTTGGGATTGTCACCGCGGTCGTCGCGGCAGTAGAGGAAGCAGGCCTGAAGCCGGAAGACGTCGAAGCCACCGTTCGCGGTAAAGGCCAGGCGAGTTTCCGCCTCCGCAGGTGGGGCTCGAACTTCGGCGATTGCCTGAACGTGAAAGTCTTGGTTGGCGCGGTCCGAGAGCTCCTCGGTGACAGAGCGCTCGAGCACGTCACCGTGGACTAACGACCACCAAACCCTCGGGAAGCCCGGTACCCTGCCCAGACCAGCTTCCCTCCCCTTTCCAGGCCGCAATGCATAGCGGACTGGAAACAGGAAACCCCAGGAGGATACGTACATGAAAAACGAAAATGAATCCGCAGCTCTGCGGAAGGCAATTGAGCCCTACCCGTTCGCAAATGCCGTCGCTCGGCTGCGGCTCACCGAGGCCCTGCTCAGCGCACGCGACTACAACGTCCTACAGCGGGCGCTGTGGGCATCGAAGAGCCACGCCGATGACGCCGACGTTACCAACGCTGTCGGCATTATCTACAGCGGCTCCGAGCGCGTTCGTCAGAAATCGTCACTCAAGGAGCTGTTCCTGCGCTGCCGCAAGGAGTTGCTGAGGACGATTGGCGCCATACAAGAACCACTCGTGCTCGAAGACCTGCTCCTCATCTCCACCGCAGCCGATACCACCGAGCGCGAGCTCGTGTGGGACCAGGGCAAAGCAACAGACTGGATGCAGGGCGCGGAACGCATCAACCACTGGCTCCTGGACGATGTGTTCGTCGCCGCCTGCATCGGCAAGCTCGGTAGCTGGTGGATGAACGAACTCGGCCAGTGGTTCTGCGAGCTCGTGGAGCGGGAGGGGCCGCACCAGTGCGCCTACTCCCTTGAAAAGAAGCTCGCGGCCTACCACCCCTTGAGAACAGAAGACTGGGACGTGTTGAACGCTGTCGCAGGCCAGCTCGCGGGAGGGCGCTGGCAAGCGGCGACGGACGCCCACAACAAAGGCGGCGGACCGCGGCGGGACCTGCGGGCGTTCGCTGCCGCGGGGCTCGACGTGGTCGAATTCCTGCCACTGCTCGGGAAAGACGGCTGCACGCCGCGCTTCGGGGAAATCCACGACCCCCTCCACCAGGGCGGAACCGCTTACTTCGGTAGCTCTCACTCCTGGAAAAGAGCGGGTGGATAAACAACCTCGGGGAAGCCGCGCGCTTCCCCACTTCCTCCGAGCACCGCAAGTCAGTTGGGTGCCCAGAGGAGGTACAGAAGGTCGGTACGAACTACCGTTCGCCCAGCGGCGTGGCGGCCCGCCAAGCCAGCTCGAACAGCGTGGTTATGGACTGGCAGATTGCCTTGCTCGAGATTACGACCGCGAAGCGGAACGGCTGGTAGGCAAAAAAAGTCACCTTGTTCGAGAACAGGCAGTTGTCCGTCAGAAATTCGCTGCCGGCGTGCGCGAGCCGATGCTCATAGTTCGCGGTTCCGCGAACCCGCGCGGCGAAGGCGAGATCGGCAGGGTTTTGGCTCAAAATTTCTCGCACGCGCAGGCGGCCGGCGTTCGCGCCCGCGATGAGCTCATCGGCAAACTCCGGATAAAATTCCATGAAGTCGCGGATTGTCGCAAAAAAACTGACCTCGCGCGCTTTCAGGATCTCGTCGTAGACGTGACGGATGCCCTCGTCACCCTCAAAGAGCTGCACCTGGGGTTTCTCTTTCCCCTCGGTGCTCTGGTAGAGCGCTTCGAAGTTCGGCAAGAACCGCTTGTACAGTTCACGGCTGTGCTCAAGCTCGCCGAGGAGCTTGCCCGGCTCTGAAGCGACGTACAGCTTCCGGTCGCCCTGGGGCACCACCGAGGTCAACCCCCGCCGCTGTAGCTGCTCCAGAACAACGTAGGTTATCGGCCGTTTCAGTTTGGCCTTCGGACCAATGCGGTAGGCGGTCGACGGCCCGAGCTCGAGGAGCGCGAGGTAAACAGCCGCCTCTTTGTCGCTGAGACCGGCGGAACGCAAAACGTCGGTTAATTCCATGCATTAATGGTATGGCAAATGAAGTGCTTAGTCAATTTTTTTGATTATTATAAGTATATCTAAATTTATCTTTTAAATAAAACAGTTTTTTAAACTTTAATAATCATACTTATTGACCTAAATGATTCTTTATGGTACTATGTCTCTTCAAACAAAAAGGAGAAGGGCATGTACATGGTAATTGGCATGAAAATCAGCGGTTACGAACAGCTGCTCGACGCGATCCGCACGGTGTGGTGCCACAAACAGGACGGCTTCCCCACCCTGAACCGAGGCCGGTCGCAAGAGCTGCGCGCGGCGCTGCAGCTGCTCACCGAGTGTCGCATCGATGAGCGGAATACGCTGCCCGGGTGGTACGACGCGCTCGCCGCTGACTACCGACGCATCGGCGGAAAGAAATTCACCGAGCGGTTACCAGCGCTCGACGCCTAGCCAGCGCTAAAGAGGCTGCACATAAGGAGGTTCTCATGTTCGTATTTCTAGGGTTCTCTTGGATATTTATGGCGGCAGCGGTTCTCTCGAATGCTGTACGCTACACGCGCGCAACGACCGAACAGCAACGGATGACCGCCCTCCACGACGCGCTCGTGCTGTGGGCCATCGCCCTGCTGCTGTGCCTCGCCGCAGCAGCCATCGACCCCAACCTCGGGAAGCACCTCTACCGGGCGCTTCCCTCCCTTTCCGGGAGCCTGATGCCGCATCAGAAATCCGGAATTGGATTCCCAAACGTTACAGGAGGACACACCATGTTCGTGAAAACGGTTTTTTTGGCGATGCTCGCCGCCGCGCTCCAGGCGCAGACGCTCAACGTCCCGACGACCTCGGGTACCGACAAAGTTACGGCTTTCATTGGGCCGAACCTGATTTTGACCGAAGGCCTGCCGAAGGTAGCATTCAGCTACGGCTGCGTGGCGTACGGCATCAACAACCGCGTTGATGCCTACGGTTGCGTGACGCACACAACTACGACTGGCCGGACGCAGTTCACCGCAACACCAGGGTTCAACGTGAACTTCATAAAATCGAAGTACGGAAACCTGGGGACTTTTCAGCTCCTGAATGTCCCGGTAAACCGGCGGGGGGACGGCGCGGTTACCTACTTTGCGGCACTGCTCGGGAGCTGGGACCTGAAGGTAAAGAAGTTCGCGTACTCTCCGTACGTGGGCCTCAGCAGCCTGGTTCCGCTCGGGCAAGCGGCCGGCAAGCTGTTCACGCCGCCCGATCCGGTGCTGAACGTACCAGTCGGCATCGCCGTACCGGTCGGCAAGCTGACCTTTCTCGCCGAGTACGGCATCCCCGTTCGCTTTCGGGGGAGCGCCACAAAAACCGTCGGGGTAGGGCTCGCCTACACCGTCCGGTAAACTGCACGATAGGATCCGCGGCTACACAACGCCGCGGGTCCTTTTCATTTGCCGGAAGCAGGGGCGAGGTGTAGGGTTCACGTATGAAAATTTTAACGAGGGTATTGCTCGCCGTTACGGCAGTTGTTTGTTTCACTGGTTTTGTAGGTGCGCAGCCGGCGCAGCAGGCCCTCGTTTGGGGGGCAGCGGCACACGGAATGCAGGAGGCGGTGCAGCCGCACCTCGCCACCGCCGCGCCGTGCGCGGGGGACGATACCAGACGCCAGCCGCAGGGAACGCTCACGGGCTGTTCGTCATCGCTGACCGTTTTCGTTCCCGCCGAGGGAACAGAAAAGCCGCACCGCCTGGATGTTGGCACGGTGCAGCAGGTCATAAATCTCGGCCCGCGGAAAACCGTAGCGCGGGGTTTATGGCTGAGGATCGGCGAAAAATTCACCCTCTCGTGGATTACCGGCCCACTCCACGGCCACAAATTCAGCCTGACTGCCCAGTGGGACGCCGGACCGATCCGACGCTACAAACGGCGATAAAACAGCATGCCCCGCGCGTTCGACGAACGCGCGGGGCAAATAGTATGGTGTGGCACACTTCAGCGGGCAACTCCAGCCAGAGAGAGGTAGCACACGGCGCGGACAGCGAGACCCCCGAGTAGCAAGGTGAGGCTAAACGCCAGCCATACCACGTCTCCGAGCGCTACGGTATCGTAGGAGGACCACGCAGATGTCGTCTTAAACACCGCGGCCGAAGCGATGCAGGCCCAGGCCAATAGCGGCTCAGAGGATGGGCCGCTGCTAACCTTCACGAGCAACCGAATTCCGACCAAAGCCACGACGGCGAGCAGGCAGTACCCGGCGTTCGCGTCGCTGAGTCCGAACAACCGCCCGACCGTCGCGAGCAGCAGCGCGATCCAAACCGGAACATCGAACGCACGATTTCGTTCAATTTCTTCCTTTTGGTCGCCTGGGTTCTCAACCATGACGACCACGAAAGCCATAATGACGAACAGGAACCACGGGACGGGTAAAACGTCGATACCCTGCCAGGCTGCAATGCAGCCAACAGCCGCGAGCGTAACCCAGACAAAGAAGTTAGTGGTTGTACGTCGGACGATGCCGCAGTAGCAGTACCACGAAAGACCCGCTACCGTTAGCACGTGAAAGATTACCGCGCGCATCGCATCGGCGACGCTGAAAGCTGAAAACATATGTTACCTCCCGGAAATTCAAGGCACTCTATTCCTACCGAGCCGCCGGCGCAAGGGGGTCCGAAACCCTTGTTTTGGGATTTATAATATAGTGAAGTCCTTTTGGCAACGGACGCAACGGAATCTTTTGCCGTCATTCATGCGGTAGATTTTAGGGTTGCGGCAATGGGGGCAGTATTCCCCGTCCCGAAGCGGATTTGCTCGAAATAATGGGTGCAGGCGGCCTCGTCCTTAAAATACGGCATAAACTCTATTAGGTTGGTGAATTGTATTGTGTTCATAAATGTATAGAAGCAAGATAGTTTAAGGTTGTTAAGTCAGAATAAGTATATTATCCCTTATAAGTAAGCCAAAAATGAAGATTTATAAAAAACCACCGCGATATATTGACCAATTCAAGTACTTGTTTTAGAATCCCCATGAAGTCTTTGGCCACAACCCCAGAAGTGAAAAACCCCAATAAAAATGGGTATTGACACATAATTGGGATTCCTATAACATGAACTTATATGACTACAAGTACCGAACCCCAAAAACCTAGACAGATAACCCCCCCTTATTTCAGCGTGGTAAAGCTCGTGCAGACTATTGAGCTCATTTCCACCCGTAACCTGACCGAGGTTTCAGTTTCTTTCTTTACTGCCCGGGGGTTTAGCCCTAACGATGCCTTGCTCGCATTCAACGCCCTGAAGTTCTTGGGCCTAGTAAACGACGCCGGGCAACCAACCGAAGCAATGGCCAAGCTCCGGATACAGGGTGAAGCGAGGAAAGCTGAATTCGAAAAAATTGTGCGGACAGCTTATAAAAAATTATTCGATAGCGTCGATAATCCCCAGAACTTGCCCCAGGTCGATCTTTATAACGAATTTGTTGCCCAGTACGGCCTGTCAAAACGCATCGCGACCACTGCTATACCATTCTTTTACAAGCTCTGTGAGTATGCCGGGCTGAAACCAGAGGGCACGGTTGCGTCAAGAAAGAGAGAGTCGAAGGCGAAAACCGGAACGCCAGCCGCAAAAACTAAAGCTGCGGCTGCGGTCCACAAGCACGAAGAACATCTGCCCGAAAATTTACACGGCTTTTCTCCGACGCCAGTAGCTGATGGCAGGTTGGTGTTAAATTTGCCAGCAACACTAAAAAATCGTTTACTTGATGACGAACAATTAAATGCCGACTGGTTTACCCTGAAAAAAGCTCTAGAAGCCTTTGCTGACAAAGCGCTCCCCAAGGACAATCCAGCAGAAAATAAAAATCCCGGCCCACAAGAAGCGGAGTCGGAATAAAAAAGAACGCCCGTAGGGCGGGGGACTGGAGCCATCCATGGCACTTATTAACGCCAGTTCCCCGCCCTACGGGCGTTCTGATTTTCAAAAGTAGGGTTGTCCCTCCGTGGCGAAATTAGCAAACGTGATGATCTTGTTAACCTTTGTACTGCCCGTACTTGCGGGTACAAATTCCGCCAGCGGGACCACTCTGTTTTCAAAACCTTCAGAAGCTACATTTAGTATAGCAAAATATTCTATCATCTTATCAATAAACTGTCAAGCTATGCACTGGCTGACCCATAACTGGTTCAAAGTATAACTAATGATCGTACTGGTTGGTGTACTAACGTTCGCCTTTTATTTGTGTAGTTATCGTCCTTTAAAAAATTAGAGAACTGTATTCGTTAGAGGCTACAAACGGCTACGCTTATATTGAATCTAGCATAACAGCAAGTTGGAATTATTACTACAAGCGTTGCCTAACGGGACACGGATTGGCGCACTAATTTCAGGGTAGGCACGTATATAAAATCCTCTTGTTTTTTATTGTTGGTTTCGCTAGAATACGTCCACCGTGTTCGCAGCGCCACCGCTCGGCGCACACAGCAAATCGCACTAACGTAACGAACGAATGCCCAACACCAAGTCGGCGCAGAAGGCCATGCGCCAAAACATCCGCCGCCGCGCCCGCAACCTCGTCCGCAAGGACGCGGTGAAGAGTGCCATCAAGGAAGTCCGCAAGCTCGTGGCCGCCGGCAAGGCGAGCGAAGCCGCCGAGGCCTTAAAGAAGGCCATGGCCGCTCTCGACAAAGCCACCAAGCGCGGCGTGGTTCACAAGAACACCGCCTCCCGCAAGAAGAGCCGCATGGCGAAAGCCATTGGCAAGCTCGTCAAAAAGTAGCTCTGAAATAAAAAAGCTCCGCAGCGATGCGGAGCTTTTTTATTTTTTACCTAGTCAGCAAGCTGGCCACGAGGGCGCACATAACATCTCTCTGGTCCGGCTTGCTCTCGGCTACGAGCAGGGCGAGGGCCGCGAGGGTCGAGTCATTCACCCGCCGCTCGCCTTTTTTGCTCATGAGCAGGCGGTTCTCGAGCAGGTAGAGTAAAAAGACGAGCGAGGCGATGCGCTTGTTCCCGTCGGCGAACGGGTGGTCTTTGATGAGGAAGTAGAGCAGGTGCGCCGCCTTTTCTTCGAGCGAGACGTACAGATCCTTGCCGCCGAAGGTCTGATCTACCGACTTGAGCGCGGCCTCAAACCTCCCACCCGTCTCCTGGCCGAACAGCGAACCAGCCTCGCCGCGCGAGATGAGCCGGGCTTTAAACTTCAAAATGATTTTACGCAAGTCTTCGGACTTGAGCTGCGCAGCCTTGCGCCGCGTGCCCTGGCCGACCTCGAGCGTGCCCTCATCGTAGCGCTGCAGCGTCAACCACGTGGCCGTGTAGTCGGTAATAATGGACAGCAGCTCACGCTCGTAGCCTTCGGCCTTGCGCGACTCAATAACGCTCCGGAGCAGGCGGTTGGCGCCCTCGAGCTCGCGGAGTTTTACCTGCCCGCTCTCCTTGAGCCGCCGCTCGTTAATGGCGTAGCCCTTCAGCAGGTAGTCGTTCAGCCGCTGGGTTGCCCAAATTCGGAACTGGGTTCCCTGCCGGGAGCTGACCCGGTACCCGACGGAAATGGCCATGTCCAAGCTGAAGTGCTCAACGCGGTAGGTTTTGCCGTCCGGCCCAGTTGTTGCAAAAAATGCAACAACTGACTTTTGGCTTAGCTCTGCGTCTTTATAGATGTTCTTAATGTGCCGCGAGATGACCGACTTGTCCCTGCCGAACAGCGTGGCCATTTGCTGCAGGCTCATCCAAAACGTCTCGCCCTCGAAGCGAATGGCGAGCTCCGGGCCTCCCGGGGCCCGGTAGATCTCAATTTCAGATTTGTTAATTTCGTCCATGCTTCAACAGAGGAACAATTTTTTTGAAACTATCGACCATAACACCCCACCGTTCCGGTGTAGTGTCCATTTCAGAAATAATCTGCTCCGGGCTCAACCACCGCACCTCGACCACCTCACCATCATTAAATCGGCAGTCGGCAGAATTGAGATCTTTCCCGAGCATGAAGGGGTAGATGTGTTCACGGTTGGTTGCCCCGTCGTACCGCTGCTTCGGTAGCTCGGCGAGCTCGCCAGGGTCAACCGCAATCCCAAGTTCCTCAAACAATTCGGAAACCGCAACGTCGAGCGGGCGTACGCCGGACTTCACGTGGCCACCGAACCTCGTATCCCAGCAATTCGGGGTGGAATCTTTGTAGGGGCTCCGGAGGTGCACGAGCAGCTCACCAGAACCATTCACGATGTAAACGTGCACGGTTCTATGCCAGTCACCGTCACGGTGCACCTCGCCGCGATGTTTGGTCTTGCCGAGCGGCTCGTCGTTCTCGTCGTAAATTTCGAGCAGTTCATCAGCGGCCATGCTTCAGGTGGTTAGCGGTACCATGTCGCCCCAGTTCGGACCGGACTTCGCCTCGACCACGACCGGCACCTTCAGCGGCAGCGCGTTCTCCATGAGCGGGCGAATGAGCGCCGCGTAGCGCGCGGCCGTGCCGGCGCGAACCTCAAATAAAAGTTCGTCGTGGACCTGGAGGAGCATGCGCACATCAGCGTCGTGCTCAATTTCGGCAAAGACCTTGATCATGGCGAGCTTAATGACGTCGGCCGCGAGGCTCTGGAACGGAAAATTCACAGCCGCGCGCTCGGCAGACTGGCGAACCGCGAACTGCGAGGAGTGGATTTCGGGAAAACGGCGAATGCGGCCTGTCTCGCTCCGGACGAAGCCCTCCTCCCGGACCTGGAGCTTAATTTGCTCGAGGCACTCGGCGAGCTTGGGGTAGGCCTGAAAGTAACGGTCGATAAACTCCTTAGCGTCCTGGCGGGACATCTCCTGGACGCGGCTCGAGAGGCCGAAGCTCGACACGCCATAGAGAATGCCGAAATTGATCGTCTTCGCGTCACGGCGCATATCCTTGGTGACCTTGTCCTGCGGCACGCCGTAAATTTCCGCCGCGGTGCGGGCGTGAATGTCCTGGCCGGTCTTGAAGACCTCGACCATTTTCGGGTCGAGCGACAGGTGCGCGGCAACGCGGAGCTCAATCTGGGAGTAGTCGAGCGACAGGAGCTCGAAGCCCGGCGCGGCCACGAAAGCCGTGCGAACCTTGCTGCCGAGCCCCTCGCCGCGGACGGGAATGTTCTGGAGGTTCGGATCGGTCGACGACAGCCGGCCCGTAGCCGCAATGGTCTGGTTGAAGTTCGTGTGGATGCGGCCGGTTTCTTTACTGACCATCTGCGGGAGCGCGAGCAGGTAGGTTGACTGCAGCTTCGAGAGCTCGCGGTACTCGAGAATTTTACCGATGACCGGGTGCTGGTCGCGCATCTTCTCGAGCTCGTCGGCCGCCGTAGACAAGCCGGACTTCGTCCGGCGGTTCTCCACGGGCACGAGCTTCATGTTCTCGAACAGAACGTCCTTCATCTGCTTCGGAGAGTTCAGGTTGAACTCCGTCCCCGTGAGCTTGTAGATGTCACGTTCGAGCTGTTTAATGTCGACCTCGGCTTCGGCCGAGAGACGCGCCATGAGCCGAACGTCGAGCGCGATGCCCGCCGCTTCCATGTCCGCGAGCGCGGGCACGATGGGCAGATCAATGTCGCGGAGCAGCTGGTCGAGCTTTTCGCCTTTCAGTCGGGGCTCGAGGAGGTGCTTCAGGCGCAACGTGATATCGACGTCTTCCCCGCAGTACCAGGCCACCTTCTCGGGCGGCACCTGGTCCATGGTAATTTCGTCTTTGCCTTCGCCGATGAGCTCGGCAATGGGCTGCATCTGGTAACCGAGCTCAGTGAAGGCCAGGCTGTCGAGACTGTACTGCCGGCTGCCGGCGTTGAGCAGGTAGCTCGCGAGCATGGTGTCGAACGAGAGGCCGCCGAGCGGCAGGCCGGCCTGGGCCAGCACCGCGAAGTCGAACTTCAAATTGTGGCCGACCTTCGGCAAATCCGTACGCGCGAGGAGCTGCTTGAAACTCCCGGACTTGTGCGCGAGCTCAGCTGGAACGTAGTAGGCTACCCCCTCTTCGGCGCACACACCCACGCCAACGAGGCGCGAATCTTGGACGCGCAGGCCGGTAGTTTCGGTGTCGACGCAGAGCTCGGAAGCCGCGCCGAGCGCTTTGACCACCCGCTCGAGCTCGGCGGCCGAGGCAATGAGCCGGTAATCCTGCTTAAACTTTTTCGCGCTATTCGCCTCGCGAATGGCGGTTTCCGGGGCACCGTCGTCCGAGAGCGGGGCGCTCCCCTTCCCTGGTTTCGGGAGTTTCGCGAGCAAACTCTTGAACTCCAAATCCTGAAAAATCTTGAGCGTTTGCCTGAGGTGCTCCTGATCGAGCTCGTAGGGCGGAACGTCAACGTCGAGGGGCACGTCGGTAACAATGGTCGAGAGCATGAACGACTCGCGCGCCTCACGCTCGCCGGCCCTGAGGAGCTCTAAAACCTTCGGACGAATCTTCTCGAGCTTCTTGCTGCCTGAAGCAATGGCGCTGTACAGCTCATCGATTGAGCCGAACTGCTGGATTAAATCTTGCGCCGTTTTTTCGCCAATGCCCTTCACGCCCTTGATGTTGTCCGACGGGTCGCCGCGGAGGGCCTTGTAGTCGACCATCTGCGAAGGCTGGAGCCCGTAGCGCTCGCGCACGGACTTACCGTCGTAGAGCACAGTGTCCGAGAGCCCCTTGCGCATGGTGAAGACCTTCACGCTGCCGTTGACGAGCTGGAGCGTGTCGAGATCGCCGGTAACGATGATGATCTCGCACGCCCCGCCGCGCTGTTCGTAGAGCCGGCGCGCGAGCGTGCCAATGACGTCATCGGCCTCGAAACCTTCCTTTTCAAAAATGGGAATGCCGAGAGCACGGACCGCCTCCTTGACCCGCGGAATCTGGTCGTAGAGTTCCTGGGCCGCCTTGACCCGGTGGGCCTTGTACTCAGCGTAGCGCTCGTGGCGGAAGGTCGGCCCGGCCAGGTCGAAGGTGCAAATGACGTGGGTCGGTTTCAGCTCCTGCATGGCTTTGAGCAAAATCATGAGGAAGCCGTAGACGGCCCCCGTGGGTTCGCCGGACTTGGTGGCGAGGTTCGGGAGAGCGTGGAAACCGCGGTGGATGAGGGCGTTGCCGTCCACGAGCATGTAGCGGGGCTTTTGAGGCATGGCTCAATTATAGGCGGTATGGGGGCAAAGAAAAACCCGTCCCGCGGGTACCGCGGGACGGGTTTGCACTCGGGGGCTACTCGCCCCTCGTGCAGATGGTGGTCGGAATCTTGCAACCGGTCGTCGGGTCGGTCTCGTCGCCGAACCGGTAGGTGCAGCCGGCGGGGGGCGCCGCGTAGTCGCAGCTCATGAAGGTGCCGTCCGTGCGCAGGGTGAACGGCTGATTGCTCTCGTCTACCGGCCCGTAGCAGTGCGCCGGCACCGAGTTCGTACAGCGGTCAACGGGACCAGAAATGCGGATTTTGTAGCGCGACGTGGCGAGTATTAGGCCGGTCGCGCTGTTCGTATCGTTCACGGTCCACCGGTAGGAGCCTCCGGTAGCGGCAGCGGCGATGAGGATTGGCGGCGGATCGGCAATGAGGCACTGGCGGCCGTCCGCGTTGCAGGGCTCGCCGGGAACGAGCTCAATGCGCACGGGCGACGGGCCCCGCCAGCGGATGGTCTGGGTGCTCCCGCGGAGCCAGTTCTCGCCGCCGTTCGGTGAGAGCACGGTGATGCTGTCTTCTGAGCTCGTCGCGTCGGGCACGAGCTGTCCGCAACCGCAGACTTGGCCAGAGCTCCGCTCATAGTGGTAGCCCGCTGGCGGAGCTGCGCACAAAACTTGGGGGCAGATGGGGCGCTCGCACCAGCCGGCGGCGGGTTCCGGCGGGAGGCAGCGGACCGGGCCGCTGTCTAAGCAGGCCGGGCGCGGTACGCAGGCGGGGGTTGAGCTGCCCGTCGGACTCGGGCACGGGGCGAATTCGCAGTTCGGACCCCGGCGGCCCACGGCGCTGCCGTCGGGACAGATTTTTGCGTCCATGGTGCAAAAGACCGGTTCCGTCGAGGTAGTCGTCGAGGACGCGCCGCACCGGAGTTCGAGGCCGCACTGCGTAACGGGGTTGAAGTGGTCGCCACGTACGTAGCTGCAGCCGGCTGGCGGCGCCGCGTAGTCGCACATGGCAATGGGTTCGTCTGGTCTCGAAGCGGCGGTGAAGAATTTACGGGCGAGGAGCGGACCTTGGAAATTCGGCTGGGAGAAAAACTCTATGCGGTAGCGAACGTCGGGCGTGAGCGCGGGTTCGACCGCCGGAATGGTCTCGCGTGGTGCCTGGGGAATGGAGAGCAGCACGTTGCTCGGATCCGACTTGAGCGAAATGCGGATCGAACCGACGCGGTTGAGGGTCCGCCGCCACTCGGTGCGGTAGGTCCAGGTACCGCTCTCGGTATAGTTCACCGGAACGACGGTCAAGCGGAGGCTCCGGTTCGAAACGAGGGTCAGCGGTGCCGGCGTGGAGGTGCCGAGAACGCGGGCACCGCCGGCCGGGTCGAACGACCGCTCGGCGTGGAAAACCACGGCGCTCGCGAGCACGCTCGCGACCATGAGCAGGAGGCTCACGGCCAGAATGGGGTGAATGCGCCGGTGGGCGGCGCCGTGGATGGCCGAGGTTACGAGGCTCGGCAAGGTCCGAACCGGGTCGGGCTGCTTCGGTTCTAGCCGCTTCTGTTTCATGGAAATATTAATTTCTTCTTGAGCTAAAAATGGTTCAGGCGTTCGGCAATGACCGAGACGAGCGCTGCGGAGACCATGAGCACGAGGCAGAGCGAGACGACCGGGTGGAGCCTCTTGCTGAACGCCGCGCCGAGCGAAGAAACGGTCAGGTGCTGGAGGCTCCGGTGCCGCGTCGGCACCGGCCTCGGTTTGTGGCTGCGGTAAGCGTTCGGATTCATGGTTTGGTTTCTGGACACGCCCTCGGTATCTGCAACCATTAGAGCACAAAAAATGATGTCGGGCAATGTAGATAAAAAGAAGGCCGCCGGCTTGCGGGGAGCGCAGGCCGGCGGCGGATACAGCAGCGAGAAGGAGGAACAGGCTCGCTGCTGGAAGATAGGAGAGAAGGTTTGTGGGTCAGTTGACCGGAGCAGGCCCGCCGTCGAAGAACGTGAGTCCTTTGAGGTAAGCGTAATCTCCGAGATGTACCGAGTCGGCGAATACCGTGGGCACATCTATTGGGCGTCCGGTAGCCTGATCGTAACGCAGCTCAATAATCTGATGCCCGCTGCGTCCACGTTCCCGATCATTGCCGAACACCGTAACGTAGAGCTTGCCGTTCCTGGCCGCCATGGGGTGCCCGGAAAGATTGTAGCTCACGTTCAGGAGCGTGTGGCTCATGGCTCCGACTTGCTGAAGTGAAGTCCCGGTGAGACGGTAGACTTTGGTAACCGGGGCGCTGCACGTATTGACGACGCTCGGGAGCGGCGTCGGGCCGCCGGGGGGCGGCTGCGGAACGTTCATGTCGCCGCAGTTGCCGGCCATGAGTACGAACAGGAGGCTCGCGCGTTCGTCGTAGGCAATGCTCGTAATGCGTTCGCCGCGGAGGATGACCTCGTTCCGGGAGTTGGTGTTATCAAGGTAGCCGACGCCATTGAGCGCGTACTTCCTGACCATGTCTTGAGCGGCGTCGATGGTGAGCACGCCGTCGCGCATCATAATCGAACCGGCAACCCGTCGTGCGCCGCGGGGGATGTCGCCCCCCTGTACCACCGTTTCATTCCTTTCCAAACGGTAGAGGTTGAATCGTCCGCCCTGCGCGTTCTCTGTGTAGATGAGCGGCGCCGTACCGTCGAGCGGCAGGATGCGCTCCGTATAGGCGAGTCCAGGATTCTCGGCAGTACTCTTCTCATCGGCCACGCCGTCTTGGTTGGTGTCTGACAAACGGAGAATGCTGCCCTGATCGGTCGCGAGGAACATGACGCTGCCCATCCGGTTGGTCCCGAGTGCAGACACGTAGTTGCCTGACTCTTCGGGGAGCCGAAAGAACGAGTACGATGCGTCTGCGCTGCCGCTGTTGTCAACATCACAGATCGCCCGCACACCTTCGTTTCCGTTGAGGGCGACGTATAGGGGTTGCTCGCACCGAGTCACGATCGCGCTCCGTTCAACGCTCTTGGTCGTGGTCTTGGTGGTAGTAGCAGCGAGCTGCTTGGCAGCCGCTTCGTTGCGGTCGAGAGCGGCGAGGCGCTCCCGGGTTGTCTCTTGCGCGAAGGCCGTGCCCCAAATGAGGCTGGCCGTAATGAACGCCAGAAAGATTTTCATCCTGTGTTTCTCCTGTTGCGAACGAATACCATCCGGACTTTGTAGTCCTTCAGGGGAATCTGGCAACAAACAGCACATGACCGTTGGCCGCCAGATTTCCCCGAAGGACGTTTCCTTCTCTTTAGAACCCCCTTTTGCTTGCCAAAGAACTAAATATAATTATAACACATTTATTGAATTATTGTCAATGATAAAAACCTTATAAATATAAGCTTTTTAGGCAATTTCTATGACAAAGACGTAATTTGGCTATACCTATATAGTTGAAGGTGATATTTCATTCCCCTACGAAAACCGGCGGTGAAGAATTTAGGCGAACAGTTACGGAAAGTTTTGGGCCTGGCCACGCGCAAAAAAGCGCTGCTGCTGGCGGCGGTTAGCATTGTGGCGGCCTGGTACGTCGTTTCAGGTCTCCTGGTTCGGCAGCTCGAGCGGTCGTACGCGGCCCAGAGCTCGGTGGTGGTTCGGGACCGCAGCGGTACGGTGCTGCGCATGGAGCAAAACGCCCGCGGCAACTTCGATCAGTTCGCGAGCACGGTGCCGGCGCGCGTAGCCGAGCTGCTGCTCAAGAAAGAAGACCGGTACTTTTACCTCCACCCCGGATTCAATCCGGTGAGCGTACTCCGCGACCTCTCCTACCGCGTCCGCCGGGGCCGCGGCACGGGCTCGAGCACCCTGACCCAGCAGCTCGTGAAGGTCTTGCTCGGCAACGAGCAGGAGCGCGGCCTTCAGAACAAGCTCAAAGAGCTCGCCTACGCGCTCGCGCTCGAGTCGCGGAGCGGTAAGCGCGAAATTTTGACCATGTACCTGAACTCGGCCTACTTCGGCGGGCAGGCGCAAGGCCTGACCGAGGCGGCGAGCTACTACTACGGCGTGCCGCCGGAGAACCTGAGCGACGCCCAGACGCTCGCCCTCCTCGCCACGCTCAACAGCCCGTCGAAGAGCGGCGTCGGCACCCCGGGAAACCTCGAACGCGTCGGCCGAATTGCCGGCCAGCTGAACGTGGGGGTTTCCGCAGATGACCTGGCCCTCGCGCGTCCCCAAAAAACTACGGCGCACCGGCGGAACGGGGCGAGCTTCGAGCTGCAGAGCCTCGACCTGCCGTGTGCCGGGTCCTGCGCGCTCACGGTAGACGCCGACCTCACCGAGCGGGTGCGAGACATTGTCGCGCGGAACCTCGCGAGCCCGGTCCTCGAGACCGCCCACGGCGGCGCGGTCGTAGTTCTGAAGCTGCCGGAGAACGAGCTCCTCGCGCTCGTCGGCTCGCCGGATCCGGGCGGCAGCGAGGCGGGCGCGCAGGTCAACATGGCGGTCCAGCCGCGGGCTATAGGCTCGACGGCCAAACCCTTCATGTACGTAAAGGCCTTCGAGAAAGGCGCGCGTCCATACACCAAGGTTGAGGACCGGGAACTCAAGTACCAAATCGGCAACGGCTTCGATTTTTTCCCGAAAAATTTCGACGGCACTTACCGCGGGACCGTGACGCTCCACGGCGCGCTCAGCAACAGCCTAAACGTGCCGAGCGTGCAGGTCCTCGAGTACGTCGGCCTCGAACCCTTCTACCGGTTCCTCAAGCACGACCTCGGCTTCCGGCCCGTGCAGCCGCTCGAGAACTACGAGCTGAGCATTGCCTTAGGCGGGCTCGAGGCCGACCCTCTCACCCTTGCCTACTATTTCAGCCTGTTTCCGAACGGCGGGGTTTTGAAGCCCCTGACCGTCTACCGCGCCGGCGACGGTTCGCCGTTCCTCGCGCCGCCCATGGCAGACGCGCGGACGGCACCCGAGACCGTGGCGAGCAGCTCAGCCGTGCAGCTCATCAATAAAATTTTGAGCGACCGCGATACCGGGGTTGAGCAGTTCGGCATGGCGAGCAGCCTGAACCTGCCGTACAAAAACTACGCGCTCAAAACCGGCACATCGCGCGACTACCACGACAGCTGGACCGTGGGCTACACGCCCGACTTCCTCGTCGCCGTCTGGGTCGGCAACAGCGACGGCTCCGCCATGCGCCAGGTTACCGGCCTCTCGGGCGCGGCGCGCATCTGGCACGACGTCATGCAGCTCATGTACGCCTCGCCCTACAGCAAGGGCACACCATTCGACTTCAGCCACGTTACCGCGGTGGTGGACGAAACCGGCACGGAAGACTTCGGGCTGAAGGGCGATAGCGTCGAGCAGGCCCGCGGGCTGCTCCTCGGCAGCAACGTGATTCTCGCCCCGCACGGGGGCGACACCTTTCTCCTGACCGGAACGGTGAGCGTGCCGCTCGAGGCGCGGGCGAGCGTGCGCTGGAGCGTGAACGGTGCGGCCGTCGGCGAAGGTGAGCGCGCACTCTGGCAGCCGCGCGAGGCCGGCTCATACACCATTGCGGCTGAAGGTGCGGACGGGAAACGCGCGGAGGTTACCGTAACGGTAAAGGGCGACGATCGCTAGCGATTTAAAAACACCCCGTCCGCCAGCTGGCGGACGGGGTGTTTTATTTTGAACGTTAGGGCACTACCTCGAACATGCCGCCGCGGGTTCGGCCGAAATTCTCGGGGAAGTAGAGTTCGGAGGCAACCGCGGGCAGCTCGTGGAAGGTGCCCGGCACGAGCGCGCGGACGAAGTAATCGTACTGGTAGACGCCGGGCGGGAGCGAGCCGGTGAAGAGCATGAGGCGGTCATCGTGGAGCTCTTGGGCGTCGATCGGCAGGGGTTTCAGCGTCTGGTCCGCGCCGGGCGAGTAGACCCAGTCCGGCAGGTCGCCGCCTGTGGCCCCGCTGCCGCCCGGGTTCGTGCCGAGCGAGCGGAACCAGCGCCCGAGGCCGCCGAGGACGCCCGAGGGTTCGACCACGGTCGTCGGCCCCGCTGGGGCGCCCGCGTCCGACTGGAGCTGCTGATTTTCGGTGGCGAGGTTGAAGTTTACGAGTTCGGTGCCGGCCGGAATGAAGCTCTCTATGGCCGCGAAGTTGCGCGGCTCGGTGACGACGATCTTGAGGTGGCCGCGGAGGACCTGACCGACCTTAGCTTTCTCGAGCGGGTGTTCGCCGGCGCGGTCGCCGAGCGCGTAGAGCTCGCGCTCAATGGTGAAACCTTCGTCGCGCGGGGCAATGCGCTCTATGGGCAGGTAGTAGCGCAGGACCATGTCCGAGTAGTAGCCGTTCGGGAGCGTGTTCTTATTATCCTTCCTAAACGAGAGCTTCGTAAGGTGCTCGGGGGTGAACGAGGCGACCGGGAGGAAGGCCTCGAGGCTACCGAGCACGGTCCCCTCGCCGAAGTCGCGGGCGGTTACGGTTGCGCCGTCGACCGAAAACGAGAGACTGAAGCGTGAATCCGTTTCCCGTTTCCAGTCGAGGTAGACGACGAGGGCGTCGAGCGTGGCGACGGTACTGTTCGTGGTGCCCCAGGAGCCGTCTTTGGCGCGGGACTGCATGAGCCAGCGGATGAGCTTGTCGGTCACCACGCTCTCGCGCCGCGCTGCGGTAATGGCTTTCACGAGCAGGGCCGTGTCTTTGGCCGGCGTCTCGTAGTAGCCCCAGAGCCAGGCGTTCGGCGAGGGCTTCAGCGATGCACCGCGCGCATCGATGCTGACGCGCGCCTCGAGCGTAGCGAGCACGCGGCCCGAGACGTCGGCCGGGTACTTTTGCACCGCGAGGAGCGCCAGGTGCACGAGCGCGGCGTTGCCGGCCTGCTCGTTCATGAACTGCTTGTTCTTGATGAGCTGATCGATGCGGGGCTTGAGGTTTGCGAACTGCTGCGCGCCGGCGGGAGAATTGGCGAAGGTGTAGGCGGCGAGGATGAGCGTGTCGCGATCCTGGAAGGCGTTCGGGTTCTGGACGTAGCGCTGGTACGCGTAGTCCACGGCCCGGCGCTCGGCAGACTGGTCGACCGGCACCCCGGCGCGGCGCAGGTCCTGGAAGGCGTTCAGGATCTGGAGCGTAAGGTAGAAGTCGGACTGCATGCGCGGGTAGTAGGCGAAGCCGCCGTCCGGGTTCTGGTTTCCGAGAATCCGAGACAGGCCGATACTCACGACGTCGTCGGCCGAGTAGGTCACGTCGCCGAGCGTCACCGCCGGAACCGTGAAAGTGCCGGCGAAACCTGGCTCTTTGGCGAGCCGCTTGACCGCGGCTACGGCCGCAATCTTGCTGACCATTTGCTCGGTGCAGCCGTACGGGTACGAGACGAAGTAGTCAATGGCTTCGGGGAGGGGCCCGAGCAGCGTGGCCGAGGCTTTGACCTGGAGGCCGCCGCGGTCCGCGGTGACGCCCTTCGGCAGCCAGACGTACTCGGAGCTCGTCTGTTCGGTAGTGTAGTTCGAGGTGGCCACGGCTTCGTAGGTCTCGTTGCGGCGGATGGGGAACGACTGCTCGACGGTGTCATCGTACCCCCCGCCCCGGGCCGAGAGGGTAAACGAGTGGCTGCCGCGGTCTAAGGACTCCGGAGATTTTACCTTGAAGTAGACGGTTTTGGTTTCACCGGCCGCGAGGCGGACCGAGCGCTCGGTCCCGTCGAGCAGGGTAAACGTTTTGCTCTCGAGCTTCACTTTCAGCGACTGGGCTTCGCCGGTCTGGTTGAAGACCTTAGCGCCGAGCGCGAAGGTGTCGCCGGGGAGCGAGAAGCGCGGGTAGAGCGGCACGACCATGAGCTGCTTCTGGGCCGTGAACTCGCGGTAGCCGACGCCGAGCTTCGTGTCTCTCGTAACGCCGACGCCCTCGACCTGCCAGGTCGTGAGGTTATCGGGGAGCACGAACTCGACGCGGGCGTGGCCGCGCGCGTCGGTCACCACGTTCGCCTTCCAGTAGGCCGTGTCCTTGAACAGGCCGCGCTTTTTCTTGGCCAGGTCGTTCGGCTCCCCCCCGCCGCCGCCCTTGGTGCCGGCCGGGATCTCGGCTTCGGTCAAAATGTTCTTGATGTTCGACGCGGTCGTCACGCCCAGGGGGCGGCCGTCGTAGAAGAAGCTCACCGGGTCTTTCTTCGGGTTGCCCGAGAGCGCGAGGACGCTCAGGTCGGCCACCGCGAGGGAAACCTCGGCCGAAACGCCCTCGCCGTTGCTGCCCTTGGTATCCACGTCGAGCGAAACGGTTTCTCCGGGGAGGTAGTGGTTCTTGCCGGGACGTATCTGGACGTCGATGCGCTTCTCTGCGGTGCCGACCTGGAAGTTAACTTGGCCGAACTTCACCGCCGGATCCGGAGAAAGCAGGAGAACGGTCAGGTAGACGTTCGGCGCATAGGAATCGTCCACGGTGAAGCCGTACTCGAAGAAGCTCTGGTTCACGTCGAGGATTTCGTACTTCAGAATGCGGCCGCGCTCAACGGCGAACAGGGCCCGGGCTTTTTTGAACGGCGACTTAACCACGACGCTCGCCCGCTGCCCGACCTCGACCTTCGAGCGCTCGACGGCGAGATCTAACGATTCGTTGTTCAGCGGCCGAACCGTGACCGTACCCGCACCGTAGACGTAGACGTCCTGGACCGCGGTCACCTGGTTGCCGCGGCCGTCGGTACCGCTGACGTTCAGCTCGTACTCGCCCTCGGCGTCGAGGGTCAGCGGCTCGCCGTAGTTCCCGCGGTCGTCGGTGCTGACGTCAAGCTCTTTGACCTTCTCGAGCTTCCGTTCGCTGTGGTAGTAGTAGCCCCCGTCCACCTCTTGGCGCTTGAAGTAGTTCCAGGTGACCTTGCTGACGGTGACCTTCAGCCCGCGCACCGCGCGCTCTTTGCCGGCGTTATCAACGGACTTGAGCATGAGGCGGTTCTGCTCGCCGGCGCCGAAAAAGTTGCGCTCGAGCCGCACGCCGAGGTAGTAGTCGCCGCGGTGGACGATGAACGATTTCTCGGTCGAGACCGACTGGCCCGTGGCGTTCGTCACGGTCATGCGGGCGACGAAGATCTTGCTCGTGCTCCGCGCGTCGGACTTGAAGAGCTTGTCGAAATCGAGCTTCTGGCTGACGCGTGCCTTCCCGCCGGCATCGAGGTTCACGGTGCCGCGGCTGACGAAGGCGTCGCCGTAGGAAGCTTCCGGGTTGTAGTACCACGGCGCGCCGAACTGGAAGCTGCCGTCCTGGTAGCGGTCGAAGTAGTAGTCCTGGGCCAGCACCGCGTACTCGACCTTGCCGCCCTCGACCGGCACGCCGAAGTAGTAGTTCGCGTCCAGCGACAGCGCGTAGTCGTCCCCGGCAACGTACTCGTCCTTGTCCGAGGAGACGTCGAGTTTGAATGCCGAGGGTACGTACTCTTCCACGCTGAAGGTGTACATGCCGCCCTTGGCTTCAATGCGGTAGGTACCGAGCGGCGCGTCGGGAGCCAGGTGGAACGTGGCGTCGAAAGTACCGCGGTCGCCGACGGCGATATCTTGGGTGAAAACCTGGTCGCCCTTGCTGCTGAAAATCTTTACGGGGACCGGCTTGTCACGGAAGACGTCGTACGTGCCGTCGAAGCCGATGCGGTAAATGCCCTTCAAGAACACATCCTGGCCAGGGCGGTACATGGATCGGTCGGTGTAGATGTAGGTTTTGTCCCCGCCCGAGTAGGACGAGGCCCACTGGAACTGGTCGGTCTGGCTCGAGACGAGGGTCGAGTCTTGCCCGAGGCTGACGACGGCGAGCGTCTCGCCGGGGCTGGGCTTGACGCGGGCCACGCCCGAGGCGTCGGTCCTGGCGCTGCCGGTTTGGACGATCTTGCCGTCCCGATCTTCGTAGGTAACCACGGTGGCGCCGCCAGCCGGCGCCAGGCTGCCCATGTACGTGACCCAGTACAGGTCGCCGCCGGAGGCGGCCAGGAGCCGCCGCTCTGTCGCCCGTTCCGGCTCCGCGCTTTCGGGTTCGACCTGGACCTGCTTCGATTGGGCCGCGAGGTTCGTAACGTTCACGAACGCGCGGTCGTAGACGGGCCGGCCCGGCTCGGTCGTGCCGGTCTTCTGGTTGTAGACCTGCTCGCGGAGCTCGGGGTGCGAGACGCTGACCACGTAGTAGCCGAAAGCGTTTTCGCCCACGAGCTCTTTCAGGTCAACCTGGAGGTAGCTGTCTGACCAGTAGCGCTTCGGCAAGTCTACGCGCTTCGTCCAGCCGCCGGCGCACGTGAGCTCTTGCCCGGCCGTGGTGGGCGCGATGCTGCGCCTCAGGTAGCCGAGCATGTCCGTGGCCGAGGTTTTGCAAATGTGAACGTTCACGTACTCGAGGTTCCGGGAGACGTACGTCAGCTTGGTGCGCGAAGGAGTGGTGACGTTGTAGCCTTTCTGGAGCGGCGTGAGGCTGCGCGACGATGCCTGAACCTTCCCGCTCTTGAAGGACAGCTGGTAGGACAGGCGCTGGCCGAAGTGGTCCTCAAAATTGAAATCGAGGCGGTAGGGCGTCTCCGGCTGCAGACCGTAGCCGATGTCGTTCTGGAACTCGCCGACGCCGCAACGGATGCCGGTCCCAGGAGAGGAAACCCGGAAGGCCGGGTGCCAGAACCACCGGCCAATACTCGCGCTCGGATTGAGGTACTTCCCGAGCTGGTCAGCTTCTGGGTCCTTGAGCGGCGAATTGGTACAAACGGTGAGGCCGGTCAGGCTCGCGGCAGCGTCGTTCTGTCCGGGGAAGGTCCTGCTGACCTTGAGCGGCGGATAGACGGTTACCGGCTGGGTGACGGGCCCGGCGTTCAGGGTTACGCCGTCCCGGTTCACGAGCCGGTCAATCTCAACGGGGGCGCTTTGGCCGGGCGAGAGGGCGCCGGGATCGAAACTCAAGATGAGCTGCTTGTAGTTGGTCTCCTCTTCGCAGCCGTCGCCGAGGCGAACATCGTTGCCGTCCCCGTCGACCTTGCAGCGGGTGCCGTAGGTGGCGCCCCTGAGGCCGCGGGCGCTCAGGTGGCTGCGGTCTTTGTCTATGTCTTCGTAGAAGGTGAGCGCGAGCGTGCCCTCGGGGTCAAACAGCTCTGGCGTGGCGAGTTCGGAGCGCTTGGAGACCGCCGCAGCCGAGGCGATGAACCCGGGCACCTGGAAACCGAGGCTTCTGGGTTCGGTCAGGCGGATATCGCCCTCGAGCGGCACGGCGCCGCGCACGGTGAGCTCGTAGCTCGTCTCGCTGTCCCAGAAATGCTTGCGGCCGTTGCGATCCTGCTGCTGGTAGACGAAGATCACGCTCTTGTCCCGGTAGGTGGCGGTCTTGCCGGTGGTTCCCGCGAGGGCCTCGCGGGTGCCGTACTCGGCTTCAATGGGAACGGGTTTCCGGTTGCCCGCCTCCACGACCGAAATGAGCTTGGCAGTCTCCCCGAGGTCGACGGGCTGGTTGAAGCGGATGGCGAAGGGTTCACGGTAGAGCGTGTTGCCGGCGTGGTGGAGCGTTTCGTAGCGCAGCGGCCGGGTGGTAAACGAAGTTGTCGTCGGAGCCACGAGGAGACCTTCGACCGAGACGAGGCCGGGGCCGACGCTCACCGTGTAGGTGCTCGAACGCTTGAGCCGTTCGGCGGGAACGAACTTGAGCGTCCGGGTGCTCGCCCAGCGGAACCGCCCCGGCGTGGCCGGGGAAACGCTGACCGGCACGTTCGCGGCCAGGTTTTCCTGGAGCGCGGTGAGCGGAACCATCGGGCGGCTGAAGGCTACGGTTATCTCGCTCGTCTCCGGAGCCTCGACGCCGGGGCCGGGGAAGACGGCGAGAATTTTGGGATCTTCGGCGACGGAGAAATCTTCGGCGAGGTGAACGTCGCCGGCCTGGAGCTGCACGCGGTAGTACGAGCCGACGGTGAGGTCGTCCGACGGCTGAAAAATGAGCTGGCGGTCGCTCGCGCCAGCGGCCCAGCGGCCGGAAATTTTTGGCTCGAATGAAAGGTGGCTGCCGGCCTCGGCGGCGGCGAAGTGGACCTCGGCCGGAAGATAAATGGCAATGCCGGCGCTCTTGGAAACGCTGTCAGCCACGAGCCCCTGCGGCTCCTGGTAGGCCGGTACGCCGCGCCCGAGACGCGCGACGTAGCCGCGCCACGACAGCCACCCGGCGAGCACGGCGAGCACGAGCACCGCGCCGGCGAGGGCCCGGCGGCCACGCGGCGTACGAACGAACGACCACGTTGAACGAAAAATTTCTTGCGCCTGTTTCATGGCGCTATCGTACCATAATTCAATGCCCGCGCCACGAACCAGCGGGGCCCGCGGGCGCAAAAAAACAGCCGCCGTTTCGGCGGCCGTAAGAGGCAGGCGCTAGTCCTGGCCCGCGACCCGGAAGACCTCTTCTAAATCGGTCAAGCCTTCGAGGGCTTTTAGGACCCCATCTTGGGCCATGGTGATCATGCCCTGGCTGATGGCGACCTTTTTGAAGTCAGACATAGATGATTCGTGGAAGATGAGTTCCTGAATTTTTTCGGTGACCTCGAGCATCTCGTAGATGCCGACGCGGCCGCGGTAGCCGAGGTTGTGGCAGGCTGGGCAGCCCTTGCTGTGGTAGTAGGTCAGATTTTTCGGCACGAGCGCCTTGTGCTGATCGGCGATGGCGGCGAGCGCCTGCTCGGCGAGCTTCTTGAGCTGTGGCTCGGGCTCCACCGGCGCCCGGCAATCCGTGCAGAGCTTGCGCACGAGCCGCTGGGCAATGATGAGCGCGAGCGCCGGGGCGAGCACGAAGGGCTTGACGCCCATGTTCGTCAGCCGCGGAATAGCCCCCGAGCTGTCGTTCGTGTGGAGCGTGGAGAGGACGAGGTGACCGGTGAGCGCGGCCTGCGCCGCGACCTCGGCCGTTTCCTGGTCGCGGATTTCACCGACCATAACGACGTCGGGGTCCTGGCGGAGAATGGCGCGCAGGCCCTTGGCGAAGTTGAAGTCGACCGAGTGGTCGATCGGCGTCTGGACGATGCCGGCGAGCTTGTACTCGACCGGATCCTCGAGGGTAATAATCTTTACGCCCGGCTCGTTGAGCTGGTTTAAGAACGCGTAGAGGGTCGTTGTCTTACCGCTGCCGGTCGGACCGGTGGTGATGACCATGCCGTTCGGCCTCTGGAGCGCGCGGTCGGCGACCGCGCGGGCCTCGGGGCGGAGGCCGAGGTCTTCGAGCTTGAGCGAGACCGCGCCGGTGCCGAGCAGGCGCATGACGAACTCCTCGCCGTAGGCCGAGGGCAGGGACGAGACGCGGACGTCGATAGGCTTGCCTAAGTAGAAGAAGGTAACGCGGCCGTCCTGGGGCACGTTCGCGACGTTGAGCTTGAGGTGCGAGAGGACCTTGATGCGGGCCGCGAGCGGCTTGTGGAGGTCGGAGGCGAGGTGCAGGAAGTCCTGCAGAACGCCGTCGATGCGGTAGCGGACCTTCACGAAACCTTCCTCGGGCTCGAGGTGAATGTCGCTCGATTCGTAGAACATGCTGCCGCCGAAGATAACCTCGGCAAGCTCGGTCGACGAGAGCTGGCGCTGCGCCGCCGGGTCTTTCAGGCGCGCGAACTCGGCCGCGTAGTCGCGCTCGGTCTCCACGCGCACCGCCTCATCGCCCCGCTCTTTCAGCTTTACGACCTTCGAGTAGTACTTCATGACCTGCTCGAAGTCAGCGCCGGAAATGAGGTAAATCTTCGCCGACGTACGCGGCGGGAGGTGCTGGAGGCGTTCTTTCAAGAGGGCGCTGTCCGGATTGACGGCGCCGACCTTAATTTCGTGGCCATCGCGGTGGAAGACGATGGCCTCGCAGGCCCGGGCATCGGCCTCGGTGAAAGTCGCGAGGACCTGGAGGTCGACGGGGAAGCTGTGGAGGTCAATGTACGGCACGCCGAAGCTGTCGGCCTTCAGGTGCGCCTCGCGGTCCTGCTGGAGCCGGTTGACGTCGGTGAGCGTCCGGTTGAGATCTTGGACCCTGGCTTTTTGGAACGTGTTCTTGAACACTTTTTTAGAAAGCCGCCGGAAAGCGGCGGCGTTTGGTTTCGATTCAGGGGGCTGCCCGCGCTCCTATTCTAGCACGGGCCCGGGCGCTCAGGCAGCGGCCGCGGTGAGGATGCGCTCCTCCGCGCCGGTGCCTTCGGGCAGCTGCGCGAGGCCGAACTCGTAGGCGCCGCTGCGGCCGAGGGGCTCGCCCGCCGCCTCGAGGTTGGCGGTGGCGCGTGCGAAATCGAGCGTCGCGAAGGCTACGGCCGCGCCCGCGCCCGGCTGCTCGACGGCCACGGCCACGAGCTGGTAACCGTCGAGGTACTCAGTGAGGTCGCGGACGACGTCGGGCAGGTCCGCCGCGCTGGCCCCGGACCGCTCGAGGTCCTGGGCCGAGAGGAGCGCGTAGGCCGCGCGGCCGTCTGCGGAAACCTTCAGCCGCGCCGCGGCCCGACCCCAGAGGTGCACGACGTGCAGCGGGCGCGTTTTGAACAGGTGGCGGACGATTTCTTGACGCTCGGCCCCGCCTTCGGTGAGCTCGGCTGCCGCGGTGAACGCCTGCGGGTTCGTGCGCGCGTCGCGGAAGCTCCGCGTGGCGGAGAGGACGCCGGCGAGCAGGCAGGTCGCGCCGACAACCGAGAGAGGCGTGTCGGTGGTGCGCCACACGCGGAGCGCGAGCTCGGACACCGACGCGGTACGCAGGTCGTGCACGTTCACGGCCCCGAACGGGCTCGAGCCGGGCAGGTTCGAGAGCGAGAGGGTCGGGACGCTGTAGAAGGTATCGGCGACGCGCCCGATCTGCTCGCCGAAGTCTTCGAGCGAGCGGGCGCCGATAACCACGGCGGCGGCGTACGGGCTGGCCTGAACGATTCTAATGTCGGAGGGGTCGAACGGCGCGCCGCCCGACTTCAGGAGAATGCGGGCCGTGTCCCCCACCGTGTCGTAGCTGACCTCGGCGAGCGGCTTCTCGGTGGTGGTAACGACAACCTGGAGGGTGCCGGTATCTTGCAGCTCAGCGCGGACATCGTCGACACCTGAAAGGAACGAGAGGTAGCGGGGCACACCCGAAGCGCAAACGGTGTCGGCGCTGCCGCCGAGCGCGCGGACGAGCTCGCCGAGCGCGAGGGCGGCACAGAGCGCGTCGTCGGAGGGGTGCGGCGGCACGGCGAGCAGGACGCGCGGCGCGCGGAGAAGCTCAGCGGCCTGCGCCTCGGGCGAAGCGGGCGCGGGAACGGTTTGGGTTTCGGTTGTTACCAGATCTGCCACGGAGGAATGTTAGCTGCGGTCTCTAGATGAGCCGCACACACGCCACGCGTGCAGCGACCCGAGCTCAGTACTGTAGCGCAGGCTGGCCCGCCCAGTCAACCTACGGTACAATACGCCTATAACCGGCGCGCCCGTGCAGACGAAAATCACCCCCGAGACGATCCGCTTCAAAGATATTCCGCGGGCGGCGAACGCCCTGGCCGCGGCGCTTTCGGGCGGTGAGGTTCTCGCGCTCTCGGGACCGCTCGGCGCCGGTAAAACGTACTTCACGAAAGAGCTCGGCCGCGCCCTCGGGGTAGCCGATCCCATCGCGAGCCCGACGTACACCATCGCGACCCGCTACCGCGCCCGGCTCCCGAAGACCGGCAAGCCCGCGACGCTCTACCACTTCGACCTCTACCGCCTTTCGAGTCCGGCCGAAGCCGAACAGGCGGGCCTTCCCGAAGCGCTCGCCGAACGCGGCAGCATCACGGTCGTCGAGTGGCCGGACCGGGCGCGCGAACTCCTCCCACCCCACACCCATGAAATTACCTTTGCCAGTTAGCCTCAGCCTCGCTGCCGTCGCCCTCCTGGTGCCGGCAGCGGCTTCGGCACAGGTCCCGCCCCGGGTATCGGGGCTCACGCTGGTCGTCGGCGGCGTGAACGTTCCCGTCAGCGACGGCGAAGTTCAGTCGTGGTCCGGCGCCGTCACGCTGCGGTCGTCCGCGCCCCTGTCCGCTGCCCCGCTCGACGCCGGCGCGGCGCTGGCCGCCTACGCCGGCGCGGCGCCCGGAAACCTCCGCGCCCCGGCGCCCGCCAAAACCTACCCCTACAACCCCGGCAGAATCTACGGTTTCGTCTCTGCCCTGGCTGCGGGCAGCGAAATCTCCGGCGCGGATGCGGTCCTGAAAATTGAAAACAACCGCGCCGTTGAATTCAACCCCGGCCGGGACGGCGTGAACATCGACCGCCCCGGCGCGGTACGGGCCATCCTCGGGGGCTTCGAGAGCGGCTCGGCTACGGTCACGGTGCCGACCGCGCCCGGCGCGCCGCACCTGCTCCTCTCGCAGACGAACGACCTCGGCATCCGCGAGCTCGTGGCCCAGGGCACCTCGAGCTTCCGCGGCAGCCCGAGCAACCGCCGCCACAACATTCGGGTCGGCATCGAGCAGATGCGCGGCGTGCTCATCGCTCCCGGCGAAGAGTTCAGCTTCAACAAATTCCTCGGCCCCGTAGACGGCGAGCACGGCTTCCTGCCCGAGCTCGTCATCAAGAGGACCGGCACCGTTCCCGAGTTCGGCGGCGGCCTCTGCCAAGTTTCCTCAACCATGTTCCGCGGAGCCATCAACGCGGGGCTGCCCATTACCCAGCGCCGCAACCACGCATACGCGGTTCAGTACTACGCGCCGCAGGGCACCGACGCGACCATCTACCCCGGCGTCGTGGATTTGAAGTACAAGAACGACACGCCCGGCTACCTCATGATCTGGCCGCACTTCGAGGCCGCCGACCAGCTCGTCTTCGACCTCTGGGGCACGAAAGATGCGCGCCTCGTGGACGTTCAGAAGCCCGTGCAGTACGACCGCAAATCCGACGGTTCCATGAAGGCGAGATGGACCACGGTGGTCACCAAGAACGGCACCACGAGCACCTCGACGTTCCTGTCCGTTTACCAGTCGCCGGCGCTCTTCCACAAGACTGAGGAGTTCCCCACCGCCACCACGGGCGCGAACGGCCTGCTGCAGTTCACGCCGCAGGCGAAGGTAAACTGATGGCTATCGAATCTGCCCAGCCGGCCGAAGACGAACAACCGCTCGGACCGAAAGCGTCAGACGAAGACCGCGCCGCTGAAGTTACCCTGCGGCCGCAGCTCCTTTCAGAGTACGTCGGCCAGCCGCAGCTGAAAGAGAACCTCCGCATCTTGATCGGCGCAGCCAAAATGCGCGGCGAGCCGCTCGAGCACCTCCTCCTCCACGGCCCGCCGGGCTTAGGCAAAACGACGCTCGCACACATTATCGCCCGCGAGGTCGGCGCCGGCATCCGGGTTACCTCGGGGCCGGCCATCGAGCGCGCCGGCGACCTCGCGAGCCTGCTGACGAACCTCAGCGAGGGCGACGTGCTGTTCATAGACGAAATCCACCGCCTGAGCAAGATCGTCGAAGAGGTCCTCTACCCGGCCATGGAAGACGGCGTCCTCGACATTGTCCTCGGCAAGGGGCCGGGCGCGCGCAGTATTCGCATGGAGCTGCCCCGCTTCACGCTCATCGGCGCTACCACGCGGCTCGGGCTCATTGCCGCGCCGCTCCGCGACCGCTTCGGCGCGAGTTTCCGCCTCGAGTACTACGGGCAGGAAGAGCTCGAAGAAATTCTGCGCCGCTCCGGACGCATCCTCGGCACAACCCTCGAGGCCCCGGCGACCTCTGAGCTCGCGCAGCGCGCGCGCTTTACCCCGCGCATCGCCAACCGGCTACTCCGCCGCGCGCGCGACTTCGCCGAGGTCCACGGCGGTGGTACAATTACGCACGACGTTGCCTCGCGCGCGCTCGCCCTCCTCGAGGTCGACGCGCTCGGGCTCGACCGCACCGACCGCCGCGTGCTCGAGGCGCTCGTCGGAAAATTCTCAGGCGGCCCCGTGGGGCTCTCGACGCTCGCCGCCGCTACCGGCGAAGAGGAAGACACCATTACCGACGTCATTGAGCCGTTCCTCATCCGCCAGGGGCTCCTCGCCCGCACGCCGAAGGGCCGGGTCTCGCTCGAGGCCACCTACCGCCACCTGGGGCTCGTTCCCCCGCAGAACCTCGCGACCGAGGGCGGACCGATCCAGCAGCGCATCATCTGACCACCACCGTGTACGACCAACCGACCCTGGGCTACCTCATACTCGCCGGCGTCTACTACGTCGCCCTCGCGCTCATCGCCTTCCTGTCGTTCTTCACCGTCTACATCCTCGTGAAGTACGGCAAGGACCGGCTGCTGAGCCTCGGGGTCGCGGTCGTCTACTCGGCAGCCTTCCTCGCCCTCGCGCAGCGCTCGTACGCGCTGCTCATTGCGATTAAAAACGCCTGACGTGCACCGAATTTTTCCGAGCCAGCAGGAGAACGAGTCGGTCTACCTGGTCGTCCGCGAGCACTGGGTCCGGCTGCTGCTCAAGTTCCTGATCTGGGCAATCTTCGCCGCCGCCCTCGCCGTCATTCTCCGCTTCGGGCCGGAGGCCTTCCCCCAGCTGTTCGAAGGCAGCTCCGGCATGGCCGTAAACCTGCTCGTCAGCCTCGGCTACCTGTTCCTGCTGCTGTCGGGGTTCATTGTTTGGGTTATGTACTACCTGAACATCCAGGTCGTGACCAACCTCCGCATCGTCGACATCGACCAGGTCGGGCTCTTCCACCACACCGTGGCCGAGCTCCACATTGAGAACATCGAGGACGTGTCGAGCGAAGTCTCCGGCGTGCTCGGCACCATGTTCAACTACGGCGACGTGAAGGTTCAGACCGCGGGGGCGACCGAGCGCTTCGTCTTCGAGAACGTTCCGAACCCCGCGAGCATTGAAAAGATGGTGCTCGATCTCTACGACGCCATTCCCGGCCCCCGCCGGCGCAAGGATTGACATTTGGGTTAATCTTTAGTACAGTACCCCGTTGTTCGCGGCCCCAGCGGCACCTCCGGTCACAGCGACCGGTTTTATTTCTCCCCATACCACCTACCACCCATGTACGCGCTCATCATGGCCGGCGGCAGCGGCACCCGCCTCTGGCCGGTGTCCCGCAAGTCGAAACCGAAGCAGCTCCTCGGGCTCATCGGCAAGCAGACGCTGCTCCAGAGCACCTTCCGGCGCATCCGGAAGGGTTTTCCGCCTAAAAAAATAATGCTCTCGACCGGTGAACGCTACGCCTCGGCCATCCGCGGCCAGCTGCCCGGCGTGCCGAAATCAAACTACCTGCTCGAGCCCTGCGCCCGCGACCTCGGACCGGCGCTCTGCCTCTCGGCCATGCGCCTCCTGAAGCGCGATAGGAACGCGACTTTCGTCACCATCTGGAGCGACCACCACATTCAGAACGTCACCGGCTTCCACCGAACGCTCAGGGCAGCCGAGCGGATTGTCGGTGAGCACCCGGGCGCGATCGTCGCCATCGGCGTGGCCCCGCAGTACCCGCACCCGGGCTTCGGGCACTTAGAGCTCGGCAAGCCGCTCGACCCGCGCCGCGGCAACGGCCGCTACGAGGTCCGGCGCTTCATCCGCAAACCGACGGCCAAGGAAGCCACGGCCATGACCGCGAGCGGTCGCTGCCTCTGGAACACCGGCTACTTCGTCTGTCGCGCCGACACCGTGGTCGCGCTCTGCCGCCGCTACGCGCCGAGCGCCTACCGCGTCCTCAAGCAGATCGAGCCACACCTCGGCACGAGCCGCGAGCGTGCCGCCGTGGCCCGCCTCTACCCGAAGGTGCCGAAGTTCGACCTCGAGCAAGAGGCCTTCGTGAAACTCTCGGGCAAGCAGCTCCTCGCCGTCCGCGGCGACTTCGACTGGATCGACATCGGCAGCTGGAAAATCTTGAAGGACGTCCAATCAGCCTCGGGTGAAAACCTGACGCTCGGCAACGTCACCGTGGCCGAAGGCGAAGATAACCTCGTCTACAATTACGAACCGAAGCTCGTGGCCCTCTACGGCCTCTCTGACGTCGTGGTCGTCAACACCGGCGACGCCCTGCTCGTGACCACGAAGCACGAGAGTGAGAAGATTAAAGACTTGATCAAAGAAATCGAGAAACAGAAACGGCTCGAACGGTACCTTTAAAAAACAACCCCCGATCCGGGGCTGTTTTTTATGCAGGTGGTTGTTGCTCGCCGTGATCTTCTGCGGGAGTCTGCCGAATACGGCTATTGAGCTCGTCGCGTTCGCGGATAATTTCGTCAATGAGCGATGCCGGCACATCCCAAGACCGATCGCGGTACCCAATGCGGATCCGCACGCCGCCAGGGGCGGCCTGGTCAGCTTCGATGCTGGCCTCAAACCCTTCGCTCAGCGGAAAGCCGTTGCCGAGCCTGCCGTCCGGCCCGCCACCGACGGGAAAAAGTGCTTCTGAAGCCCCCGGCCCCTCGAGCTTGTCGGCAATTTTCATAAGGAACGGCTCGGTCACGGTCTGGTGGGTGCCGAACAGCCGTTGCATTTCGCTGCCCGAGTACTCGCCCGACTTTTCTGCGTAAATGCGCTCCCACCGCGGCGCAAAGTTCAGGTAGCGCTTCACGAGCTCGGCAACCTTGCCGGCGTTCCGCGAGTAGCTGTCCGAGGTTGTGTCGCGGTAGCGCTCAACGAGGGCGTCGCTCTCCTCGCGCATGTACCGGAGCGTGTCGGGATTTTGTTCCTTCAGGTAGTGCTGGTAGTACTCCGCCTTCACCGCGGGGGTGTCGAAATGGAAATCGAGCGCGTCTGACTGGAACGATTTCCGGTCCGCAGCCGGCGACCCCTGCGCCCTGAGAGCGGCGACCCAGGCCTCCTCTTGCTCAATTTCAGAACCGGGCTGGCCTACGATGCTATCTATATCAGGCTCATTGGCCTGCGCCATGAGGCGGACTGTTTCGGTCGACCGGTTGCGCCCCGAGCCGCCAAGTACGGCCATGGCCGGGTTAATGCCGAGTTCTTTTCCCTTCCGGACGGCGTTCGCCCGACCTTCCGGCGTCAGACCCACCGTAGCGTCGTTTAGGCGCGGCCCCGACGTGGATTCCACCATTTTCTGATCGTGGCGGCGGAAGATGATGCGGATGCTCGGCTTCTCGCCCTCGCGCCGGTCAGCCGCCGAGTGCTCAGGTCCAAATTCAGGCATGGTCAGGATTTTAAGATCGTTACGGTGCCGGAAACGGAATCAACGGTGACCCGGTCCCCGGTTTTAATGGCCTGGGTCGCAACCCTGGTGCTCACCACGCACGGCTTGCCGAGCTCACGGCAGACCACAGCCGCGTGTGAGGTCATGCCGCCGATGTCGGTTACCACGGCCGAGGCGTGCTTCATGAGCATGACGAAATCCGGAGTAGTTTCGTTGGTCACGAGCACGTCGCCGCGCCTGAAGTCTCTAAACTGTTTCGGACCGAGCACGACGCAAGCACGCGCGGTCACCGGTGCGCCGCTGCTGGCCACGGTGCCGTGGATTTCGGCCCCCGAAACCTTCTCGGAAGGGACGAGGCGTTTTTGCATCCGATCGTAAGCGCGGCCGACGTACACGCGCTCCCGGCCGGCAGCGCCCACCACGCACCCGTAGGCTCTGCGCCGGGCCGAGATCTGTTTTTTGAGTGCGGCCGGCAACCCCGGCCGGCCGAGGTTCACTTCAATCTCGCGGTGGGTAAGTTGGCAAAGGTCATCGTACGAGAGCTTCCAGCGCTTCGCCTGCTCGGTGAGCGCGCCGCGGCAATCAAAGACTACCTTGGCGGTCAGCTCGGCGCTGTGCGTGCGCCAGTAGCTCACCGTGCGGGCGAGCTGTAGCAGTCCCGGATCAATCACGCGCGGTTTTTTTGCGTGCTCAACGGCTCCCCGTTTGGCTGCCGCGCGTACGTTCTGAAGGCAGCGCGCCACTAAGTAGGGTTTGCCGCCCCAGTGGTGGGTACCGATCCACGCGTAATGCTGCGCGTGCTTTGTTGCCGCGGTTTTCCATTTCGATTTCGGCAGCGCCGCAATGCGCCGGACAGCTTCAGCTTCCCGCTCAAGCCAGGTTTGCCGCACGGGTTTGCCGGCCGAAAAAATATCATCACTCGAAAGCTTCGGGTAGCGGCGCCTCAGCTCAGCTTCAATTACTTGGCCGAGCGGAATACAGAACCACCACAAACCGACGACGTCTGCGTACGTTTGGAACAGCGCCGGCAGGCGCGCCGCGGGCTCTTGGGAAGTCTTGAGGACCGCGAGGTGGGCGCGCTCAAGCCTGCGGCCAATGGCATCAATTTTTTTGGCGAGGCTCGCGGCCCTGCGGCCGCTGCGGTTACGGCTGAGGAGCCGGCTAAACACCGCGTCGTCGGAGCGTGGGGTCAACGAGTGGCCGTCTAAAAAGACCAGGGGCCTCAGGCCCCGGCTGAGCTCCCGCACCGCCCAGCTCTCGCTCCAGCGGCACCAGAAGGTGCCTGACAGCGGCGGCTGGACCCAGCGGCCGTGGTTGTGAAAATCTGTTGCGTTCATGGGTAACGGTGAGTTGTTCTTACTCTAAACTAAGGAACGGCACACTTCCAATGTACATTAAAAGACCGCCCACCGGCGGTCTTTTCCTATTCGTTTGAGGGGTGGGACACGAGCGCGAGCGCTGCGGCCACGGCGGTTTCGACGCGGAGGGTGTAGCCGGCGAGCTTCACCCGCGCCACGTGCTCGAGCTCATCGAGGCCGCGTGCCTCGTCTTCCCCAAAGCCCCCCTCGGGGCCCACGACGACCGCCACACTCCCAGAGCTCGGTGGCTTGCCGCTCGTACCTCCCTGGTCGGCCACGAGCACGTGATCGAAATTCTGCAGCTCGGCGGTTAGCTTCTCAAAATCTGCAATTAGCGATACCACGGGCGCCTGAGTTCTCCCCGACTGCTTGGCAGCCTCGCGGGCAATGCGTTCCCACCGCACCCGCTTCTGTTCGAACCGTGGCGCCGTCAGCTGCGCCGGCGAGCGCTCGGCGTTCCAGACAAAGACCGAGGTCGCGCCGAGTTCGGTAGCCTGGCGCACCACGAGGTCGAGCGCCTGCTCGGCCGAGGCAGCGACGAACAGCGCGAGCGGGCGGCGCGGCTCGGGCGGCGCAGGAATTTCTGATTGGACTTCGAGGTGAACAACGCCGCGCGAGGATGCGGTCACCACACAGACGAAGCGCCGGCCCGCCGGGTCTTGGAGCTCAACCGCTTCACCGATGCGGACCCGCCGCGAGGCGGAGAGGTGGGCGGCCTCGGCCCCGGTCAGGCGAACCTCGCCGGCAGCCTCTAGCAGGTCGGGAGAAAGGAAGTAACTCACGCTAGAGGGTTTCAAATTCAAGCTCGGCCACGGCCGCGAACCCAATTTGGCGGTTCAGGGCCCCGACGATTGAACGGGTGAAGCGGCGGAGCTGTTCGGCGAGCTCGCGGGAGAGGCAGGCTACCGTGAGCCGGCCGGCCTCAAAGCGAACCGCGCGCGACAGCCGTGCCGCGCCCGAAACGAAAGCCTCGGCCGCGCGGCCCCAGCTGCGCGCCACGAGCTCGGCGGCCAGCCGCTGCTGCAAGCCCAAACGATCCGCCGCGCCCCCGGCCGCGCGGCCGAGGGACTGAAATCCTCCGCCGCGCATCAGGCTTCGTCCTGCCCTTCGGGCACCGCCGGCGTGAGGGTAATGTGCTGCGCCGGCATTTCGAGCGGGTGCGTCGTGGTAATGAACGTCTGAAACTTTCCCTGGAGGTAGCGAAGGAGGTAGGTCCGCCTGACTTCGTCGAGCTCGGAGAGCACATCGTCGAGCAGGAGAATGGGCTTCTCGCCGCCGCGGGAGAGGTACTCGAGCTCTAAAACCTTAATGGCGAGGACTTGGCTCCGCAGCTCGCCGCGTGAGGAGAACGGCGACAGGTAGAGGCCGTCTGACTTGAGCGAAAAATCGTCGCGGTGCGGGCCGACCAGGCAGGCTGCGGCGGCGGCTTCCTTTTCGGCGTAGAGCGCGAGCTTCTGGCGGAGCTGTTCGGCTATTTCCTCCTGCGTCTCGCCGGCCACGCTCTCGTAGGAAACTTCGACCGGGCGGTGGAATCCGGAAATGTTCGCGTAAATTTCCGAAATGCTGTCGTTTAAGAACGAAAGGAACTTGCGCCGCTCGGTAATAATCTGGCTGCCGAGCTCGACGAGCTGCTCGTTCCAGGCCGGCAGATCTTCACCCCCCGAGAGCCCGGCGCGGGTATCCTGGAGCAGCCGGCTTTTCCGCTGGAGCACCTGCTTGTACTGGGTCAGGGCGTCTAGGTAGCGGAGGTCTTTCTGGGCGAGGACCATGTTCAGGTACTTGCGCCGCGCATCTGGCGTCTTCGAAAACAGGTCAACGTCGGTCGGGTCGAAAATGACGACCGAGAGGAACCCCTGCGCATCGCGGCGGCGCTTCTTAACCCCATCGATGCTGAAGTTCGCAAAGATGCGGTCGCGCCGCTCGAGGAAGACCTCAATGGTATGGTCTTCACCGCCCTTGTCGACGACCATGCGGATCTGCGCATCGGTGAAGTCGCGGAGGAAAATGAATTCGGTGTCGTCGCGGAACGACTTGAACAGCGACGCGAAGTAAATGGACTCGAGCAGGTTCGTCTTGCCGACCGCGTTCGGGCCCGACAGCACCACCACGTCGCCGGTGATGTCGATGTTTAGGTGCGGATAGTTGCGAAAGTTCTTAATCTGGATGTTGCGAATCCGCATAGGTTAGCTCTTGATGGGCATAACGAGGTAGAGGTAGCTCGGGTCGCCCTCGGGCTCTAAGATGGCCGCCGACGTCTCGCCAGTGACCTTGAGCTTCACCTTTTCAGCCGAGGTGGCCGACAGGCACTCTTGGAGGTACCGGAAGTTCAGTAGGAGCTTGCCGGCCTGGCCGGAGACCTCGGAGGGAATTTCGACCCGGCTCGAGCCGAGCTCGGCGGATTCGGAGGCGACCTCGAGGGCCTGCTTGTCGGGGTCGAAGCTGACCACGACACTGCTCGCCGAGCTGCTGAAGACGCTGCCGGCGCGGAGCGCTGAAACGAGCGCCTGCCGCGGCACGAGGACGGTCGTGGTGAACTCGGAGGGGACGATCTGCTGGTAGGGTGGGTACTGGCCGTCAATGGTCCTGCTGACGACCCGGGTGCCCGATGCCGAAAACGCGACCTGGGTATCACCGAATACGATTTCAACATCGCCATCCTTCGGACCCAGGATGCGCGAGAGTTCAGTGCAGGTCCGCTGCGGAACAATGACCTCGAGCGGGCCGCCGACGTCTCCCGGCAGCTTCACGGTCTTCTCTGCCAGGCGGTAGCGGTCAGTACCCACGAGCTTTAAGACTTTCCGCTCAATGGAGAAAAGAATTCCGGTTATTTCCGGCTGGGTCTGGTTCGTGGAAGCGGCAAATGAAACTTCGGCAATAGCTTCCTGGAGCGTTACGGCTGGAACTGAAAGCTTTAGGCGCGGCTCGACTTCGGGAATGAGCGGAAACTCTTCAGCTGGCAGTGTTTTTATGAATGTTTGGTAGTGTTCGGCTTCGAGTTTGAGCGTTAACCCGCTCGTTTCAAGGCTGACGTTCGTGTTCGGAAGGTTGTTGACGAGGTCGGTGAAGGTTCTAGCTAAAACCGTGGTGCTCCCCTCGTCTTCAACCTTGCAGCGAACTTCGGTTACCACCGCAACCTCGAGGTTTGTCGCCGACAGGCGCAAAATTCCGCTCTCGGCTCGCATGAGCACGTTGCTCAGTATCGGAAGCGTGTTCGTCGCACCAATGACCCGGGCTACCTTCCCGAGCCCCACCCTGAGGTTCTCTTGTGTGCAGATTACTTTCATAACTATTTCGTTACAGATTTAGAACAAGTAATGGTAGTAAGGGGAGGTACAGTGGGGACACGCGTTCTTTACTAGGGAATGAGCTCGTTCACAGGATTGATCTTGTGGGTGCCTATGGGGGTGAAGTGTTGGTATGTAGCTGTTTGTTTTTGGAAGTGAGGTAGGTGACAGCTTTCATCCCCACTTCGTGGGTGATTGAACCCAGGTTCTACAGAGTTTCTCCGAGCTACACGAACAACTTATCCATAATGAGATCCACCTCTTGTTTGAACCCGTTCTTCTGCTCAACCATTTTCCCGATCTTGTCGACGGCATGCATGACCGTGGTGTGGTCGCGTCCGCCGAAGAATTCTCCAATTGACGGAAAGCTCGAATCGAGCTCGCGGCGGATGAGGTACATGGCGACCTGGCGCGGCTTCACATACTCTTTCTTGCGCGATTGCTTGATGAGGTCGTCGAAGCTGACGTTGTAGAATTCAGCGACCATTTCTGCAATCTTGCGGACCGAGGTCACCCGCTTTTTAGCGCCAATCACACTGACTAAAATGCTTTTAGCTTGGTCTAAGACGAGCGCCCGGTTGTCCATTTGCTGGTAAACAGCGAGGCGGTTTAGGGCCCCCTCGAGCTCGCGGACGTTGCTCTGGATATTCTCGGCTATGTAGAAAAGGATGTCCTCTTCGAGCTCAACGCTCCGCTTCTGCATCTTCGTCCGCAAGATTGCCATGCGGGTTTCGAGGTCCGGGGCCTGGATGTCGGCGACCATACCCCACTCGAAGCGGGAAATGAGCCGCTGCTCCACGGCTGGAATCTCCTTCGGGGGGCGGTCGGAGGTGATGATAATTTGCCGGCCGCGATCGCGGAGGTCGTTGAAGGTGTGAAAGAATTCTTCCTGCGTCCCCTCTTTGCCGGCGAGGAACTGAATGTCGTCGATGAGCAGCGCGTCAATGTCGCGGTAGGCTCGTTTGAACTCCTCGGTGCGCTTCTGCTGAATGGAGTTGATGTAATCGTTCGTGAATTTTTCGCTCGTCGCGTACAGAACGCGGGCCCGTGGGTTGGTTTCGAGCAGCCGGTTGCCGACGGCCTGCATGAGGTGCGTCTTGCCGAGGCCCACGCCGCCGTAGAGGAAGAGCGGGTTGTATTGGCTGCCGGGATTCTTGGCCACGGCCACGCAGGCGGCGTTTGCGAGCTCGTTGTTTTTGCCAATGACGAGCGTGTCGAACGTGTAGCGCGGGTTCAGGCCCGCTACGGTGGGCTGCGCTGGGGTTGCGGACTGCTGGTGCGAGGGCTGCGGAGCGCTGCTCGATCCCTGGGAAGGCTGGCCCGCTGGCTTGCTGGCCGTGCCGAGCTGGTAACGGATCTCGTGCACCTCGGGGGCAATACCTTTCAAGCTTTTAAGCATTTCCTGGTGGTACTTGGCCGCGATCCAGTCTCGGCTAAAGGCGCTCGGTACCCCGACGATAATGTAGGTGTCGCCGCGGTCGACGATACCGGTGTTCTTAAACCAGGTGTTGAAGTTCGCCTTCGAGAGCGAAACCTCTAAGCTTCCGAGAATGGCTTGCCAGAGCTGCTGATTATTCATGCGTTCTTTGGTGTCGGTACGCTTGTTTTTTCTATCGAACGGACCCAAGGGCTCTTGAACTCAACGTATTCTAACAACCACTTATCAACATGTAAATTTTCTCAATAACCTCTTATTTAAGAGGACTTTTTATCTTCTTGTTTATATGTTGTGCAAAAACTGTGCGTCATTTTTTAGGATCACCCGGCAATTGACCGGATGAAAATATTTCCGTACAATTACCCCTGCAGACGCAGGGCTAAAAAGCGGAATTTGAAACACCTTCGCTCCCCCGTCGCACGGAGAAACGAGCATGAAACGAACGTACCAGCCTAAGACGAAGCGCCGGGCTCGCCGCCACGGCTTCCGGGCCCGCATGCGGACCCGCGCGGGCAGGACCGTCATCAAGAAACGCCGGGAAAAGGGCCGCAAGCGCCTGACCGTCGTAGGCAAGAAGTAGTATTTTTATCGGATGCTGAAAAAAACCCACCGGCTGGGTAAGTCGGGCGACGTGGAGCGGGTGGTCGCCAGGGGCCGAGGGTTTTTCAACCGCTCGTTCAGCATCCGCTACTCACCGGGGCCGGTTACGCGCTTCGCGGTCGTGGTTTCGACCAAGGTTTCCAAGTCGGCAGTCCGCCGAAACCGCATTAAACGCATTGTGCGGGAGCACCTGAAGCGCAACCTGTTGAGTTTCCCGCCCGGCGACTACGTCGTGGCGGCCCGGCAGCCGTGCGGAAAGGCCGAGGACAAGACGGTTATTGCCGATCTCAAAGATCTGACCGCCCGCATTTTGCGAAAAAAACCGTGAAAATGAGATTTTCGAAAATTTCAGCGCTCCCGAAGGCGGTCCTGGTTTCCCTCATCCGCCTCTACCAAGCCACGCTGTCCCCCGACCACAGCTGGCTGAAGGCCCGCTACCCTTACGGGTACTGCCGCCACTACCCGAGCTGCAGCCAGTACGCGTTAACCGCTATTTCCCGCCACGGCGCGGCGAGTGGTTCCCTCCTGGCCGCCGGCCGGCTGCTGCGCTGCCACCCCTGGGCCGAGCCGAGTGTCGATCCCGTACCCCTGACGATCTAACTTTTTTCCGTGTTTCTTACCACCGCCTACAATGAGGTCATCTACCGGCCGCTCCTGAACCTCCTCGTCGGTTCCTACCACCTCATTCCCGACGTCGGCGTTGCCATCATCCTGATCACCGGGCTCATTCGCCTGGCGCTGGCCCCGAGTTTCGGTAAGTCGCTCAAGAGCCAGCAGGCCATGTCCGACCTCCAGCCGAAGCTCGACCAGCTGCGCGAGCAGCACAAAGACAACCGCGAGGCCCAGGCCAAGGCCATGATGGACCTCTACCGCGAGCACAAGATCAACCCCTTGTCCTCGTGCCTGCCGCTCCTGGTCCAGCTGCCGGTGCTCATCGCCCTCTACCAGGTCTTCGGCAAGGCGCTCAAGAGCGACCTCTCCGGGCTGTACCCGTTCGTTTCGAACCCGGGGCACCTAGATCCCCGCTTCCTCCACCTCGTCGACCTTTCGCAGCCGTCCTGGATTTTCGCCATTATCGCCGGCCTGTCCCAGCTCTGGCAGGGCTGGCTCATGCTGCCGAAGACGAAGACCCAAGACCCTACCGCCCGCGCCATTCAGCTCCAGACCACGTACCTCCTGCCCGCCGTGAGCGTCTTCATTGCCTGGAAGCTCCCCGCCGGGCTGCCGCTCTACTGGATCGCCACGACCCTGTTCACGGTCGCCCAGCAGTACTACATCAAGCGCACCCACCGCCCCCCCGCCGCCCAGATCGTTTAGACCCGGGCGCCCCGCCGCTTCCCCCGGTTTTGGAAGCTGCCGGACGCCTGAGCACTAATCGGAACCAACCTTTATGGAACAGCAACCGGTTGCCGAGGAGGTCAAGAAAATCGTCGGCGAGCTCCTCGCCTCGCTTGGCCTCGAGGCCGAGGTGGAGTTCGAAGACAGCATCACCATGGGCCCGGTCTACAATGTCCAGGCGCGCGATTCGCGGCTGCTCATTGGCCGCCAGGGCGCGACGCTCCACGCCCTCCAGGTCCTCGCGCACGGCATTGCGAGCAAGCGGGTGCCCGGAGCCGCCATGTTCCGCTTTACCATCGACGTCGACGACTACCGCCGCAAGCGCGAGTGGTACCTGAAGGAAACCGCCAAGGCCGCGGCCGAGCACGTCGAGAAGACCGGTAAGCCGGTGAAGCTCAAGCCCATGCCGAGCTACGAGCGCCGCTACGTTCACAGCTACCTGACCGAGAACCACGCCGGCCTCGAAACCGAGAGCCTCGGCCAGGACCCGTACCGCTACGTGACCATTCGCCCGAAGCGCTAACCGAATTAAAAATCCTCTCCTGAAAGCGGGAGAGGATTTTTAACTGTTTGTATCAGGCGCCGCCCAGGGCGAGCAGCATCCAGAACAGCAGCGCGAGATCGTTCTTCACGTAGGCGCCGTCGAGCATGCCCTGGCTGAGCACGACGACGACGGCGAGGCCGGCGCCGAGGGCGGGCAAGCTCGTGCGGCGCAGGCGCCAGGCGCCTGCGAGGCCGGCTGCGCAGGCCAGCAGGAAGCCGAGCAGCCCGAGGAGGCCGAGCTCGAGCCAGACGCCCAGCACCACGTTGTGGGGGTGGTTGTGGTGTTCGGGAAAACCGGGCGCGTAGCGATTGAATTGCTCGCCGAAGCCCCCGGGCCCGAGGCCGAAGATCGGGCTCGCGGAAACAGCCCGGCCGCCCGCGGCCCAGAGCTCGGTGCGCGAGCTCGCCGAACGCTCCCCGTAGAACGGGAGCAGCACGCGCCAGCGGAGGTTCGGCACGGCGGCGACCACCACGGCGACGGCGATGATAGCTGCGCCTACCGCGCGTTTGGTGTTCCGGTTACCGGCGGCAATTCCGTAGACGATGACCGCGGCGCCGAGGCCGAGCCAGCCCGCGCGTGAGAGCGAGAGGAGCAGGCCCGCGGCGCCGAGTAGCCAGGCGGCTGCGCTTGCGATCCTAAATTTATTTTTTTGTTCGGTGAAGATGCGGGCGGCGTCGGGTAGGAGGTAGGCGAGGCTCGGGGCTGCCAGCAGCGCGTAGAAATTCGGGTGGGCAAAGAACGCGGTGGCGCGCTTGGGTTCGAGCGCGTTGCCCCAGAACATGGGGTCGAGCCCGTGGAGCGTGAAGTACTGCACGAGGGCGAGCGCTCCGGCTGAGCCCACGAGCAGGTAGAGCGCGGCCCTGACCCAAGCTTCGGTCCGCGGTTCGCGGGAGACCGCAGCGCGGATTGCGAAGTAGGTTGCCGCGGGCTCGAGGGCGAGGACCATGAGCTGGCCGAGGCCGGCGCGCGAGCCGTGGTTTATGAAAAACGAGGCCGTGCCGGCCGCCGCAACGAGCAGGGCGCCAAGGCCGGCCGCGGTTTTGTTGAACCTAGCGGGGCCGGAGGCCGTGCGCCCCAGCGAGAGCGCAAAGACCGCGGCGCAGAAGATCGCGTCGCCGAGCAGCAGCGCGTTCAGCGGCAGGCCCCCGGGGGAAAAACGCCAGGCGTAGAGCGGGAGGAGCAGGGTCAAGAGCGCGGCGAGCGGCGCGAGCGGCATGGCGGCTAGGGGTTTTCGGGCGCGGTTACGGTGAACTGCATGCTCGTCTGCCCAACGCCGCCGTCGCCGCTGACCGCGGTGGCAGCGAGCGTGTGCCGGCCGGGGCTCAAGGTTCTCGTGACCGTGTACAGGTACGGCGGCGCGGTCAGGCTCTGGTAGAACAGGCCGTCGACCGAGAGGTCAACGCGGGCAATCGGCTGGTCGGACTTCGCGCTCACCGAGACGGTTAGGGGTAGCACGCTCACGTTCCCGCCCTGGCTCGGCGAGAGGAAGGTCACCGTCGGTCGCGTGCCGGTTGCCGTTCCCACCGTGGAGGTGGCGGTACCCGGCGCGGGGATGCCGAAGCCGTGGGTGGCGGCCCACTCGAGCACCGGCTGCTCCCAGGCCGGGTCGTCTGGCCGTTCGCTGTGAATGACCTGGTAGGTGACCGAGAGGGTTTGGTCCGGCGGGGTGAGCGCGGTCGCTGGCTGGCCGGTTGTCGCGTCGATCTTTACGGCAATGTGCACGTCGTCGTGCTCTTTCGGGGGGGCGTAGCTCGCGAACACCTCGCCCTTCGTGGTCGGGGTCAGGTCAGTCGGCAGCTTGCCCGAAACCTCGTCGACGGTGACGGTTTGGATGCCGGCTGGTTTCTGGAACTGCTCGGGCGTGGTGCTCGCGAGCACCTCGGCCATGAAGCGGTTCCATATCGGCGCCGCAACGAACACGCCGTCCGCGCCCTTGTGCATGAGCGTGCCGTCGTTGTTGCCCGCCCAGACGCCCGCAGCCAGGCTCGGGGTGAAGCCCACGGTCCAGCCGTCGCGCCAGCTCTGCGTGGTGCCGGTCTTGGCCGCCACCGGGCGGTCTTTTAGCGTCAGGGGCGAGTTTTGCCCGAAGATGTAGGTTCGGGCGCCGTTGTCGGTCATTATGCTCGTCAGCAGGTAGGCGGCCTCGGGGTCTACCGCCTCGCGCGGGCGGGCCTGGTACTCCTCGAGCACCGCGCCGGAGCGGTCTTCGACTTTCAAAATGGCGGTCCGGTCGTTCCTCGTGCCGTGGTTGGCAATGCTGCTGTAGGCCGCGACGTGGTCGACGAGCCGGACTTCGCAGCCACCGAGCACGAGCGAGAGGCCGCAGTCTTTCAGCGGGCTCGTTATGCCGAGGTTGCGCGCGGTCTGGACCGCGTCGTCGACGCCTACGAGCGCGAGCGTTTTTACCGCGGGAATGTTCAGGCTCCCGGCCAAGGCTTTCCGCATTGAGACCGGTCCCCGCTCCCCACCGTCGTAGTCCTGGGGGATGTAGGATTTGCCGGCGAAGGTACCGAAGTTCGTCACGACGTCGGTGAGCATGGTCGCCGGCGCGTAACCGTGGTCTTTGGAAAAGGCGGTCAGGTACACGTACGGTTTGAAGCTCGAGCCGGGCTGCCGCTCGGCAACGGCGACGTTTACGTTCGGCTCAAAGCGGCAGTTCTTCCCCGGCGTGCAGCCGGCGGGTTCGGGGTCGCCGAAGTAGTCCTTGCTGCCGACCATGGCGAGAATCTGCCCGGTGCCGGGCTCAATGGCGACGAGCGCGGCGTTGCTCGCCCCGTACTTCTTGCTGTTCTTTTCGACGCCCTCCTGCACCGCCCGCTCGGCAATTTCCTGCATGCGCATGTCGAGCGTCGTGTAGACTTTGAGGCCGCCCTCCTGCACCGTTTTCTCGCCGTAGCGGGCCGCGAGGTAGTCCTGAACCCAGAGCGTGAAGTGCGGCGCGCGGAGCGTGGCCTTGCCGGGCTGGAATGTCACCTGCTCGGCCGCGGCTTCCGTTTTCTGCGCGTCGGTAATGTAGCCCTGCTCCCGCATGAGCTGCAGGACGTAGTCCTTGCGGCCGTCCAGGGTGGCGCGGTTCGGGCCGAACGGGTTGTAGCGCGTCGGCGACTGGATGAGGGCCGCGAGGTACGCGGACTCGGCGAGGTCGAGATCCTCGGCGTGCTTGCCGAAGTAGCTGTCTGCCGCGGCCTCGACGCCGTAGGCGTTCCGGCCCCAGGGAATCTCGTTCAGGTAGAAGCTGAGGATTTCATTTTTCGAGTAGCGGGCCTCGAGCGTGACGCTCAAAATAATTTCGCGGAGCTTTCGGGTCGGCGAGCGCTCGTTCGTGAGAATGGCGTTTTTTACGAACTGCTGGGTCAGGGTGCTGCCGCTGCCGCCGCTCGCGTTCAGGTTGAGCGCGAGCCGGAGGACCGAGCGGAGCATGCCGCGGATGGAGATGCCCCCGTGGCGGTAGAAGTCCTTATCTTCAATGGCGATGACCGCCTGCTTGGCCGCGGGGGCAACCTGGTCGAGGCTTACGGCCGTGCGCTTGGCATCGCCGTGGACCTCGTACAGAAGTTCCCCGTTGCGGGCGAAAATTTTCGTGGACTCGACCACGTCTCGCTCGGCCAGGCGGCTGGGGTCGGGCAAATCTTTCGCGAAGTACAGGACGGTGAGCGCGACTACCAGAAAACCCACCGCGGCGAGCCGGAAACCCCAGACGAGTACCTTTCGGGTCCAGTTTCGCTTCTTTTTGCGGATTTTTACCTTCGGGGCCGGCTTGCCGCTGAAGCCGTACGTGTATATCCTCATGGGCTACAGTATACCGCCCAAAAGCCCCTGCCGCTACCGCTTCTACCCTTAGCTACGCTATAATTTCGCCATGCCTCCCAAACAGAACAAAGCAGAAGCCGTCCGGAGCATTCTGACCCGAGGCGTCGCTGAAGCCATTGACCGTACCGACCTCGAGCGCCAGCTCACGGGCACGAAGAAGCTCCGGGTTAAGCTCGGCATTGACCCCACGAGCCCGAACCTCCACCTCGGCCGCGCGGTGGTCCTCCGCAAGCTCCGGGCCTTCCAGCGGCTCGGCCACAAGGTCGTGTTTATTGTCGGCGACTTCACCGGCCTCATTGGCGACACCTCGGACAAAGACAGCGAGCGGCCCATGCTCCAGGAGGCCCAGATTAAAAAGAACCTGAAAGACTACTTCGCCCAGGCTGGTAAGATTATCGACCTCAAGAAGGCTGAGCTCTCCTACAACTCGAAGTGGCTCAAGAAGCTTGGCTTCGCCGACGTCGGCCGGCTCGCCGACCTGTTCGGCCTCCACGAGTTCGAGGCGCGCGAAAACATTGCGAGGCGCATGAAGGCCGGCAAGCGCGTCAGCGTGCGCGAGCTGCTCTACCCGCTCATGCAGGGCTACGATTCGGTGGCGGTGAAAGCCGACGTCGAGCTCGGCGGCACGGACCAGAAATTCAACCTCTTGGCCGGACGCGTCATTCAGAAAGCCTACGGCCAGCGCCCGCAGAACATTTTAATGACCGAACTCCTCGAGGGCACCGACGGCCGGAAAATGTCGTCTTCGTGGGGCAACGTCGTGAACCTGACCGATTCGGCGACCGACATGTTCGGTAAGATCATGTCTATTCCCGACGGTTTGATCGAGCGCTACTTTACGCTCGCGACCGACGTAGAGCTCGCCGATGTAAAAAAGGTTTTGCAACAGGAGCGGCCGCGCGACCAGAAGGAGCGGCTCGCGTTCGAAGTTACCGCGCTCTACCACGGCGCGAAAGCCGCCGCCGCCGCCCAATCCGGCTTCATCAAACTTTTTCGCGAAAAGTCGGGACCCGAGGACGTGGAGCGAAAGCGACTGAAGGCCGGCAGCTGGAACGTCGCGGACGCGCTCGTCGCCGCGAGTCTCGCCCCGAGCAAGTCCGAAGCCAGGCGCCTGCTGGACCAAAGCGGCGTACGCATCAACGGCGAGGTTGCCGCCGCAAATCTTTCAATCACGCTCGACGGAAAAATCGAGTACCGGTTCCAGGTCGGCAAGCGTCGCTTTCTCAAAATCAGCTAGCAGAAATAAAAATCCACCCCGTCCGCCAGCTGGCGGACGGGGTGGATTTTGCTACTGGGATCCCTGCTTACGCTTCCACTCGTCTTCTTTCTTTTTCTTCTCTTCTTCATCGCCCATGCCGCCATCATTCTGCTTGGTATCGTCTTCCGCGTACATAACGGTCCTTTCTAGCCCCTTTGGGGGCGAAAATGGTACCGAACAGTAATACGCCGGTCGTTTGCACTTGTTTCGCGCTTACCTAAGCCTATCTTTCATGGCGTAATGGAGGCCGTAAAGGGCGATGGCCAGCGCGTCGGCCGCATCGTCGGGTTTGGGCAGGCGCTTCAATTTGAACGTTTGCTGGACCACGTACTGAACCTGTTTCTTGTCGGCCTTGCCGTAGCCGCAAATGAAGTTTTTGACCTGGAGCGGCGTGCACTCGACGAGCGGCAAGCCTGCTTCGGCACAGACGAGCAGGCAGACGCCCCGCGCCTGGGAAACGGCCATGGCCGTCTTCTGGTTCGTTTCAAAATAGAGTTTTTCGACCGCCACCGTACCCGGCTTGAATTTTTTTATGAGCGTGCGCAGGTCGCCGGCGAGCACCGTGAGCCGCTCAGCGTCAGGCAAGGATTTGTCGGTGGTTACGACGCCGAATTCGAGCGGCTCTGGGCTGGCGCCCTGCTTTGCGACCCGCACGAGGGCGAATCCGGTCGTCGCCGTGCCTGGATCAATTCCCAAAACAACCATACCGTTAGAGGTTTGCCGACGTGTGGACGGCAATAACGTCTTCATCGTTTTCGAGTTCGGCGAAGAGAGTATCCACTTTAGGTTTCTGATCCTCAGTCAGGTCTGTGCCCTGGCTCGACTCTTTTATAATCTCAGCTTGGGCGATGCTCGCGCCCGCCGCCGCGAGCGCATCGCGGATTTTTAAGAGCGTTTCCGGCGTGGTGTAAACTTCGAGGCCCTCGGCTGACTCGCGGACGTCTTCGGCCCCGGCGTCGATCGCTGCCAGTTCGAGGTTGCCCATGTCCCCCACCCGTTCTACCAGAATCTGTCCCTTGGTTTGAAACTGCCAGGCCACCGACCCCTGGGCGCCGATACTCCCGCCGTGCTTGGTGAAAATGTGGCGGACGTTGCTGTAGGTGCGGTTCGTGTTGTCGGTGGCGGCCTCGACCAAGAACGCGGTGCCGAAAGGGCCGTAGCCTT
>CAZLPF010000004.1:15474-58700 GCA_964561365.1 uncultured Candidatus Saccharibacteria bacterium | reverse complement strand
CGATCTTGAAAAAAGAAAAGCAGCAGATCTAAACAAGCGGGATACCTTAATTTTTCGGCTCGATAGCAGACAGAAAAAGCTCGCGCGTATGGCCCAGCGGGCGGCGTACCTTAAAGACCGCAACAAGGCCGCTATGGATACGTGCTTCGCGCTCTCCCACGTATGCTACAAAAAAATTGCCCGCGGGACGAAAACCGGCGAGGCAAAAATCAGGGCGCTGTTCCCAAATGAGCTGGTAGGGTTTCTGAAAGGTAAGAAATTTGATTTCAACAGTATTCAGGCGCGCAATAAGCGCATCGTATTTTTGGGAAACTGCGAGCGGTGGGAAGTGGTAACCGGAGACCCCGCCAAAGAATTCGAAAATAAATACTTAAAGAAAAGCGGGAACTCGGATATGCGGGGCCGCGTCGCTGCCCGCGGATTCGCGAGGGGTACCGTGAAGGTGGTCATGCAGCGCAGCGATTTTTCAAAAATGAGTAAAGGTGACATCCTGGTAGTCAGCAATACGACCCCGGATTACGTAGCGGTCATGAAGAAGGCCGCCGCCATAGTTGCAGAAGAAGGTGGCATTACTGCCCACGTTTCGGTTGTAAGCCGGGAGTTTGGAATTCCGGCCGTTGTCGGGGTGGCCTCCGTGACCCAAATACTGAAAGACGGCGACCGGGTCGAGGTGGACGCAGAGAACGGCACCGTTCGGAAAATTTAACGAAGAGAACCGATGCTCACGCGAGAAGAGTACTGCAAGACGGTCCGTAGGCCCTACCCGCCGCTCGTCGACAATTTTATTTGCAACGGGTACCGGAACTACCGTGAGTTTCGGGGCGTGCTGCGCAGCCGATTTTCCCTGCGGCAAATGATAAAGGTTAAGCAGGTTTGGTACTATTCGAAAGCCGAAATGAAACGCGGCGGCCTGCTCCCGTACCGGGACTGGATGCGCCCGGGGCGGCTTGCGGCTGTCGTGCACGAATTCATCCGCCGGGAGCACGATCTTCTGAAAGCGGCCCGCGTGAGCTTTACGGCGTACCGCCAGGCTTTTGAGCACTACATGCCGGCCGTCGCCCTCATTTGGCTAACCGAGGTTCCGCTCAATGCCAACATCCGTAAGTTCCTCGGGCGAAAGCTCGGGCCTGAAGCGCTCGAGCGGCTCATGGACGACCTGAACATTCCCCTGAAGGACAACTACTACAAACGCGAGGAGTACGATTTGGTCCACGCTACCGATTTTGTGCGCCACGCGGCCCGCTACGAGTGGCTGCATTCGCGCTATGGCGAGCTGAAACCGTACACCGCCGCGCAGGCCAAGGCCGCGAGGAAGAACATAGATCGGACGAAGTTCCTGAAAGACTGGACCCAAACCAAGGCCCGCGTCAGGAAGAGCGTGGCGCTAGCCAAGCGGCTGCTGCCGAAAGCAGAGCGGCCCATGGTCGACCTCATGCAGTTCATCATCTACTACCGCACGCAGCGGACCGATGTCATGAACCGGAGCTTCTACGTGCTTGCGCCTATTCTGAAAGCCATGGCCGCCGAGCGGGGCATTACCTACGAGCAGCTCATCCACTGCACCGTAGACGAGGTGCTCGGGCAGGTTCCGAGCACGAAGCTGCTCGATGAGCGCATGAAAGGCCATGTCTTTACCATGGAAAACGGCACCATCCGCTGCCTCACGGGTCGGGACCGCCTGCGGTACGAGGCATTTTTTGCCGACGCAAAGAATGGCGCGACCGAGGTTCGGGGAACCGTGGCCTGCCGGGGACGGGTGAGCGGCACCGTGCGGGTCATTATGTCCCGGGACGATTTTCCGAAAGTAAAGAGGGGCGACGTGCTCGTTACGAGCATGACGAGCCCCCACATGGTGCCGATTATGAAAATTGCCGGAGCCATCGTTACCGACGAGGGTGGCATTACCTGCCACGCGGCCATTATTAGCCGCGAACTGAAGAAACCCTGCGTCATTGGCACGAGCCGCGCGAGCGAAATTTTCAAGGATGGAGACCGGGTTGATGTCGACGCCGAGAGCGGTATCGTCCGGAAAGCTACGTAGGAATCCTCCCGTTCCAAGGGCGCAGCCAATGCCCGCGCTTTTTTACGGTTGACCGCCAGCGGAAAATTAAATACAATAGTGCGATTCGTACATCAAGGAGGACAAAGACTATGCCGTCAGGTTTCGCGTACGTTCATTCCCAGGCCATCATTCCGGTTACTACCAACCCACAGCACCGGCTGGACCGAATCTGGGGATTGCGCTCGTTCATCGGGTGGCTGGGGTTCCGTAAAGATTCGAGGGGATGGGACTGGCACCAATGGTTCGGGGTAGAGGGGCTCGCCTTCCCGATTATGGCCAACTTTCGTGTGGAGGTGGATGGCGATCCGACTGCGAAACCGAACCGTGGTTGGTGGAGTGTGTTCTGGAACACGAACTTCGGCTGGCAGCGGGTCGCGGTCCTCAAGGTTAACGAGCGGTGCCGCGTTGGGTACGCCGTTCACGAAGGCTGCAACGCGAAGGCCGAGTATTGCTCGGTTTTGGTAGGTCCCGGAATGGTCGCGATGCTCGTTGGGCCTACACTCACCCTGTTTTTCGCACTGCCCGAGGACAGCACCTCCGTTCCCATTCCTGTTTCACTCGTGAACGTGATTACCAAGGCCGAGTTGCCGGACGGCATGTTGCTCATCTAGCTTCGGCTATAACCTGTACACCAGACCATGGACAACCTTGTCCGTGGTCTTCAGATTTGACATATTTAGACGGTTGATATATACTTTAATAGTCAAGTATTTATCAATCAATATATGAACGGCGTTAGTAAAAAATTGAAGTTCCTCCTCCAGCTCACCAGGGCGAGCGCCGTGGTGTCCCGGAAGTTCAGCAGCCAGGGCCTCGGCTTTTCTGACCTCGCCGTGCTCCTGGCCATCCGCGGCGCGGAAGGGGAGAAAATCCGCCGGGTCGACCTCGCCGAGCAGCTCGGGCTGACCGCCTCGGGCGTGACGCGCCTGCTCCTCCCGCTCGAGAAGATCGGCGTGGTGAAGCGCGAGGCGAACGAGCGCGACGCCCGCGTGAGCTACGCGACCCTGACGGCGGTGGGCAAGCGCCTGCTGGCCGACTCGCTCGAGTCCGCCGAGGTTCGGTGCGACGACCTCGTTGCCTCTGCCGACGCAAAGAAGCTCGACGACTTTTCCGAGCACCTCGCCGCTGTCCGCTAGCAGCTGGGGACAATGGGACCCGCTTGGGCAGCGGGCCCTTTTCGTTTGCGCCAGCGCGGGCCTTGACAATACCCCCCGGGGGGTATAGCATGGCCGTATGAACCACCACCACCATCACCATACGGCCACGAAGTCCTCCCTCGCCCGGCGCCTCAAGATCATCGAAGGCCAGGTGCGGGGGCTCGCCGAAATGGTCGAGAACGGGACCTACTGCATTGACGTTATAACCCAGACCTCGGCCGTGAAGCAGGCGCTCTCGAACGTCGAGGACATCCTCATGGAGAACCACCTCGGGACCTGCATCTTGGACCAGGTTAAGTCTGGCCAGGTCGAGAAGGCGAAGGGCGAGATCCTCAAAGTCTATAAGCTTAAGCGGAAGTAGCCATGGCCACCGAACAGGTCTACCGGGTGCGGGGAATGCACTGCGCCTCGTGCGCGAGCATTATTGAGCGAACGTTCAAGAAAACCGAGGGCGTGCGCGCCGCCGAGGTCAACTTCGGCACCGAGACGGCGAAGGTCGCGTTCGACGAAACCAAAACCGACCCGGAGCGCCTTTCCAAAAAAATTGAACCGCTCGGCTACTCGCTCGTTACCGGCGAGCCGTCCGCGGAAGCTATGGGCATGAGCGAGTCGGAGCACGCGGCGCACCTCGGCCTCGGCCAGTCCAAGGCCGAGAAGCTGGCCGAGATTGCCGACATGAAGATCAAGGTTACCTCCGTCGTACCGCTCGCCGTCTTCAGTATTTTCGTCATGGCCTGGGAAATACTCGCCCAGTTCCGCGCCCTGCCCGAGGTCCCCGGCGTCTGGCGTGAATTCTTCCACCACCTCCTGCCGATTTTTGCGACCTACACCATGTTCGCGGTCGGCAAACCGTACCTGCTCGGCGTCTACCGGTTCCTGCGCCACGGCGCCGCGAACATGGACACGCTCATCGGCATCGGCACCTCGGCCGCGTTCCTTTACAGCTTTGCGGTGAGTGCCTTCGAGAACGTACTCCGCCCGTACCTGAACGTCGAGAATACCTACTACGATGTGACCATCGTCGTCATCACGTTCATTGCCCTCGGCAAGTACCTTGAGGCGCGCTCGAAGCTGAAGACCGGCGACGCCATTGAGCGGCTGCTGAACCTGCAGGTCAAAACCGCGACCGTGGTCCGGGACGGGAACGAAACCGAGCTTTCGGTCGACCAGGTCGTCCACGGCGACCTCGTAGTAGTCAAGCCCGGTTCGCGGATTCCGGTCGACGGCGTGGTGACCGAAGGTTCTTCGTACGTCGACGAGTCCATGGTCACCGGCGAGCCCATGCCGGTCGAAAAAACGGCCGGCGGCACCGTGGTGGCCGGCATGATGAACACGACGGGCTCGTTCACGCTGCGGGCCACGAAGGTCGGCTCGGAGACGCTGCTGGCCCACATTATAAAAATGGTGGAGCAGGCCCAGGGGAGTAAGGCCCCGATCCAGGCGCTCGCCGACAAAATTTCTTCGGTCTTCGTGCCCATCGTGCTCGTCCTCGCCTTCCTCGCGCTCGGCGTCTGGCTGACCGTGGGCGCGCGGTACCTCGGCTTCTCCCAGGCCCTCTCGTACGGGCTCATGTCGTTCGTCGGCATTCTGGTCATTGCCTGCCCGTGTGCGCTCGGGCTCGCGACACCGACGGCGATTATCGTCGGCGTCGGCAAGGGCGCGCGCGAGGGCATCCTCGTGAAGGACGCGGCGACCCTCGAGGAACTCCACAAGGTGAGCGTCGTCGTTATGGACAAGACCGGCACCGTGACGAACGGCAAGCCCGAGCTCGTGGAAATACAGAACCGTTCGAAACAGTCCGACGCTGAGCTCGTCGCCGTTCTCGCGGCGCTCGAGTCCAAGTCCGAGCACCCCATCGCCGCCGCCATTCTCTCCTACGCGGCCGTAAAAAACATTCCGCCCAAGAAGGTAGACACGTTCGAGTCCGTGAAAGGCAAGGGCGTGAAGGGTTCGGTGGGCGGGACCGCCTACTACGCGGGCAACGAGCGGCTCATGAAAGACCTCGGGGTGGTGGTCGACGCCGCGGCGCTCGAGGTGGAAACCGCCCGCGGCCGCACGCCGGTGCTGCTGGCCACGGCGAAAGAGCTGCTCGGCGTGTTTTTCGTGGCCGACGAGCTGAAAGAAAACGCCGCCGCGGCCGTGCAGAGCCTCCACCAGCTCGGCGTGAAGGTCGTTATGCTCACCGGCGACGACCTGAACACGGCTTCGTACATTGCGACCCGGGTCGGCATGGACGAGGTTATTGCCGAGGTCCTGCCCGAAGAGAAGCTCTCGGTTATAAAGCGGCTCCAGGCCGAGGGCCACGTGGTGGCCATGGCCGGCGACGGCGTGAACGACGCCCCGGCGCTCGCGCAGGCCAACGTCGGCATTGCCATGGGCGGCGGGACCGACGTGGCCATAGAGTCGGCCGGCATTACCTTACTCCACGGGGACATCTCAAAGCTCGTGAAGGCCGTCCGGCTCTCGCGGCTGACTATGCGCGGCATACGGCAGAACCTGTTCTGGGCCTTCATTTACAACGTCGTCGGCATTCCCATTGCCGGCGGGCTGCTCTACCCGCTCTTCGGGTGGCTGCTGAGCCCGGTGTTCGCCGGGCTGGCCATGGCGCTCTCGAGCGTCTCGGTCGTGGGCAACTCGCTGCGGCTGAAAGCCAAGCAGCTCTAAGCCTATGGCAACCTACTTTTTCCACGTGAACGGCATGCACTGCCAGGCCTGCGTGGTACTGACCGAATCCGAGCTGTCCGAAGTCCCCGAGGTGCAGAGCGCGAAAGCCTCGCTCACGGCCCGCCAGGTCGAGGTTACCGGTGACTTCGGGGACAAAACCCCCGAGCACGTGGCCCGCGACCTGAGCGCCGTGCTCGAGCCGCACGGCTACACGCTCTCGGTAGAGCGGCAGCGCCACGCCGCGAAGTGGTCGGAATTTTCTATTGCCGCGCCCGTGGCGCTCGCGTTCATTGCGCTGTTCATTGTGCTCCAGAAGCTCGGCGTGGTGAACCTCGTAACCGCGTCGAACGTCACGTACGGCACCGCGTTCGCCATTGGCCTCATTGCCTCGGTCTCGACCTGCATGGCCGTGGTCGGCGGCCTCGTGCTCTCCGTGTCCTCGAGCTTCGCCAAAACGGGGGACCGGGTCCGCCCGCAGCTGCTCTTCCACGTCGGACGCATCGCCTCCTTCTTCCTGCTCGGCGGGCTTATTGGCGCCGCCGGTGCGGCCTTCCAGCTCGGCGCAACGGGGACTTTTGTGCTCGGCCTGATTGTCGCGCTCGTCTTGCTCGTCCTCGGCCTGAACCTCCTCGACGTCTTCCCGTGGGCCAAGCGGCTGCAGCCGAGCATGCCGGCGTTCGTGGGCCGGCGGGTGCACGGGCTCAAGGGGCTCAACCACACGCTGACCCCGCTCCTGCTCGGCATTGTGACGTTCTTCCTGCCCTGCGGCTTTACCCAGTCCATGCAGATCTACACGCTCACGACCGGCAGCTTCTGGACCGGCGGGCTGACCATGCTCGCGTTTGCCCTCGGCACCCTGCCGGTGCTCGCGGTTTTGAGCTTCGGTACGCTCGGTTTGCACGGCGCGGCGAAATCTGGAGTATTCTTTAAAGCAGCAGGTCTCGTGGTCATTTTTTTCGGCCTCTTCAATCTCGCCAACAGCCTCGTTGCGGCCGGGGTCATTCCGCCCATCTTTAACTTCTGACCGGATGTCTCGGCAAAACCGTGCGGGAAAGTATGTAGCCTACGCCGTCGCGGCCTTCCTCTTGGTCGGCGGGTTCGTGTACGTGTCGCGCGGCAGCGGCGGACCGCCGGGTCCGGCGGGGACCGCCGGCGGCGTGCGCGAGGAGAACGGGAAGCAGATTGTCGACATCCGCGCCCGCGGCGGCTACACGCCGCGCACGGTGACGGCCAAAGCCGGCGTGCCGACGATTATCCGCGTAACCACCGCCGGGACGTTCGACTGTTCGTCCGCGCTCACGGTTCCGGCCGTGGGTTTTCGGGCAAACCTGCCGCCGACCGGCACGACCGACATACCGGTACCGGCGCAAACGGCGGGCGCCTCAGTCCGCGGGATCTGCGCCATGGGCATGTACAGCTTTACGATAAATTTCAACTGACGTTCGAACCTGAAAACAATTGAAAATGCCGGCCTTTCTGGCCGGCATTTTCATATGGTAGCCCCACGGGGAATCGAACCCCGATTCACAGCTTGAAAAGCTGTTGTCCTAACCGTTAGACGATAGGGCCACACCAATCACGAAAGGACAAACTGCGTTTTTCCTCTCGTGAGCTCTCTTTTTCCTAATGCGGATTTCCTCGAACTGGCGTAGCCAGATTCTCGGAAAGCCTAAACGTTTAGGAAACAGGGGAAATAGCTGCTGCAGATTACCACAGTTTGTCCCGAACGGCAACGGCCCCGGGACTGGTATAATTCCCGGGTAGCCAAAAAGAAAAACCTTGTACCGAAACCTAGACTCCATTTCCATTTCCCGCGGCCGGCGCATTGTCCGCGTCCGCGTGGTCAGCCCCGAGCCGCCTGCCGCCCCGGCAGCGGCCCGCCCGGGCCGGCGCGGGCACCGGCTCATTCAGGCGCTCTCGTTCGCCCTCGCCATTACGCTCGGCGCCAGCTCCGGCGCCTACGCGGTATGGGCGACGAGCCGGGTCGGCGCCGAGGCGCCGGCCGGCCGGGTGCTCGGCGCGAGCACGGATGTCCCGTCCGAACCGCTGCCCGCCGACACCGTCAGCACGCCGCTCGAGCGGCTATCGGCCTACGTCAGCCCCACGGTGGGGGAGGTGGTGACCGTGCGGACCCAGAAGCTCCAGGAGTTCCTCCGCGCCCACGGCTCGCCGCTCGCCGACTACGCCGACACGGTGGCCGTGCAGCCGCACTGGAAGCTCCTGCTCGCCGTTGCCTTCGCCGAGAGTACGCTCGGCCGGCGCTGTTCGGGCAACAACTGCAGCGGCATTGGCGTTTCCCCCGACCACCCGTCCTGGCGGACCTACGGTTCGCTCCGCGACTGGATCGTAGATTTCAACGGCCTGCTCGACCGCCGCTACAACGACTGGACGCTCGAGGAAATGTGCGGCGTGTACGTCCAGCCCTGCAACCCGCACTGGATGCTCGCCACCAAGCAGCTGCTCGGCGAGCTTGACGACGCCGGCATACAGTAGGTTCTCCGCAGGCCCGCAGGCACAGATTACGTAATTCAGAAATTGCCATGAAGTCACCCGCAGTCCGCACAGCCTTCGTTGCCGCAGCCGCGGTTGTTCTCACCGTAAGCGCCCAGAGCGCCTACTCGGCGGTGGTGAAGCTCCGGCCCATTGTCCCGCAGGGGAACGTGGCCACCACCGACGAGCAGCAGGCCATCCTCGCCGTGCGCGCGGCCAAGGCCTCGGTCGTCAGCATCGTGTCTGTTGCGAGCATCGTCGAGGGCGACGGCCAGCCAGCCTCCGGGACGCCCCGGACCGTAGAGAACGCCTACGCGAGCGGCTTCGTCATTGAGCCCGGCTACGTGGTGACCAACAGCCACGCCGTCTCGGACGCGAACACCGACTACTACGTCGAGCTCACCGGCGGCGCCCGGCTGCTCGGCAAGGTCGTCGGCGTCGACAAGCAGCGCGACATTGGCCTGCTGAAAGTCGACGGCCTCACGCTCGCGCCGCTCGCCTTCGGAACGAGCGCGAACCTCGAGACCGGGCAGACCGTTTTCGCCATTGGCAACAGCCTCGGCCGCTACCAGAACACGGTGACGCGCGGCGTGGTTTCGGGCCTCGGGCGGAACGTCGACCCCTCGAGCGACGGCGACCCGCACCCGAGGCTCCTGAACCTCGTGCAGACCGACGCGGCCATAAACCCCGGCAACAGCGGCGGACCGCTCGTGAACCTGCTCGGGGAGGTTGTCGGCATGAACACGCTCATCGACACCGCCGGCGAGTCGCTCGGGTTCGCCATTCCTTCAGAGACGGTGCGGGCGGCTGCGGCAGAGCTGAAAGCCACGGGTCAGGCGGCGCGGCCGTTCCTCGGGGTGCAGTACTCGACCATAACCACGAACGTGCGCGCGGCCCAGCGGCTAAACTCAGACGCCCAGGGCGCGTTCATCATCCGCGCGGCCGACGGTTCGCCCGCCGCGCAGGCGGGCCTGCAGCCCGGGGACATTATCGTGGCGGTGAACCGGCAGGTTCTCTCCGAGCAGCGCGAGCTCGACCAGGTACTCGCGCAGTTCCAGGCCGGCAACCAGGTTATGCTCACCGTGCTCCGCGGCGCCGACCGCCTCGACCTGCCCGTTATTCTCGGGCTCTACAAGTAGCGCCCCGCAACAAAAAAAGAAGAGAGCCGCGCGAGCAGGGCTCAAACGCGGCTCTTCTTTGTTCTCGCAGGAAACGGACGTACCGCCTGGGGGCGGTACTAGTGCAAGTGGCTTTCCGTTCCTGACCTCGAGGCCACCACCACGGCAAGCAGCATGAACGCTGCGAGCATGTTGATGACCGTGGCGTGCTCCACGACCCGCACGAGCTCTGCGGCCTGGACGGTGAGCATGAACGCGCTCACGGTCTCCGGCAGCAGGCGGCGGGGGAGCACCTGCTTCGCCCCGAGGGTCTTTTGGACCTTCCGGGCGTTGTACAGGGCGCTGGCTCCGTAGAGCCCAGCGACGCCGAGAACCAGGAACAGGAGCGCCAGCATGGCAGTCCCTTTCCGTGCCCCGTTTGTTACAACGGGGCGGTTACGGTTCTTGTTCCTCCTTAGAACTCTCCACCGGTGTTCGGGCCGGGCAGGCCTCAAAACCGCCAGGTGGCTGATCAGCCTACCCGCGCCGGGGCCGTTTGTCAAGGCACGGGCAGCGCGCTAAAATTTTAGGTACGGGTAGCTCGGTTCGCGGCTTTTCCCAGAAAGACAATTTTCAGCAAAGGTATGGCAGAAACAGACATTCGGAATGTGGTAATTATTGGTTCGGGCCCCGCCGGCCTCACGGCGGCGCTGTACGCGGCTCGGGCGGAACTTAAACCCGTGGTCTTGGCCGGACAGAACCCCGGCGGTCAGCTCATGCAGACGACCGAAGTTGAGAACTTCCCCGGATTTCCGCAGGGAATTTTAGGTCCGGAGCTCATGGATCGGATGATAAAGCAGGTCGAGCATTTCGGCGCGGAGATCCGCCAAGAGACCGTTACCGAGCTGGGCCTGAAGGCGAGCCCGTTCACCGTTACCACCGACCGGGGGAGCTACCGCGCCAAGGCCGTCATCATCGCCACCGGCGCCGAGGCTAAGTGGCTCGGCCTAGAGAACGAGCAGCGGCTCCGCGGCCACGGCGTCTCGGCCTGCGCGACCTGCGACGGATTTTTCTTCAAGGGCAAAGACGTCGCGGTCATTGGCGGCGGGGACAGCGCCATGGAAGAGGCGACGTTCCTCACCCGTTTCGCCAATTCCGTGACCCTGGTGCACCGCCGCGACGAGTTCCGCGCGAGCAAGATTATGCTCCACCGGGCGCAGAGCAACCCCAAGGTAACGTTCGTGCCGAACGTTGCGGTGCTCGACGTTCTCGGCGAGGCTGCCGTTTCCGGCCTCCGCGTCCGCTCGAACGCCACCGGGCAGGAGCGGGAGCTGCCGGTGCAGGGGGTTTTCCTCGCCATTGGCCATACCCCGGCTACGGCCGTGTTCAAGGCTGCGGGAATTGGAACCGACGAGAAGGGTTACGTCGTCGTTCGTGAAAATACCCGCACGAACGTAGAGGGTGTGTTCGTGGCCGGCGACGTGAACGACCCGCGCTACCGCCAGGCCGTCTCGGCTGCGGGCATGGGCTGCATGGCTGCGCTCGACGCCGAGAAGTTCATCGCCGAGCACGAGTAAGCCGCCGTGGAAACCGTTACCTTCAGCGCCGGGAAGATCAGCCTCTCCGCGCTGTGGTGGAACGCGGACAGCAACCGGAGTTGCGTGCTGCTCCACGCCATGCCGAGCGGGAAAGAGTCCTGGCAGCCGCTCGCCGAGCTGCTGTACCAAAGCGGCGTGAACGTCCTCGCCCCCGACCTCCGCGGCCACGGGGCCAGCGGCGGCGGTGACTTCCGGACCTTCTCTGACGCCGACCACGCCGGCTACGGCGACGACGTAGAAGCCGCGGTCTCCTTGCTCCGCCGCTACCACCCGGCCACGCAGCTGTCGTTCGGGGGCGCGAGCATCGGCGCGAACCTCGCCGTTCACTACCTCGCCCGCCACGGCGAGGTCCGCCGCGCGGCCGCGCTCTCCGCCGGGCTGAACTACTACGGCTTCGCCGCCGCGACGTACGTTCAGGAACTGCGACCCACCCAGCGGCTCCTGCTCGCGGCTGCGGACGACGACTTCCGCGGGGGAGCGGAGGCCAGCTGCGGCCAGCAGGCCCGCGAACTGGCGCGCGACGCCGCTTGCCCGGTAACGCTCCGCGCCTACCCGATCGGCGGTCACGGTACCGATCTGTTCATAAGCCACCCGGAGCTGCTCGCCGAAACCGCGTCGTTCCTCTCAGATTTTTCAGCGGGCGCTTGATGCATCCGTTATTTTTCGGTACAATATCAAGCTACCTTGTTAAATAAGTAACCCTCATACCTATGCGAAAAATTAGCAAACTGGCGGCAGCCACGCTCGCGGTTGCCAGCCTCCTGTTCGCCGCGGGTCCCGGGCTCGCGCTCGCGTACTCGCCGTCGCTTTCGGTCTCGAACGAGGGTTCGGACAGCGTGCGGGTGACGGTCTCGGGCGCCCAGCCCTTCAGCTCGGTTTCGCTCTACCGCCAGGCGAGCGGCTCGAGCCTGTGGGACGTCATAACGAACGTCGGCACGACCGACGGCTCGGGCTACTTCTCGCAAACCATTTCGCTCGGCCCCTCGAGCTACTACGGCGCGAACTACTACGCCACCGTCGGGCCCGACCGGACGCCCGTGGTCTACCCGGGCGGCTCCGGCGGGGGCTGCACCTACAACTGCGGCAGCCCGTACGGCATTTCGCTCTCGCAGAGCAACGTCAGCTTGAACCAGGGCCAGACGAGCTACGTGAGCATCTACGGCGGCAGCGGCTCGTACTACGTTTCGTCCGGTAACACCGGCGCGGTGACCGCCTCCGTTTCCGGCAGCCAGCTCTCGCTCTACGGCAACTACAGCGGCTCGGCGAGCGTGACGGTCTGCAGCTCGGGTTCGTCCGGGTGCGCCTCCGTGTACGTGTCGGTCTCCGGTTCCGGGTACGTCGGCGGCATTACCGTGAGCGAAACCAACGTGTCCCTCTCGGTCGGCCAGAGCCGCCAGGTCACGGTGAGCCAGGCGGTCTACCTGCAGCCGAGCTTCTACGTTTCGAGCAATTCCAATTCCTCGGTGGTCAGCGCTTCGCTCTCCGGCTCGACGCTGAACCTCAGCGCCCAGGCCGCCGGGTCTTCCACGGTGACCGTCTGCACCTCCTCGAACGGCTGCGCCTCGGTCTACGTGACCGTGACCGGTTCGGGCTGCGGCTACTACGGCTGCGGCGGGAACGTGTCGCTCTCGCAGAGCAACGTCAGCTTGAACCAGGGCCAGACGAGCTACGTGAGCATCTACGGCGGCAGCGGCTCGTACTACGTTTCGTCCGGTAACACCGGCGCGGTGACCGCCTCCGTTTCCGGCAGCCAGCTCTCGCTCTACGGCAACTACAGCGGCTCGGCGAGCGTGACGGTCTGCTCGAACACGAATACCGGCAGCTGCGCCTCGGTCTACGTGACCGTCAGCGGCGGCTCGGGCTGCGGCTACTACGGCTGCGGCAGCGGAACCACGAACGTGAACATTCAGGATTTCTACTTCTCGCCGAGTACCGTTACCGTCTCCCCAGGCACCACGGTGACCTGGCGCAACAACGGCTCCATGAACCACACGGTGACCGCTGACGGCGGCGCGTTTAGCAGCGGCACCATGGGCCCCGGCGCCACCTACACCTACACGTTCAGCACGCCGGGCACCTACACCTACCGCTGCACCATCCACCCGGGCATGACCGCCACGGTCGTGGTGAGCGGCTACTACGGCGGCTACTACGGCGGCAGCCCGGTGCTGCCCCAGACCTTGCCGACCGCGACCTTGAACCAGTCCTACGGCTACCAGATTAACCCCTCCGGCGGCCAGGCGCCCTACACCTACCAGGTTGTTTCCGGCAGCCTCCCCGGCGGCCTGTCCCTGTCGACCTCCGGCTACCTGAGCGGGTACGTTTCCCAGCAGCAGACCGCAACCTTCGGCATCCGCGTTACCGATGCCGCCGGCCGCACCGACACCAAGTACTACACGTTCTCGACCTCCGGCTACTTCGGCGGCGGCGTGCTCGGTACGAGCACCTACCGGAGTGGCCAGCTCATTTCTGAAAATGGCACCGTCTACATGGTCTACCGCGGGCAGAAGACCCCGTTTAGCAACCGTGCCGCGTTCGAAGGCTTCGGTTTCCGCTTCTGGCAGGTTTCAGCGGCCGGGTACACCGGCCTGCCGACGAGCGGGTACACCATTACGACCTCGCGCGCCTCGCACCCGTGGGGGAGCTGGATCAAGAGCGGCAGCACCGTCTACTTCGTCCACGAGTCGGGCCTCGTTCCGGTTCCGTCCGCCGACGTGTTCACGGCCAACGGCGGCCAGTGGTCGCTCGTCGTCCCGGCGAACGCCTGGGACTTCCAGCTGCCCATGCTGTCCGTTATGAGCTACGGCGACAGCCGCCTGTACTAGCACCGCTTTAAAAAACCTCTCCCCGCCTCTGGCGGGGAGAGGTTTCAAATTGGAAAGGGGCGTTTGCTATACTCCCCGCATGGATTTGACGATGAGCGGTAATGCGGGGCCGGGCCCCACCCGCCCGGGCTGAATGCCTACGCTGCTTACATTTTCGGGACGCGTAATTCGCGGTGACGGCTTTGGCCGGATTTTGGGTTTTCCGACCGCGAACCTGGACCGTCGCTCGTACGCTCACTTACCGCGCCGCCCGAGGCTCGGCGTCTACGCTGGCTACGCCCGGGTGGGGGAGCGCGCTTACCGCGCCGCCTGCGTGGTCGGGCCGCTCGGCCACGGGGGTCTGCCGAAGCTTGAGGTGCACCTCCTCGGCTATTCCGGCAGCCTCTACGGCAAGCGGCTCGCCGTCTCGTTCGTCTCGTACCTGCGGCCCTACCGGAAGTTCGCCTCGCGTCGCGCGCTCGTTGCGCAAATTCGCCGCGACGTGGCGGCCTGCCGCCGGCTGCCGCCGCCGGCTCGTGCGAAATAAAAATCCCGCCGGCCGGCGGGTTTTTTTATTTGGGCTACTGGCTCGCGCGTTCGACGTACTCGCCGTCTCTCGTGTCCACGCGAATCACGTCGCCCTCTTTTATGAACATGGGAGCGCTGACCACGAGGCCCGTTTCGGTCGTGACCGGTTTCGTAATGTTCCCGCCGCTGTTGCCCTTGACCTCGGGCGGCGCTTCGGTGACCTTGAGCTCGACCTTAATGGGGAGCTCGACGGACACCGGGTTGCCGTTGAAGCGGATAATCTGGACCTCGAAGCCCTCGCGGAGGAACTTGAGCTGTTCGCCCATTTGGTCGTTCGGAATGTCGACGGTTTCGTACGACTCTTGATTCATGAAGTGGGCCCCGTCGACGTCTCCGTAGAGGAAACTCGCCTTCTCGCGGGTGACGTCGGCCTCTTCCACTTTCTCGCCGAACTTGAACGAGTACTCGACCTGCTTGCCGGAGATAATGTTCTGGAGCTTCGTCTGCATGACCGGTTTGCGCTGCGCGGTCCGCATGCGGTTCGACCAGACTATTTTCCACGGCTCGCCGTTGTACATGACGATCGTGCCGAGCTTCAAATCAGAAATATCCATGTAGTTATTCACGAAAGGAAAAACCTAGGTTTTTCCTTTCGTGGTCTATCCTTTTCCTAGTAAGGGTTTCCTCAGACTGGCGAAGCCAGATCTTCGGAAGCTTAAGTGGTAGTCCTTGGGGAAGCGCGGAGCGGACGGATTTACTCCAGTCCGCAATAGCTTTTGGAAAGGGAGGTTGGGAAGGGAAAACCTTTTAGAAAAAGGTTTTCACTCCCAGCTATTTATGCCGCAACGAACGGCAGGAGCGCCATGTGGCGGGCCCGCTTGAGCGCCTGGGAGACCACGCGCTGGTGCTTCGGGCAGGTGCCGGTGCGCTTGCTGCCCATGATTTTGGCGTGGGGGGACATGAAGCGCCGGAGCGTCTGAATGTCCTTGTAGTCGAGGGTGCTGATCTTCGTGGTGCAGAGGAAGCACTCTTTTTTGGTCTGGGGAATTTGGGGTCTCGTGTGCACGGTAGTTGCTTAGGTTAGAAAGGAATATCTTCAACGTTCAGGCCGTCGTCTTGCTGTATGGTCGGCAGCTCGTCGGCCGGGGCAGCCTGCGGCGCCTCTTCGGGGGTGCGGGACGCAGCGGCGGGGGACGTGGCTGCGGAGCGGTCGGCCGTGCCGGCGGCTCCCGAGCCGCTGTCGAGCATAATCATGTTGTCGACCACGATCTCGGTCCGGCTCTTCTTCTGTCCGTCCTGTCCGTCCCACGAGCGGGTCTGGAGGCGGCCCTCAACGTAAATGCGGCGACCCTTCTTCAGGTACTGGGCGGCAATCTCGGCGAGTTTCCGCCAGAGGACCGCGCTGTGGAATTCGACCTGCTCGACTTTCTGGCCGGTCTGCTGGTTCGTGTAGACGTAGTTCGTCGCAATGCCCAAGGTGCAGACTGCGGCGCCGCCAGCCGTGGTGCGGAGCTCGGGGTCGCGGGTCAGGCGACCGATGATCATCACCTTATTGAGATCCATAACCTTGTGTACGGAAGAGAAAACCTGGCGGTTTTCCCTCCCGTAAGCTCTCCCTTTCCCGTGGTTACCTTCTCGGAGCGGCGGAGCCGCATCCTCGAAGGTCTTACTGGGAGGGGCTTACTGATAGATAGTTAAGACTTTGAAACGTCTTCCGAGAGGGCGGCCTCGATCTTGGCCTCGAGCTCCTCGGGGCTGACCGGGACGGCGCTGGCGCCTTCGGCTGGCTGGGCTGCGCCCTCGGGGCGCGGCCGGCGGGCGGCGGCTTTGGCCTGAATCGCGCGGTCCTTGTCCATGCGCTTCAGGTGGTCCTCGACGTTCACAATGAGGTGCCGGATAACGGTCGCGGTCTGCGTGTGCAGCTTCGCGTCCAACTCACTGACCTTGCGCCCGTCCATACTGAAGTCGGCAACGATGTAGTAGCCGTTGCGCGTCTTCCCAATGGGGTAGGCGAGCTTCTTCTTGCCCCAGTGGTTCTCGAGAACGTTGGTCCCGCCTGCGTCGTGGATGAACTGCTTGACCTGGTCGGCGACCTGGGGAACGTCGGTGTCGGCGACGTTGGCTCCGAGGAGGTACATGAGCTCGTACCGTGGCATAAGGATTGCTCCTTTTATCCCCGCCTGTGTAGCGGCGAGGGATACGAGTTAGTTGATTAGCGATTTATTTTACCAGCTATGCTCGCTCCGGTCAAGCGGCCCTGCTGGCCGAATTTTCCCCAGTCTAAGCCTAAAACCGTGAGCTATACTGTATGAAAATCTGCACTCGTATGGAGGAGTCCGATGAAGTTACTGGCGCTCGTGTTCCTTTTGTCGAGCCCCTCGTTTGCGCTCATCAAACACCGGAGAACGGTTACCGCCGCTGAACAGGCAAACCGACTCGTTCCCCTGCCCAACCAGGCCGCCATTGTTAGTCCGGCGTGCGAAGTCCCATCGGTGAAAGTCATTGCCGACGTTTCCGAAAGCGGGGCCGTTACCGACGTCCATCCGTTTAAGTCGAGGGTTAGCACGACGGGGGACCAGAAAGGGGCGCTCAAGAGATTGTTTGAAGAGGCAAAGCAGCTCGTTTCGAGGTTCCGCTACCGACCGCTTCTCGTCGGTGGCAAGCCGAAACCGGCTCGGGCTGTCGTTGAAATTCCGTGCCTTTCTCCCCAAGAAGGCCAACCGCAGCCGTGAGCTGCACACCGTTTTCCGTCCCGCGTGCCTCGGCGCGCGGGACGATTTGTTTATTGACAGGAAAGCAGTTTCAGCGCACCATTCTCCAGAATAGGAGGAACGCAATGGATCATGCGCTGTTTTTTGACATGGTTGCCGAGCGGCTCGGGTGGCAGATCAAGGTAACCACCAAAACGGAAACAGGTCGTAGCATCATCCACCTGGGCCTGACGAGTCAGGCAGCTTCTTACACGGTGATTGGTGGTGTCACAATTGGGATTGTTAGTGAATGGACGATAATGCGCTATGGTGCAACCTCGGTATTCGTCCAGCCGCGAATCGCATTCATTAACCCGGCAAACCTGCGCATTGAAAAACTGACCGACTTCTACGTCCACTTCGTGGACATTCACAGTGTCGGTCAGGGCGTGGAGTTGCTAGCTCCCGGCCATCCCGAAGAGGTACGGCCGGAGGCCCTGCTCGTGCTGAGGCACAATCCGAACTGAAAAGCGGTTCCGATTTTTTCGGAACCGCTTTCGTATTTGTTACGTGAACCGGAAGTGGACCACGTCGCCGTCCTGCACCACATACTCTTTCCCCTCCACGCGGAGCCAGCCTTTGTCGCGGGCGCCGCCATAGCCGCCGGCCTCGAGCAGCTTGTCCCAGGCTATGACCTCGGCGCGGATGAAGCCGTGCTCAAAGTCGGTGTGGATTTTACCGGCGGCCTGGGGCGCCTTCGTCCCGTCCCGGCAGGTCCAGGCTTTCGTCTCTTTGGGCCCTGCGGTAATGAAGGTAACGAGCTCCAAGGTCTCGTAAGCTTTTTTTATGAGCCGGTTTAAACCCGATTCGGGCAAGCCGAGCTCTTTGAGGTACTCTTCGCGCTCGGCGTCTTCCAACTCCGCCAGTTCGGCTTCGAGCTGGGCATCTACCTGCACGTAGTTTGCCGGAGCGTCGGGCTCGTAGCGCTTCGTCTCCAGGTTGAACTTCGAGTTGGCGGCGAACAGGAAGGCTTTGTTCGTCAGGAGCTCAATGTCTTTCGTGGCCGCCTGCTCTTCTTCGTTCAGCTGGGCGGTGTTTGCCATGTGGCCGGCATCGAGCGCCGCGCGGTACTTCTCGAGGCCGGCTTTGCGGACCAAGGACTCGTGGTCGCCGGACTTGGCGGCCTTGCTGGCGGACTCGAGCCGCTTGCTCACGCTTTCCAGGTCGGCGAGCATGAGTTCCGTACCGACGGTCTCTACGTCCCGCTCCGGGTTTACCGAACCTGCCACGTGGATGATGTCCTTGTGCTCGAAGTAGCGCACGACCTCGAGTATGGCGTCAACTTCCCGAATGTGCGAGAGGAACTTGTTGCCGAGGCCCTCGCCCTTGTGCGCGCCGGCCACGAGCCCGGCAATGTCCACGAACTCAATGGCCGTGGGCACAATCTTTTCGCTCCGCTCCTGGACCGCGAGCTTCGAGAGGCGCTCGTCGGGTACGGCAACGACCCCGACGTTCGGGTCAATGGTCGCGAACGGGTAGTTCGCGGCCTCGACCTTACTCTTCGTAATGGCGTTGAACAGCGTGGATTTGCCGACGTTCGGCAGGCCGACGATACCGATTTTAAAAGACATTCAGCGTGCGTAAATCCACCGTATTGTAGGGGAGCGGGGGCCCGGTGCCAAGGGAGCGGGTGTTTGACAGCAGCTCGCGCCTCCTGTACAAAAGCTACGGACATTTCCCAGGAGGGTTCAGTGAAAGACAGGCGGATTCGTAAGCTCAGGCCCTTTCGGGGCTGGAGCAAATCTCACCGGCCACCGCGGAAGAAGCAGTACCGGCACCAGTACGCGCGCAAACAGAAAACCGCGAGTACCCAACCAGATCGTTTCTACACGCCGTCGTTCGGTTACCCGGCCGGCCGATACTAATGTCGTCGCGTAATTTTCCGGCTTCCAGCAGACCTGAACGGTTCAGGTCTGCTTTCAATTTACTTTGATAAATAGGGCTTGCGTTCATCCCGGGTTCGGTATTCCCTCACCGCCACGCCTGAAACCGGGTAATCCACCGCGCGGGGTTTGACCGCCCCCGCAGCGGGTCTACGCTGAAGGTACCTGGCAGCCGCCGGCTGCCTCGCGCGAACCAAAACTGGGTCGGTTCTCATACTCAACAGCCTTGACCCTTGATTGGGTAAGGCGACGAAAAAAGGGAGAACCGTTGGACCAGGGAGGTGAGCACTTTGACAACCTGTAGGAGGTTTCAAGTGTTCGACCAAAAAGTTCAGTTCAAAACGGGGAACCGCTGGGTGTCGTTCCCCGCAGCCGTCGTCATACTCACGGTGGCGCTCCTCGCGCTGCTACTGTTCCCGGCCAAAGCGGCCGTGCGAATGGTAAAATCGAAAGAGCCCATCTACGTGTCGCTCGCGCCGAAGCAGCCACCGAAACCGAAGGTGGCGGAGCGGCGTGAGCCAAAACACGACGGGGGAGCGCGAAGTCCTGAGCAAAACCCGGCGCCGAAGCCTGCAAAGCCGTTCGAGGCGCCGCGGACCATACCGAAAGAAGTTGCGATTATCAAAGACGATGAAAAGCTCGTCTCGGAGATCGCACGCAACAACCAAACGCCGCCCGGAAACCAGGTTGTTCCCGGCTGCACCCCGCCGTTCTGCGGTACCGGATCAGATCCGAACGTTCGGATCGCCCCGCCCCCAGACCCGCCCGCCGCCAAGCCCGAGCCGAAGCCGGAACCGCCGAAGCGGATAGCGGTTTCCACGGGCGTCCAGCACGCGAAGCTACAAAAAGTAATTCGTCCGCTCTACCCGCCGCTCGCAAGAGCCGGCCGGGTGCAGGGGACCGTCAGGCTGCACGCGATCATCTCGCGCGATGGTCGCATCGAAAACCTTCAACTGGTTTCGGGAAACCCGCTGCTCGTTCCGGCCGCCGTTGAGGCCGTGAAGCAGTGGGTGTACGAACCAACGTTATTGAACGGAGTGCCGGTCGAAGTAGTGACGCAAATAGACGTCAACTTCACCCTCTCCAACTAGTTTGGTCGAACGCAGGGCCATTACCCCCATACGGTGCCGGGGAGAGGACGCGGCACGTGTAGGGCTTCCCTCAAGGCCGTCCGGTGCGGCTACCGGACGGCCCCTTTTTTGTCTTATATAAAACGGGTTTGTGTCATGCTTACGACACACTTGACGACCTTATTTTCAGGGAGTAGCATGGCTGCAACAGGCAGCGGCCGTTCTCGCCCTGCATGTTAAAACCGCCAAATTCCGGGAGGAAAAAACCTTGAGACCCAAGGATGATACGCAGCACACCCTCGCCGCCACGGGAGTGGAAAGTGCTATTCAACAAAAGGTAGCGTCGATCTTGAAGACGCAACCGGATCGGTTCGCTAAGGTGAACGACGCCGACGATTGGGCGACGTTGCTCGGGGAGCCGGTCGCGGTCCACACGGTGCAGGGCCTGAAGATTGTCAATCTCATGGGCCACAACAGCGGCGGGTTCGTGATGGTGACCTGCACCATGAATCACGGGCCAAGGCAGTACGTTCGCATCACGCTCGGCGAGTTGAGCAACTGGCTCACCGCAGCTCAAAAGGCTACCGGCGTGACTGTGAAATTGCCAACCGTGACGCCGCGGAGGGTGCAGTCGGTGTTTTCCGGCATGACCGCCGCGCACGCTACCTAGTTCGATATCTGAACCCGCCTCGCCAGCGGGTGACGATGAGACCGAGTGTTCGTATCGAGTGGGTGAACTAAAAACCGCCAAAGGTGAACTTCGCCGACCAAGGGATTTTCCGTAACAGTTGCGGCTACGCCAGCCGTCCAACATGCTCTCCGGATGAACCTAACCGTTTGGCAACGAAGCCTAATTTTTAGACATTCTACCCCCGCTCGAAAAGAGACGCTCGGTCTCTTTTCTTTGGTCTTGACAGGAAGGCGGAAATGTACTAAGGTAAAGCGTTACATGCCGGGCTACTGGCTGTAACAGGAAAACCGCCAAATTGTAGGAGTGAATTTTGATACCAGGATATGACTTCGATGCTGCCCTGCGGGCAGCGATGGCAGGACCGCCGGCTGTCGCCAAGCCTCCTGTTCGACGAGGGGTTATCTACTCGGCTGACGGGCGTTCGCCGGAGGATCTCCGGCGGATTGCCGCGAGTCGAGAGCAAGGGGGCCAACCGGTTTTCGCCAAGCCGGCAGGGCCGCAAAGCCACGGGAAGCCCCCGGGACCGGAGGTACTACGGGTGACTCCGGTGATCATGGTTCCGGAGCGCTTCCGGACCGTCGTTCCTCGCATCGTTCGCCGCTAAGCAGCTCGGCAGCACAACAGAGTCGAACGGAAACCAGCCTAGCCTGGACCGTTCGACTTTTCATTTGCTTGTAACGTTGACAAACCGGCCGTATTTCGCTAGACTCCCGGCCAAGAGGCGGGTAACCGCTTCAAGTTCAAAACCGCCAAACGCCCACAAAGGAGGCAATTTTGTTCACTGCAAGAAACGCGCGGTCGTGGCACCAGTTGCCATCGCCAAACAGGGAAGTTCGCAATGGGAAAAGAAGGTGCCGTTGCGGCGTGGTCCACTTCTCGCACTGTGATGCCGAGTACCGGAGCGCGATTTTAGAGGTTTGCAAAGAGCCCCGCGTCGCAAACTCCAACTCATTGAGCATCGCAGCCCGAGAAATTGGGCACGCGCTCCAGAGCAGCATAGAGGCTCTTCGTGAGAGCATTGGTACGCACCTCAAGCGTGTCTACGCGTTCGTGAGGAACAACGCGATCCGGGTCGTGTTCCGCTTCGCTTCCCACCATGAGATGAAGATCGAGCTTCCAGGAATTCCGGCGGCTGTTTAGCCGCTTCCGCGCACCCCTGAAACGTACGGACCCCACCTGCCGCCGGGTGGGGTCTTTACATTTGGTACAATAAACGCTAGATTGTCTTGTCATTTACCGTTTTCGCATGCAGGTAGAAAAAAGCATCTTCAAAGCCTACGATATCCGCGGTACCTATCCCGACCAGCTGAGCCCCGAGGTCGCGTACGCCATTGGCCGCGCGCTCGCCACGCTCCTCCTGAAAGAAAATCCTTCTAAAGATTTAACCGTGGCCGTGAGTTCAGACATGCGGCTTTCGGGGCCGGTCCTAAAGCCCGAGGTTATCCGCGGCATCCGCGAAACCGGTGTGAATGTGGCCGACATTGGCCTCGTTTCAACCCCGACGTTCTACTACGCCGTGGCCAAGCACGGCTACCATGGCGGGGTACAGGTTTCTGCGTCCCACAACCCGAGCCACTGGAGCGGCATGAAAATGGTGCGGGCCGGCGGCGTGCCCATTGCCGGAACGAGCGGCATTGAGACCATGCATGGATGGATAGAGCGGGACGAGCTCGCACCGAAAGCGGCCCAGCCCGGCCGCCTGTCGGAGCAGGCCGGCGCCACCGAGGAAGAGGCTGTCGAGGTTGCGGGCATTGAACCGCTCGGCAACATAAAACCGCTCAAGGTGGTAGTCGACACGGCTAACGCCATGGGCGGGCCGGACCTTGAGGCGCTGTTCAAGCACCTGCCGCAGCTCTCGGTAACGTGGCTCAACCGCGAGCTCGACGGCACCTTCCCGGCCCACGAAGCCGATCCGTTTAAGGAAGAGAACATGGTGCAGCTCCACGAACGCATTCTCGCCGAGGGTGCGGACCTCGGCATTGCCGTGGACGGAGATGGCGACCGCATTTTCTTTGTCGACGAAACCGGAAAGACCATCCACCCGGCTATTCTGCGCGGCGTGCTCGCGAAAATTGAGCTCACAGAGCACCCGGGTACCACCGTGGCGTACGACATTCGTCCCGGACGCATTACGCAGGACATAATCAGCGAGCTCGGCGGCACGGCTATTGTCACCAAAGTCGGCCATTCGCTCATCAAGGAAGCCATGATCGCGCACGGCGCAACCTTCGGCGGCGAGTCGTCCGGCCACTTCTTCTACAAGCTGCCCTACGGAAGCTTCGAGGTCCCCATGCTCGTGACGCTCAAGCTCCTCGGCTACATTTCAGAACAGGGGAAGCCGGCTTCGCAGATTTTCGCGCCGTTCGACCGCTACTTCCACTCGGGCGAGGTGAACACGCACCTGCCGAGCCGCGAGCTGGCGAGCGCGAAGCTCGAAGAACTGAAGCGACGGTACGCGGACGGGAAGCTGAACGAGCTCGACGGCATTTCTTTAGAGTATCCGGACTACTGGTTCAATGTCCGCGCGAGCAACACCGAGCCGGTGCTGCGTCTGACCGTAGAGGCGCGGACGAAAGAGCTCATGGAGCAGAAGCGCGACGAAATTTCGGCGATTATAAAAGGTTAGCATGAAGTTGAAGAGCCGCCCGGTTCGTGGGGCGGCTCTTGCGTTTGGCGATTCACGCCGCGGCTTTAACTTTGATCGGGACGGCGTGAACGTGGAAGTGGTGCTCCCAGATGGCGGCGTTTTCGACCGCCGCCAGACCTTTTTCGGCGAGCAGCTGCGCTGCCTCGCCGGGCGTGCAGGGGAGTAGTAGCAGGTACTCAATGCTCCCCTGGTTTATCTCGCAGGTTGGAACCTGCGGAAACGGAGGCTCGACCCCGTAGATTGCCAGGCAGCGGTCTGCGAGGATATGCGGGCAGTTCGGGGTGTGGTTTGGGTTGTAGTACGCGGCGTTGAACCCAAACAGTTGCGGCCCTGGCCCGTTCATGGGGTGCCACCAGGAGATTACGGGGAGCGATTCGGGGCAGGAAGCAGAGATAATGAGTGCATGAGTATGAAACCACCAACACCGCTCGGCAGAGAGCATTTCGAACACCATGATATGTCCCTCCTTGGTTCGCGCAGCCTGTAGAGCCGAACGAAAAAATCGGACCGCGTTTACAGCAGTCCGATTTTTTCTTTCACCTCGAGCATGGTTTGGGCGGCGACCTTCTGGGCGCGGCGAGCACCCTCGCCGAGCGCTTCGGCGATCTGGTCGGGCCGGGAGAGCAGCTCCCGCTTCGCCGCGCGGAACGCCGCGAAGCGCTCGGCAACGCGCTCGGCGAGCACCTCTTTCACCTCGCTGAACCGGAGCGTGCCGTCCCGCTCGGCCTCCGTGAAGCGAATCACCTCGGCGCGTTCCCCGAACTCCGCGAGGAGCAGCATGAGGTTCGCCGCTCCGGAAGACTTTGAGCTGCTGTCCGTGGCGGTGACGGCCTTTTTGAGCTTTTCGCGGATGGCCTCCGGCTCGTCGTCTAAAAAGAGGCAGCCGGCCGGGTCGGATTTCGACATTTTTTTGGTCGGGTCCTTGAGGCTCATGACCCGGGGGAACTTGGTCCACAGCGGCTTGACCTCGCTGAACTGCTCGCCGAATTTGGCGTTGAACTTCCGGGCAATGTCGTTCGTGAGCTCGAGGTGCTGCTTCTGGTCGTGCCCGACGGGGACGGCGTCCGGGCGGTAGAGGAGTATGTCGGCCGCCTGGAGCACCGGGTAGGTGAACAGGCCGGTGTTGATGTTTTTGGCCTGCCGCGCCGACTTGTCCTTGAACTGGGTCATGCGCCCGAGCTCGGAAACCGGCGTCACGGTGTTCAAAATCCACATGAGCTCGGTGTGTTCGGGCACCTGGGACTGTATGAAAATGGTGGACTTTTTGGGGTCTAAGCCCGCTGCCATGAAGTCGGCGGCGAGACCGACGGTCTTCTCCCGTCCGGCTTTCGGGTCGTAGTCGCCGCAGAGCGCGTGGAGGTCGACAATGAGGTAGAAGCATTCGTTGCCGGCGTTCTGGAGGTCCACGAAGTTGCGGAGGGCGCCGAGGTAGTTGCCGATGTGGAGCTTGCCGGTCGGCTGGACGCCGGAAAGGATGCGTTGCATAGGTGACCCAATTTTAGCAGAAAACCTCGACTTTGCCAGGCGGTTTTGGTACCATGCAGGGCGGCTCGAAAGAGCCGTATTTCTTTTCCAATTCCATAAAGGGGGATGCATACGTGAAGCTTCCTAGACGTAGTTTATTTTGCGTTGGCAGCCTCCTTCTGTGTGGGGGCTCGTACCGGTACTATCGACGTTCGGTCGGTACGCGTACCGCCCGTGTCCGAGAACTCGCCGCTTTTTTGCGCGGCCAGTCGCCTGAGGTTACGGTAAAGGTGTTCGGCAACCGTTACCGTTATTCTGACTTCGTGAACCTGCTGCTCGGGTCTTTACCTGAGCTTCCCAGCAGCCAAGCTGCGCAAGCGCTCATGCGTTCTGCGGCCGCGGTCATTGAGGCCGAAGACGGCTACGGTACCTCGCTCGACGTGGTGCCGGAGATTGAGTCGCTCGACCAGTGGCTCGAACGGCTGCTGCGGACCAATGTTCCTATTTCAGCCTCCTACGGCTGGGGACAGGTGCGGGCGCAGACGGCGCTCCGGGTCGTACAGAAGCACGCCGTGACCGTTCGCGCCGCGCTCCCGCGCCTCGCGCGACAGGTTGATGCGCTACCCGAAAAAGCAACGGACGCCCAGGTCGCCGCCGCAACCGACATGTTCGGCGACGGCAACATCTTTCTAGCCTGCCTGGTGCTCGCCGAGTGTTTCGAGGCCTGCGGTTACGTGGCTGCCAGCAAGCCGAGCTATGACCCCGCTGACCAGCGAACGTTCGAGCTCGCCTGCGCCGCCTACTTCGGCAGGGTCTATGGGCCGCTCGTGGCCAAGGCGCAAACCTGGCACAACGAGCTGTCCGTGCTCTGCCCGGGGTACCGCGGCCGCGCCATTGACGTAGACGGCGGGTTCGGTCCAGACACCGCTACCTCGCTCGCCCAGCTCTCGGCGCACGCCGGCGTTCCGCTCCCCGGGGAGCTGGTCCGCCTACCGGCCGATACCGCGAACGGCGAAACCGCGGCCGCGCTCTGCAGCTTCCTTTCCCAGGCCGAACCGGCTTGGCGAGCGGGAGTTGTCGCCCCTGCGAAACGCGGGCTCTCCCCGCGCCAGATTGCCCAGCTCGTCCCGAACCGGGCGAGCCTCGTGCGGCTGCTCTGCAACCTGTCGGACGTCTGCGTCGGACGGGGAGCGGCCGGCGTGGCCTACGCCGAGTACGTGGAAGACCGCGACGGGCCGCTCCTCGACCTGTGCGGCGACGGCCGCATTACCGAACGCTTAGCCCGCGCCGCCCCCCAGGTACTTGAGCGCGACGCCCGCCTGCCGGGGCTGCTGCCCACGGCCGTCGGCCGCTGGCGCTTCGGCGACCGGCCGAACGTCTGGGCCAAAGCCGAGCTCGCGTCGCAGTTCGATACCGCTTCACAAAAACGCGAAACGCCACCCCTATGAAGGGTGGCGTTTTCGAGTATAATTGAGGGGTATGGACAGCCAGAGCGCAGTGCAGACCGCGTGGAAAACTTTTATGGAGCGACTTGCCGAGCTCCGCGCCGAGCAGCGCGCCGCCATTCGGGCATTCGGGGAGCGTGTTCGGCAGCGGCAGGTGGACGAGATCCGCAAGTCACTCGGCATACCCGGTGCAAAACATTGAGCAGCAGCTGCCCGAGCCGGAGCGAGCAGAGACGGCCTCGGGGGAGATTGAGAACAAACCAGAGCTCGCAGAGCTGAAGCCGGAGGCGGTTGCCGAGGCGGCCCGGGGGCAGGTGTCCCGCTTCGAGCACGAGGGGGAGCAGCTCGTTTCCCAGGTCGCCGCCGGCTACGGTACAGAACCGGACGCCGAGGTCCGCGCGGACCTGAGCCGGCTCAGCGACGCCCTCCGCGGCGAGCAGGAGCGGCTCGAGCGATCGCTCGGCAGCGCGCCGGCTGAAGAGCGAGTACCCGCGGTACGGCTCAGGGAGCGCTTCGGGGAAATCCTCGGGCCCGGGGAGCTCGAGGGTACCATCGCGGAAAAAATTTCCCCGATCCTCGAGCGGGCGCTCCGCATGGACGGGGCTGTGCTCGCCCGCTGCGAGCAGCTCGACCCCGAGGCGCTGGCCCAGGTAGACATAGACGACCCGAACAAGCACGAGCTGGACCGGTACCTCGACCTCCGTAGGAAAGGCTTCGGCAAGGCCGAGCTGCGCGCGCTCTATGAATCTGCCGCCCGCGGCGGTGGGCCAGAAGTCGCGCGGGCCTACGGCGAGCTCGTGAACGGCGAGCGGAAGGCGGTTGCCGAGTACCTAGAAAAAAACCAGGTGAAGGAACGCTGCCGGGCCGGCATTGAGCAGCTCGGCGCGCTGTACGAAGAGGCGGGCGTTCAGCCGCACCGGCCCGAGCTCCCGACCGTTCAGTTCATGGGAACGTACGAGCTCATTGCCCTCCAGCTTTCGTACGAGCAGGGTACCCCGGAGGGCATCCCGTACTTTTTAGGGGATGCCATACAGCTCAAGAACCGCGACGCCATTGCCGTGGTGCTCCGGAACGAGATGCTCGGGGAGGGGGATGAAACCTTGCCGTTCGGGCCAGACGACCTCATGCACCTGACGGTTCACGAGATCGTGCATTCGGGCGACTGCTCGGAATTCAGAGGCGGGGAACTGAACGATTTCAGTATGGGCGAGGCGCACGCGTTCAAGGGCGGGTTCATGTCCGGGAACCGTGCGAACACCCGGCGGCAGGGGGTTCTGCTCGGCCTGAACGAGGGCACCACCGAGCTCGTCACCCGCGTCGCCACGAGCCGCATTGGCTACCGGCGGTCCGAAGCCGCGGGACCCCACGGCTACGATGGGTACGTCGCCGACGTCGCGGCGCTCGTGGACGTTCTCGAGCACCGCCCGGCCAACGGATCGTTCGACCCCGCGCGGTACGGCGGGCAGTCGCTGCGGTCGCTCCTCGAAATGTACCAATCGAAAACCGGCACCCTCGAGCTCGGCAGGAAGCTCCAGCGGGAAATAGGCCCGAAAGCGCTGAGCATTTTTGAGGCCCTGTCCGGCGGAACCTTCGCGAAATTTGTGGTGCAGCTGCAGCGGTTCCGCAGCGGCGAGCAGCCGGATCCGGTGGAGGTGTTCCCGGATTCTCTGACCCCGGTCGGGTTAAAGCTTGAAGAGCTACAGATCTCCTACCCGTTCCTTACCGCGAAGAAGGTAAAAGAGCTCGACTGGGATAATTTTTAAACGCGAAACGCCACCCATAAAGAGTGGCGTTTTTCGATTCTCGTAGGGGGCTGCCTACCTGACAGGCGGGAACGGCCCGTCGGTGGGGTTCCCGGAGGAAGACCGTGCCGCGGCACCTTCGCCTTCGTACGCAATCACGCTTTGAATTCGATCGCCGATGATGTCGAGCGATTCGTGAATAGCGGTCAGGTTCGTACCGGCTCGGATACGGGTGCGCAGCTCTTCGAAGTCGCCTTGCATTTCGAGCGCCTCGGTTGCGGTCAGCCGCAGGTGCTCAAAGAAAGCGGAGAGTGCGATGAATTGCGCGGCGACCGTTTCCGTATCTGCGGTGTTGAAGTCTTCAGACTCGAAAACCTCTTCCAGCGTTGCGAGTATTGCCATGTGCGCGGGAAGTGCTCCCGCATTCGGATTTTCCATTGGTATCCTCCTCCTACTACTGCAGGACCCGAATTTTTCGGGACGCATCCGGATACCTTACCCTATCCTCAGGATTTTATCAAGCCTCATGGCTTACGAAAAATCCCAGGCTCGGGTTTGCCCGAGCCTGGGATTTTCGTTACGGACTATATCTCCATGATGACCGGGAGCACCATGGGCCGGCGCTCGGTCTTCTGGAAGAGGTACTCGCCGACCTCGTCGCGGATAGAGTTCCGCAGGTAGGCCCAGTTCGGCTCGAGCTTTTCTTTGCCCTTCGTGTCGCAGAGCTTGCGGACCTCGTGCTTGACCTCGCGGATCATGTCCTCGCTGCCCTTCATGTAGACGAAGCCGCGGGAAAGGATCTCGGGCTGGCCGACCATCTTGCCGCTGCGGCGGTCGAGCGTGACGATGATGACGAACATGCCGTCCTGCGCCATGACCTGGCGGTCGCGGATGACGACCTCGCCCACGTCGCCGACGCCGAGCCCGTCAATGAAGACGTAGCCGCCCGAAACCTTGCTGTCCTCCACGACCTTGGCCTGGCCGGCCGAGGTAATTTCGAGGACCTGGCCGTTGTCGAGCGAGAAGATGTTCGCCTCCGGAATGCCCATGGTCTGGGCGAGCTCGGCGTGCTTCACGATCATGTGGTGCTCGCCGTGAATGGGCATGAAGAACTTCGGCTTCGTGAGCGCCATCATGAGCTTGAGCTCTTCCTGGTGCGCGTGGCCGGAGGTGTGAATGTCGAGCGTTTTGTTGTAGACGACGTGGGCCCCGAGCCGGGTGAGGTTCGAGAGCACCGCGGAGATGGCCCGCTCGTTGCCCGGAATGGGGGAGGCGGAAACCACGGCGGTGTCGCCCTTCTTGACCTTCACCGTCTTGTGGTCGCCCCGCGCCATGCGGGCGAGCCCGGCGGCCTCTTCGCCCTGGCTGCCGGTCGTCAGGATGACGATCTGGTTGTCGGGCATCTTGGCGGCCTGCTCGCTCTTGATGACGATCTTCGGCTGAATTTTCAGGTAGCCGAGCGAGAGCGCAATTTCAATGTTGTTGACCATGGAGCGGCCGGTGACGACCACCTTGCGGTTGAACTTCGCGGCCGAGTGAAAGACCTGCTGAATGCGGGAGATGTTCGTGGCGAACGAGGCGAAGATGACGCGGCCCGGGATTTCGGAAAACAGCCGGTCAATGGTCTGGCCGAGCTCGCGCTCGCTCTGGCAGTAGCCCGGTTTGACCGCGTTCGTGGAGTCCGACATGAGGATCTGGACGCCCTCGGCGGCGAACTTGGCAATTTTCTGGAACTCGGCCGGCTGACCGTCTACCGGGGTGTGGTCGAACTTCCAGTCGGTGGCGTACATAATTTGGCCGACCGGGGTAACGATAGACAGGCCGATGCTGTCGGGAATGTTGTGGTTGAGCCCGAAGAACCGGAGCTTAAAGTTACCGAGGGCGACCGTGTCGTCCTTGCCGAAGACGTTTATGCGGGAGCGGCCGAGCAGGCCGAACTCCTCGAGCCGCTTCTTAATGAAGCCGGCGGTGAGCGCCATGGTGTAGATGGGCGGGTCGCCGAGCTTCGGGAGAATGTACGGGATGGCGCCAATGTGGTCCATGTGCCCGTGCGTGATGACCACGCCGCGGATGCGCTTCTTGTTCTCCTCGAGCCAGGTCGTGTCGGGGATAATGTAGTCAATGCCCGGCATGGTCTCGTCGGGGTAGGCGAGCCCCATGTCGATGACGATGAGGTCGTCGCCGAACTCGAGCACGGTCATGTTTTCGCCGACTTCCTCCACGCCGCCCATGGGGATGATGCGGAGGTTCTGGCGCGATGCGGTGAACCGGCTCGTGGTGACGGCCGGCACCGGCTTGTTTGCAGACGCTTCGGCTACGCTGGCCGCGTGCTCTATGGCAGCGTCCAGGGCGTCGTCGTCTGACTTTCCGCGCGCCGGGGATTTCCCGGGCGCAGGTTTACGGTTGAACATTACGTTCCTTTCTTTCGTGCGGCACAAAGGCAGCACAGGTCGCCGCACCCGGCTCGCTCTATCCGGTGGCAGCGCGTTGTGGTATTGAATTTTTTGCACAGCTCTCGTGCCCAAGGGGCCTGTTCAGCCGCCCCGGGGAGTAACTTTGCGCTGAGCGTTGCGCAATTAGCAAACGGGTGCCAGCGACTGTCCGCTGGTGTTCGTTTAGTAACTGCTTTTCGGCTTGGTTTCGGGGGAACTCGATCGAAGTAAAGACATTATAGCACGGGGTACCGGGGTTGTCAAAAAATATCAGCCGGCTTTTTCGCTCGAGCAGTCCACCAAGTACGATGGCGAAACGGCGGCGAGGTAGCCTTTCGACGGCAGAACGATGCTTTTCTCGAGGAAGGCGGCATTGAAACCGACAGTTTCAAAGTTAGCGAGGGACGAGCTCACGATGAGCAGGGGAATGTTCGGAAAAATGGGCGCGGCGAACGGGGGCATGCAGCCGGGCACCACGCCGGCCAGTTCGGCCATTTCCTCCGGGCTCGCGAAGCGCATTTTTTTGAGGCCCGGTACCCCGGCGAGGAGCTTCTGTTTGTCCAAGCTGTGCGACCCCGGCAGGACAACGGTGGCAAAGCGCTCTTGGTCCTTCCAGTAGAGCTTCACGAGCAGGGCTTTAGCGCCGGTGACTTCCGGGTGGCCGGCCTCGGCCCGGGCCGCAGCCGACTCTTCGCTCGTTTTGCACGGGCGGTGGTCTATGGCAACGTAGCTTGCACCGCTCTGGTCGAGCAGGTCCCGAATGGCTTGGTAGGCCGCGCTGTTCATGGTCGTATGAAAAATGCTTTCTGGCCGAGAGACCGAAACCCGCCCGGGCGGGCGGGTTATCGGGGGCCGTGTTTGTACCACTGTGGTGGGCGAGGAGGGACTTGAACCCTCACGGCCTTGCGGCCATACGCACCTGAAGCGTACGTGTATGCCAATTCCACCACTCGCCCTCCACAGGGGTGCAACGCCAGCGATGCAGAATAAATCGCTACGGGATTGTAGCAACCCCCGCGCGAGCTGTCACTTCCAGAGCCGCTGCTCAGCGAGGTGCCAGTTCGGCAGGTCGTAGAAGCGCGCGGCCAAATCGGGGAGGTAGGTCAGGCGAATGCCCTTCATGTCTTTCGGCAGGGCGTAGCGGAACCGCTCCATGGTCAGCGGAATGGCCGGCAGTTCACGGGCGATGGTCGTGTTCAGCCGGGCGTAGAGTTCGCCGCGCGCCGATTGGTCCGTGGTGGCGCGGGCCGTGGCGATGATCGCGTCGGCCTCGCGGCTGTTCCATCCTGAAATGTTCAGCCCGGGGTCCTTGGCCTGGGTCGAATGCCAGAACGGGAACGGGTCGGGGTCGGCGCCGAGGCGGACCTGGAGGACAATGACGTCGAACTGGCGCGGGCGGATGCGGGTGTCGGTCAGGTCCTTGGTCGAGAGCGCCTCGGCGTTGGCCTTCACCCCGAGCGCGCGCCACTGTTCGGCGAGGAGGCCGGCCGCGGTCTGGTTGGCCGGTACCGTATTCGTCGACAGAACGAGCGAGAGCTCCTTGCCCTTCTTGGTGCGGGTACCCGTTTTCTCGTCCACGACCCAGCCGGCGGCGGTGAGCAGCTTGCCGGCCTGCTCCAGGTTCGGGGCCGAAGCGTTCGAGCTCGGCGCCGCGCCCGTGGCCGCGGCTATGGCTGCGGGGTCTGCGGCCAGCTGCAGCGCCTGGCGGACCGAGGGCTCGGCGAAGGCGGCGTTTTTCAAATTGAAGAAGGCGTACTGGAACTGCGGAATGGGCAGCTCTAAGACCTGCGCGCCGGCTCGGCTCGGGTCCAGGCCCTCTCCGGTACCGTCCGGTACGTAGCCGAAGCCGTCCACCTCTTTGCTGTGGAGGGCGTTGAGCGCGTCCTGCGTCGTGGGGTAGAACTTAAAAATCACGGTTTCAATGTTCGCCCGATCGGCGGCGGAACTTGGGGCCGCCGCGAGCTTCAGGGTCTGGAGGCGGCCGTTCACGTGGCGGCGGGCCTCGACCACCCGGTACGGCCCGCTGCCGACGGGCGCGGAGGCCAGCGGGTTTTGGGCCAGCTGGTCGGGCGGGACGTTGCCCCAGAGGTGCCGCGGCAGCAGGGGGAGGGCGAGGTTGTGCACGAACGGCCCGGAGACGTCTTTCGTGGTGAAGGTCACGGTACGGGAGTCTGTCGCGGCGACGGTCGTCGACAGCCACGCGGTACGCAGCGGGCTCTTGTAGGCTAGGTTCTGCACCGCCTCAACGGTAAACACCACGTCCTGGGCCGTGACCGGCTTCCCGTCGTGCCAGGTCGCGCCCGCGCGGATGCGCACCGTGTAGCGCTTCTGGTCTTCGGAAATTTCAGGCAGAGCCTCGGCGAGCCCGGGTTCGAGCTTGCCGGTCGCGCCGTAGCGGTAGAGCCCGGAGTAAATGAGCCGCTCAATGGAGGTATCCGGCTCCTGCGCGTCGAGGATGGGGTTCAGGCCCGCCGGGTAGCCGACGATGGCTTCGGTGTAGGTGCCCCCCGAAGCCGGCGCCGGCGTGGTGTGCCCGACGTAGTAGCCGCGCGCCGAGACGGTGCCCGAGGTCAGGGCGACCGCGGCCAGGAGCGCGAAGGCGATTTTCTCGCCGCGACCCATTAAAGAAAAAACTTTCCGCAGCCGGGAAAGGTTGAGCGTCCGTACCTGTTTTGCGCCTGCCGCGACGCCCCGTACAAAGGCGACCGCGGGGAACGTACTGTTCACGGTTGTTTACCCAAGGATGACGGAGGCAATGGAGAGGCCCACGAAGAGCATGCCGAGGCCGATGGTCGCGTAGAACAGCCACTTCTCGAAGCCGCGGCGGGTCGCCACGACGTTGCCGGCTCCGCCGAAAACGTTCGAGAGCCCGGCAGACTTGTTCTGCATGGACACCGAGACAATGAGGAGGACCATGATGATGATGTTCACGAACTGGAGGACGACCGTGGAGCGGCTCATGGTATTTGCTTTCGGGGCTAGTTGAGGACGATTAACGCCAGACTATTTTACGAAAGTAGCGGGCTGGTGTCAAGCGCCGCCATTGCGCTGGTGCCGCGGCAAAAAGGTACACTCTATATATAAGAGGAAAGCCGCCGGTGAAGCCTACCGGCGGCTGTGAGGAACTGAGGGCAGCAGTTTCGACCCCTCGGGTATACGAGACGGCTGGCGGAACCCTGTTTTAACGTACGGGCAGGTTACCGGATAAAAGCATCCGCGTCAACGCTAGAGCTGTTCTTTCAGGGCCTGGGCGAGCTTCGGGCCGACCACGGCCGCGAGCTCGTCTACCGTGGCCATTCGGATAGCAGCTACGGTGCCGAACTTGGCTTTCAGTTTTTTCTTCACGACCGGGCCCACGCCGGGAACGGCGTCGAGCGCGCTCTGGACCGCCTGCTTGCTCCGGAGCTGGCGGTGGAAGGTTATGCCGAAGCGGTGGGCCTCGTCGCGCAGGCGCTGGAGGAGCTGGAGCGCCGGGTGTGAGTGCGGCAGAACAATCGGCTCTGGTTTTTTTGGCAGGAAAATTTCTTCAATGCGTTTGGCCAGGCCGATGGCCGGCAACTCTACCCCGGTCTCTTTCATGGCCTCGAGCGCGGCGCCGAGCTGCCCCTTGCCACCGTCTATTACGAGCAAATCTGGTTCGGGCCAGGCCGGCTTGCCGTCCCCGGCTTTTTGCGGCAGCCGCGCGAAACGCCTCGTGAGCGTCTCCCGCATGGCGGCGAAGTCGTCGTTACGGTTCTCGCCGAGGACTTTGAACTTCCGGTACTCGGATTTTTTCGGCGCCCCGTTCTCGAACACGACCATGGAAGACACGACGTTGCTGCCCTGAATGTGGCTGTTGTCGTAGCACTCAATGCGGCGGGGAATTTTCGAGAGGTCCAAAACATCTTTCAGATCCAAGAGCGCCCGGCCGAGTCGGTCGGCTTCAGACGCCTTGCCGCCGAGCCACTGCTTGAGGTGCTCGGCGGCGTTCACGGCGCCGAGTCCGGTTAGCTCGGCGGCCTTGCCGCGCTTCGGCACCGAGACGGAAACAATCCGCCCAGCGCGTTCGCGCAGGAGCGCCGCGAGCGAGGCCGCGTCTTCCGGCTCGAACTGGACGTAGAGTTCGCGCGGCAGATTGCTCGTTTCCAGGTAGTAGCGGTCCACGAACGACGAGAGCACGGCGCGGGGCTCGGGGAAGGCTGCGGCGCGCAGGTCGAACACGAAATTTTCTTTGTCCCGGAGCTTGCCGCCGCGAACCTGAAAGAGGTTCACGCACCCGAAGCCGTCGAGCACCGATACCGAGGCCACGTCCCAGCTCGCCGGTTTGTTCAAAATGACCGGCTGCTTTTCTTCGAGCAGCTCAATGACCCGGAACTGGTCGCGGAGCCGCGCGGCGAGCTCGAAGCGTTTGCCGGCTGCGGCGCGCTGCATTTCGCCTTTCAGCTGGCGCTGTATATCCGCGGTCTTGCCGCGGAGGAACGTTTCTATTTTTTCCAGGTACGTCCGGTAGTCGGCGAGCGAGATTTTGCCGACGCAGACGCCGGGGCAGCGGTGGAGGTAGTAGTAGAAGCACGGGCGGCTGGTAACCTTTTCGGCCGCGCAGTAGGGGAAAATGCGGCGCAGCAGCCGGAGCGTGCTTTTTATTTTGTGCGCGGCCGAGTAGGGGCCGAAGTAGCGGACCTGTTTTTTGGTGCGGTCGAACTTGCGCGCGTAGCCGAGCTGGGGAATTTCCGTCCCGTAGTCCAGGGTAATGAAGGCGAAGTTTTTGTCGTCTTTCAGGTCAATGTTGTACTTCGGCAGGTGCTCTTTAATGAGCGTGTTCTCGAGCATGGCGCTCGCCAGTTCGCTCGAGACCACGGTGTAGTCAAAGTTCGCCGCGTCGCGCATGAGGTAGGGGAGCTGGGGGCGGTCGTCGTGGCCGGAGAAGTACTGGGTCAGCCGCCTTCGTAGGTCCTTGGCCTTGCCGACGTAAATGACGGCGCCGGACGCGTCTAAAAACCGGTAAATGCCCGGTTCGTGGGGAACATCGTTCAGTTTGGCTTTCAGGTCTTTGCCCACGCGGCTATTTTATCATTGCCTTGACAAATTAGTAAAAATGTATCATTATATTACGTTCTAAGTAAATCATAAACAATGAGCCTTTGTCGCGGGAAAATCATCACTGAACCATAGTGGTGCCTTTTCCGTAGCAAGGGGAAACCCGCGCGCCGATTCGCAAGCGTAACTTGCAGATCTTTTCGCATCCGTAGGAGGAAACACGAATGATCCGAAATAAGAAGGCCGAAGAAGTTTGGAAATGGTTGACCGAGAATGGCATAACTGGCCAGCAGTTCGCCAAGGCAGGTTTCACACTGTTCACAATCATCTTTCTCTGGTCCGGCTTTTTCACCATTGACCGGGACGAGAACGGCGTCGTCACCATGTTCGGGAAACACGTTCGCACGGTGGAACCCGGCATCAACCTGAAGATTCCGTTTTTTGAAAGCGTTCAGAAGGTCGTGGTGACCAAGATTAACCGCATTGAGATCGGCTACCGGTCTAACCCGAACACGAAGGCTGACGAAAAAGAGCGGGCTATTGAGGCCGAGAGCGAAATGCTCACCGGCGACATCAACATGGTGGTCCTCGATCTCGTGGTCCAGTACCGTAGCCGGGACGCCGCCAAGTGGCTTTTCCGCGTCGTTGAACCGGAAGAGGCAATTAAGTCGCTCGCCCAGGGCGCCATGCGTCTCGTCGTCGGCGGCAACACCTTCGACACCGTCGCCACCTCGGGCCGCGGGCAGATTCAGGAGGAGACCGAAAAAATTCTCCAGAAGCTCTGCGACGAAATGGACTTCGGTGTCCAGATCGTGGCGGTGCAGCTCCAGGATGTGCACCCGCCGAGCGACGTTATGGAATCTTTCCAAGACGTCACCAACGCCCGAGAAGAAAAGGACAAAAAGGTCCGGCAGGCTGAAGGCTACCGTAACGAGCAAATGGCCCGGGTGAAAGGCGACACTCAAAAAGTGCTCCTCGACAGCGAGGGGTACCGCGACCAGCGCATTTCGTGGTCGAGGGGTGATGCGAGCCGGTTCCAGCAGGTCTACGAGAAGTACAAACAATCACCCGAGATGACCCTGGAACGCCTGCGGCTTGAAACGCTTGAGAGCGTGATTAGCCGGCATGACCAGCTCATTGACCGGACCACGAACGGTCTCCTGAAGCTGTTCGACACCCAGAAGGCTCAGCAGTGAGCATCGGAAAGAAGGAAAGGAAAAAGTCATGACCAAAAAAATCATCTTCGCGCTGCTCGCCGCGCTCTACCTCATTAACACGACCACCTTCACCCTCAGTGAAACGGAACGCGGGGTTGTTATGCGGCTCGGTAAGCCTCTCTACGAGGTTGTGGACGCCGGACTCAACTTCAAGTACCCGTGGCCGTTTCACTCGGTGCGCAAGCTCGAGAAGCGGCTCGTGAAGTACGACGCTCAGCCGAGGGAGGTCATCACGCGGGACAAAAAGACCATGGTCGTTGATACCTTCGGGTACTTCAAGATCAGCGATGGCATTCGATACCTGCAGGCTACGCAGACCCTCGCGAATGCGCAGGCCCGGGTTGACGACATCGTCTATTCTGAAATGCGCAACGAACTCGGCCAGACCAATTTCGACGAAATTCTCACAGCCAAGCGGAACGCGGTAATGGAGCACGTTACCGAGAACGCCAACAAGCAGATGCTCGTCGCGGGTCTCACCACGAGGCTGATTCGAATGAACAAGACAGATTTGCCGCAGCAGAACAAGCAATCTGTGTTTGCTCGCATGAAGGCCGAGCGGGAACAGCAGGCAAAGACCTACCGGAGCGAAGGAGACGCTGAGTCAACGCGCATACACGCCCAGACCGACAAGGAGGTTACCGTCCTCATGGCCGAAGCCACGCGGAAGGCCCAAGAAAACCGCGGAGCTGGCGATGCCGAGGCGGCCCGTATTTTCAACGAAGCCTATGGAAGGGACCCTGAATTCTTCCGCACCTGGCGGGGTCTCGAGGCGGCGAGGAAAACGTTGACCGGAGAGGGGAAGGTCAAAATCTTCCTCAACGGCAGCGAGCCGCACCTCCGCGTACTTTTCGGATCATCGAAGTGAGAGTAGAGTAGCCTCCTCGGCTGCATACTTCTTGCCAAGTATAAAAAAACTAGATCGGGAACCCGCACGCGACGAGCGTGCGGGTTTTCTGTTACCCTTGCGCGCAGTGCAATTTTTTGGTATACATTTCCCGATAGGAAATCGTTCGTCGGGAGGATTCGTATGAACTATGTTCGTTGGAGTCGTTTCGTTTGCGGCATTGCGGCGGGTCTGGTGGCAGCCGTTTGGCTAAACCACCACATTGACCTGTGCGGGGAGGCGGAAAAGGCATTTCTCAGCGGATGCGGCGGAGCCGTTGCTGGGGCGCTCGGCTGGGCCCAAACGTTCAACGTCGAGGCCGTGGTGCGCGGCGCGGTTCGCCTCGTCGCGGGCGGGGGAGAGGGAATGTGATATTCCGCTATGCTTTTTCCGCGGTCGTCGCGGTCCTCGCGACGTATGAAATTTTCCGCTGGCCGTGGATTTGGGTAGAAGGCTGGTGGTTCTGGGTTCGGATCCTCGCACGTATCGGCCTCGTCTGCGTCGGGTTCTCGGTTGCCTTCGTGCTGTTCATCCTGGTCGTTGATCGGGTGAAGGACATGCCGGAGCGGTTCGCGAGGGCCGTTCGCAGGAACCTACAGCCGCTCTACTTTGTGTGGATCGGTGCCGAGCACCGGGCCCTCGAGGCGGTCATGTACCGCACCGACACCTTCCGGCCGCTGCGGTACCGTTGGTACGCACTGTGGTACCTACCGGCTGCCATCTACGACCACGCGCGCACAAAACCCCAACCGCGGACGCCGCTCGTCCGCCTAACGAATAACGGAGACCCGCCCAAAGCTGCTTCCTAGGGAGCAGCGGAGGGCGGGTCTTTCGCATATATAAAAGATGAATAGGCTACGGTCTTGGCGGCCCAGGCTCGAATCGGTAGAATGCCGTGGTCAGGAGGACCGTACATGTACATTGACGTTGTCAGGCTGTTGCCCTACGCGGGGCTCGCGACCGTTCTACTGTTGCTCGCCACTATGGCACACCGGTGCCGGAGGGCGCGCGACCACCGGCGCGCCGCCGACCTCGCGCAACTGCTGCATTCGGTCGCGGCGGCAATCTTCTTTGCCGGCTGCTTCTGCCTCGTGTTCTGGCTCTTGCCGGACACGCCGTCGTGGCTGAAGCTGGGGCTTGAAGCGTTCATAAGCCTGCTGGTGAGCGCCTGCTGCGCGCTCATGTTCTGGGCAACGACGCTCATTCTGGGGGTGTTCACCGCCGACTGGCTCGCGGGCGGCTACCCGTTCCCGTACCCAGACCACCCGAGCTGGAGAAGAGCGCACTAACGCGTTCGACGGCTGCTTCGAGGGCTGCGCCCAGGGGTTTCTAACCATAACCCCGAAGGCGCAGCTTTTTCATTTTACCCAAGCGGGCCGGCGGTTTTGCGCCCGGCCTTGAACATTCTTGACAGACGTGGTAGGCTGAACACCAGTTTGTGCATTTTTTAGAGCGTATAGCGGCGAGCGTACAACGCTTTAGGGCTTCCGACGCCTACCCCACCTTCTCTATACGCTCAACGCCCTACGCTAAACAGTAGGAGCTATCTGCTTTTCTCACCTAGACGCTAAACGCTCTCTATACATGCAGGAATACATTTCCATTCGCGGGGCGCGGCAGCACAACCTGAAGAACATCGACATCGACATCCCGCGGAACCAGCTCGTGGTCATAACCGGGCTGTCGGGGAGCGGTAAGTCGTCGCTCGCGTTCGACACCATCTACGCCGAGGGCCAGCGCCGCTACGTGGAGTCGCTCTCCGCTTACGCGCGGCAGTTCATCGGCCTCATGGACAAGCCGGACGTGGAAAAAATAGACGGGCTGTCCCCGGCTATTTCCATAGACCAGAAGTCGGCGAGCCACAACCCGCGCTCCACGGTGGGCACCGTGACCGAGATCTACGACTACATGCGCCTGCTCTACGCGCGCATCGGCCTGCCGCACTGCCCGGTCTGCGGCAAGCGCATCATGGGCCAGACCACGCAGGCCATGGTCGACCAGCTCCTGGGCCTCCCCCAGAACACCCGCATCCTCCTGCTCGCGCCGTTCATCCGCGATCAGAAGGGCGAGCACAGAACCGTCTTCGAGCAGATTAAGAAGGCGGGTTTTGCGCGCGTGCGCGTGGACGGCGTGGTCATGGACCTGAACGAGGCCCAAAACTTGAACCTCGACAAGCAGAAGAAGCACAGCGTCGAGGTCGTGGTCGACCGCATTACCGTTGACGCCTCGGACCGCGGCCGCCTGTCCGAGAGCCTCGAGAAGACCCTGAACTTGGGCGACGGCCTGGCCTACGTACTGAAAGCCAAAGGCGAGGGCTACGAGCGGGAGGTGGTTACCCTGTCCCAGCACTTCGCCTGCCCCGACGGCCACGTGCAGCTCTCCGAGCTCGACCCCCGCGACTTTTCGTTCAACAGCCCGCACGGCGCCTGCCCCGAGTGCAAGGGCCTCGGCACCAAGCTGACCGTGGAGCCCGACCTCGTGATGCCGAACCAGCGCCTGACGCTCGGCGAGGGGGCCATTCGCCCGTGGAGCAAGACGACCTCGCGCCTGTCGTGGTACGGCCGGGTCCTCGCGGCGCTCGCGAAAGACTACGGCTTCTCGGTGAACACGCCCGTCAAAGACCTGCCGAAGAAGGCGCTCGACATCGTCATGTACGGTACCGGCGACAAGCCGCTCAAGGTTGAGGGCGAGTGGGGGAGCAACCAGCCGTTCGAGGGCGTGGTGCCGAACCTCGAGCGCCGCTACCGCGAGACGGACTCCGACTACATGCGCGCGGAAATAGAGGGCTACATGCGCGTGCGCCAGTGCCCCGAGTGCCAGGGCAAGCGCCTGCGCAAAGAGGTGCTCGCCGTTACCGTGGGCGGCCGGGGCATTGTGGACGTTTCGAGCCTGACCATAGACTCGGCTTCCGAGTTCTTCAAGGGCCTGCCGAAGCAGCTGACCGAGAAGGACATGAGCATCGCCAAGCAGGTTCTGAAGGAAATCAACGCGCGGCTGCAGTTCCTGCTCAACGTCGGCCTCGCCTACCTCTCGCTCGACCGCGCCGCCGACACCCTCTCGGGCGGCGAGGCCCAGCGCATCCGCCTCGCCACGCAAATCGGCTCCGGCCTGACCGGCGTGCTCTACATTTTGGATGAGCCATCCATTGGCCTGCACCAGCGCGACAACGGCCGGCTCCTCAAAACGCTCAAAGAGCTCCGCGATTTGGGCAACACGGTCATCGTCGTCGAGCACGACGAGGAAACCATCCGCGAGGCGGACTGGGTCGTGGACATCGGCCCCGGCGCCGGCAAGCACGGCGGCGAGCTCGTGGCCGAGGGCACCCCGAAGCAGGTTGAGAAGAACCCGAAGTCGGTGACCGGCCACTACCTCTCCGGAAAAGAGATGGTCGAGGTGCCGAAGCGCCGCCGCCCGGGCAACGGCCGGAAGATTACGGTCGTGGGCGCGAGCGAATTCACCTTGAAGAACATCACCGTAGACGTGCCGCTCGGCAAGTTCGTCTGCGTTACCGGCGTGTCGGGCTCGGGCAAGTCCACGCTGTTCAACGACATCCTCGCCCGCGCGCTCTACCGCTACTTCTACAACGCGAAAGACGTGCCCGGCAAGCACCAGAAAATTTTAGGCCTCGAGCACGTGGACAAGGTCATTTCCATAGACCAGTCGCCCATCGGCCGCACCCCGCGCTCGAACCCCGCCACCTACACCGGGCTGTTCACGCCCATCCGCGAGCTGTACGCCGAAACGAAAGAGGCCAAGGTCCGCGGCTACCAGGCCGGGCGCTTCAGCTTCAACGTGAAGGGCGGCCGCTGCGAGCGCTGCGCCGGCGACGGCGTGCTGAAGGTGGAAATGAACTTCCTGCCCGACGTCTACGTGACCTGCGAGGAGTGCCACGGCAAGCGCTACAACCGCGAGGCCCTCGAAATTCACTACAAGAGCAAGACCATTTCCGACGTGCTCGACATGACGGTCGACGACGCCCGCGCCTTCTTCGCGCCCGTCCCGGCGCTCTACAAGAAGCTCGACGTGCTCTCGCAGGTGGGCCTCGGCTACATGCGGCTCGGCCAGAACGCGACGACGCTCTCCGGCGGCGAGGCCCAGCGCATTAAGCTCGCCACCGAGCTCTCCCGTGCCTCGACCGGCAAGACGCTCTACCTGCTCGACGAGCCGACGACCGGCCTGCACTTCGCCGACACCAAGCGCCTCATTGAGGTCCTAAACCGCCTCGTGGACAAGGGCAACTCGGTCATTGTCATTGAGCACAACCTCGACATGATCAAGACCGCGGACTGGGTTGTAGACATGGGCCCCGAGGGCGGGGACAAGGGCGGCACCGTGGTGGCCCAGGGCACGCCCGAGGATGTGGCCAAGGTGAAGGCCTCGTACACCGGCGCGTACCTCAAAAAAATGCTGAAGTAGCCGTCACGGCAGAACTCTCTTGACGCCGCTCAAGTTCTTCGCTAACCTACCAAACGTAACCTATATGAACCAGCCAGCCCTCAAACTCGCGCTCTCTTCCCGGCACTACGCCTGGTACCACGCTTCCCTTCCGGAAAGCGAGTTTGGTGTTGCGTGGCGTCGGTAGACGACCGCTAGAAGTAGTTCTCAACACCAGCTTTCCGGAAACGGAAAGCTGGTTTCGTTCGTACCTCCGAGTTGGTAGCGCCGCCGTGATGCATAGCGGCGGCCCCGCTGACCCGGAAACGGGCGGCAGGAAAGGACAGGAGGACATGGATACCAACATTGACCGCTACTACGTACCGCTCGAGAACGCGCGGGTGCTGCTCGCAGAGCGGCAGGCGTTCCGCCGCAGGGTCGAACGCTTTTGGCACCAGAACAGGTGGGGTTTGCCCCCGCTCATCCCTGAAGTTCCGGCGGCCGGGCTGCTGCTCCGGCAGCTCGCGAGCTTCCGCTACGAAGACGCGGCGTTCGTGCTGCTGTGCGAGCGCGCGGGCCTCTGCCCCGTGTGGCCGGCGTGGTGCGCGGACGTGGTGCACTCGCAGTCGTCGCTCAAGCAGAGCTACCTGCACCCGCGCCTGTGCTGCGGTCGGCAGAACAAGCGCGGCGAGCTCCTCGTGCGCACGAGCCCGGTGCTCACCGAGCACCAGTGGGTCGGCAAGCCGCTGTGGCACGTGGTGCTCGAGCGAGCGGGTTACCAGACGCTCGTGCAGTACCACCACGGCCAGCAGGACCGCTGTTTCCCGAAGGCCCGGCGCTGTGACGTGAGCGGTTGGTATGGCAGAATTCCGAAGCCGAGCCGCTACACGGCCATGCTCTCGCTCTGCGTCGCCCACGCGGTCATGTTCGAGGATTACCACGACGGCGAGTCGGGCCGCGCCCAGGACTCGCTCACCGAGGGCCGCTTCGAGCCGGCGTTCCGGGCGCTCGAGCAGCAGTTCGGCGCCGGGCCGCTCATTGTGAAAATGCCCTGGCGGCCGGAGTACCGCCTGTACCCGACCGGCCCGGACTGGCGCGAGCACCAGGCTGTGCTCGGCGGAGAACTCGTCGGGGGGGGGGGTGGCGAAGGCACCCTGCACCCCCCACCCAGCAATAAATAGTTTCGAAAGTCGCGCATAAATTGTATTA
>CAZLPF010000004.1:0-15464 GCA_964561365.1 uncultured Candidatus Saccharibacteria bacterium | reverse complement strand
GCGCGCACCTGTGTGTGCTGGGGGGATAAGTGGGGGGGGTGACGGGGGCATACGCCGCCTTACACCCCGCTCCAATCAATAATTCTTTTCAAATGTCGCCATTCAATGTAAAAAAATTCGTGCGGGAGCTGTGCAACCTCGGCGAGCGACAGGGGAGCGTAGAGCGGCAGGCCATGCGCGCCGTTACCCGCGAATTGAAACTCCTCGGCGCCCCGTTCGTCGAAAAGGGCTTTCCGGTCACGGTCCCGGTAGAGCGCCGTGCGCGCCTCGTGGCCGACGGCGTTTCGCTGCCCTGCCGGGCGTCGAGCCTGACCTCGGGAGCCATTACGAATGCGGACGCAATGGTCAGCTCGCTCATCTCCTCCCTCCAGAACCGCTACCAGCCAAACATAAATTTCAACCCGCGCTGCCGCGGTGTTTCCCGCGGTAACCGTTACGTTGCCCCCTCGCTCGCCGTGCGCACGGCCGACGTTCCCGCGTTGCTGGGTGCCCGGTCGGTGCGCGGGATGGTACGGGTAGAAAAAAAGGGCTACCGCTCCTCGAACGTGCTCGTGGGGAACCGGCGCGACCCCGAGTTCATTGTTTTCACCCACGTTGATTCCATTGGTCCCGGCGCGTGCGACAACGCCGCCGGCGTGGCCGCGTGCCTCGCCGCCGTTGCAAACAACCCTCGCGTCTTGGGCCGCACCCTCGTGGTAGTTTCCGGCAACGAAGAGCTGTCGTACGACGAGCCGGTGCACTGGGGCTACGGCTACCGGGTGTTCGAGCGCTCGAACAAGCGGCTACTCAGTCGGGCAAAAAAAATTCTCGTGGTTGACTCGGTCGGCCTCGGCAAGACGGTGCTCATCAAAGACCGCGGCCTGCTCAAACTTGGGCTGCCGCTCAAAGACGAGCAGCTGTTCAAGAAAGCGGTAGCGGTCACCGGAGACTTCGACCTGCTCATGGCCGTCTACCACAGCGACCTCGACACCCCCGCCCGGCTCGATTTCAGGCAGATTGACCGTGCAGCGCGTCTCATCCTGCACGGTTGCCAGTAGTACGTATTGAAAAATCCCTCTTTTAAAAGAGGGATTTTTCAATTCCGGCCACTAGGCAAGCCCTGATTGCTGTGGTATCTTCACCTGATATTTATTTTTTATCCGTCGGTGAATATTCCTTTTACCTTGGAAGGTTTCAGAAGGCGCATATCCGGGCGGACACCCGAACCTCGGCCGGCGAGCCACGAGCAGGCGGCGGTTGCGGCGACCATTGCTCCCGAGGCCGAGCGTTCTCCCCGCGAGGCCGTCCTCGCTGAGCTCGCGTCGACGAGCCACTCTATCGTACGGCTCGTCGACGCGCTCGTTGCCTGGGCGCACGGGTCAGGCGCGTCCGACATCCACGTGGTGCCTGAGCGCGGCGACGTTCGGGTTCGGTTCCGCATCGACGGCGTGCTGCGAGACGTGCTCACCCTCCCCGCGTCCCTGCACGCGGAGTTCATTAGCCGCATAAAGGTACTCGCGGCGCTCCGCACCGACGAACACCAGGCGGCGCAGGATGGACGGTTCCGGGCCGAGGTGGGTGGGGAACCGGTCGACGTACGGGTATCTGTTGCCCCGACGTACCACGGGGAGAACGTGGTGCTCCGCTTGCTCTCCGGGCAGGCGGCTGAACAGACGTTGGCGAGCCTCGGGTTTTCAGCGGGGAATACCCAGAAAATTTTAGGAGCGGTCGCGCGTCCCCACGGAATGGTTCTCACCACCGGACCGACGGGCAGCGGAAAAACTACGACGCTCTACACCCTCGTGAAAGGCCTGAGCGATCCGGGCGTCTCCATTGTGACCATCGAGGATCCCATTGAGTACTCCATTGCCGGCATTGCTCAAATACCCGTCAACCCGAGGACGAACCTAACGTTCGCGGCGGGTCTGCGCTCCATACTCCGCCAGGACCCGAACATCATCATGGTCGGCGAGATCCGCGATGCTGAAACCGCCGGCTTGGCCGTCAACGTTTCGCTCACCGGCCACCTCGTGCTCTCCACGCTCCACACGAACGACGCGGTCACCGCCCTGCCGCGGCTCCTCGACCTGAAGGTCGAGCCGTACCTCGTTGCCTCGACGGTGACCGCCGTTGTCGGCCAGCGCCTCGTGCGCACGGTGTGCGGCCGCTGCCGTACCGAGCACCGCCTCTCTGAAGCGGAACGGTCGAGCCTCGTCCGGGTTTTCCCCCGCGGAACACTGAAGGGCAGCCGAACCTTTTTCCGGGGCGCGGGCTGCGACGCCTGCGGCGGAACCGGGTACGCGGGCCGCATCGGGGTTCAGGAGGTGCTCGTGGTCGACGAAGCCATCCGCGATGCGGTGATGCGGAAGGCGGCGGCGGCCGAGCTGCGGGCGCTCGCGGCCACGGGCGGCATGGTGCCGATGCTCGAAGATGCGCTCTCGAAGGCAGCAGCGGGGACCACGTCTGTAGAAGAGGTCCTCCGAATGTTCTATGACTAGGGGTCCTCAGACGGCAGGCTCCGGACGCCCCCGTTTCCTCCACCTTCCGGCTAAGGAAAAAGCGCTGCTCATCAAACGGCTCGCGGTGCTCTTGCGCGCGGGCGTGCCGCTCCTCCAGGGCGTGCGGCTGCTCGAAGGCCAGGCAACGAGCCGAACCGCCCGAGCGGTGCTCGCGGCGCTGGTGGCGGACATTGAGAACGGCCAGTACCTCCACGTGAGCCTCGGGCGGTTCCGGGGCCTCTTCGGGGATTTCGTTTTGAACCTGGTGCGCATTGGCGAGGTCACGGGCACGCTTTCTGAAAACCTCGAGTACCTCTCCGAAGAGCTCAAGAAAAAGCAGCGGCTCCGGAGCACGGTGGTCGGCGCGCTCGTCTACCCGGCGTGCATAGTCCTGGCGACCCTCGGCATTACCGTGCTCCTCGTTACCTACGTTTTCCCGAAAATTATCCCCATTGTGGCGAGCCTGCACGCCGACCTGCCGTGGAGCACCCGTGCGCTCATGGCTGCGAGCAGGTTTGCGGGACACGATTGGTACTGGGTGCTGCTCGCGTCCGCCGCCGCCCTGGCTACCTCGGTACTCGCGTACCGCCGGAGCACCGCTGTCCGGCTGCGATTCGACCGGGTTCTCATCCGCGTTCCGCTCGTCGGTCGCGTGCTGCAGTCGTACCACGTCGCCAATACGTGCCGCACGCTCGGCATGTTGCTCAGGAGCGACGTCCGCATCGTAGAGGCGGCAACCATCGTGGGTGAGACGAGCACGAACGCCGGCTACCGCCGTACCCTGGTGCGCCTCGCGGAAACGCTCCGGCGCGGGGGCAAAATTTCAGACGTGCTCGCCGCCGAGCGGTCGCTGTTTCCGGTCGCGGTCTCCCAGCTCGTGAGCGTGGGGGAGCGGACGGGCAACCTGAGCGCGAGCCTGCTCTACCTGTCCGCCATGTTCGAAGACGAGGTTGACGATCTTACGAAGAGCCTCTCGACGGTACTCGAACCGTTCCTCATGGTGTTCATGGGTTTACTCGTCGGTTTCGTTGCCATTTCAATCATTACGCCCATCTATGGCATTACCCAGAACTTGCGCGCGTAGCGCCGGGTTTACGGTTATTGAGGTCTGCGTGGTCCTCGGGCTCACCGTGCTGCTCGCGTCAATGACCGCGTGGGTGACGGCGAGCACGCAGCGCCACCGGGCCCTGTCGAATGAGCGCGACCTCGCCGTTGCGCTCCTCGAGCGGGCGAGGGCCCGCGCGCTCGCGAACGTCGGGGAAGAGCCCCACGGCGTACGCTTCGAGCCAGATCAGATGGCGGTATTTGAAGGGGGCGCCTACGGTAGCGGAGCACCGGGGAATGAGATTTTTTCTCGGGACGCGAGCATCCAAAACGTAGGCAGCCTACCCGTCGAGGTCACCTTTAGCCAGCTCGCCGCAACGACCGCATCTCCGACGCTGGTTACCCTGCAGGATCCCCAGAGCGGCCGGCAATCACAGATCAATGTCAGCACTGAAGGCCAAATTACCTGGACGAATTGAAGAAGGCTTCAGCGTGCTCGAGGCGGTTATCGCCCTCGCGCTCGCGACGGTAACCCTAAGCGCCTCCCTCGCCTTGGCGGCCGGTGCGCGTTCGCTCGCGCTCGACGCCGAGCTCAGCCGGGGTGCGCTGGTCCTCGCGAAAGGCCAGCTCGGCGCAGCCGTTGCAAATGCGGCCGCGGGCTACGCGAGCGTCAGCTCCACGGCCCCGGTAGCGAGCGGCGTGTACACGAATCGTCTGGTCGTAGCGACCTCATCGGTCAGCGGCTGCTCCGAGAACGTTGCAGCTTCAGCTTCGTGGGAGGCTGAAGGTGGGCGTTCGCTCTCTGTCGAGTTAGATACCGCACTTACCGACATTGGTCTCATGTTCGACAGGGGAGGTAACTGCGATCTCGCTACTCCTCCACCCGGCTGGAACCCGCCGGTAACGTTCGCGTCGAGCAACATTGGCAGCGGTACACCGACGAGCGTCGATGCGCTGAACGGGTTTACGTACCTGGGGTTAAACCAGAGCCCGTTCCTCTTCACCGCACGCACCGCGAGCGCCACGCTCGGCCAAAGCAGCGGCTTATTTCTTAGCTACACGAACGGTTTCGACGCCCGGTACCCGGTTAACGACCTGGCAATCGCCCGGCTGCCGGACGGGAAAACCTACGCCTTCGCCGTCCGCAGCACGTCAACGAAACAGCTCCTCGTGGTTGACGCGTCCGATCCGGTTCAGCCCCAGTCGCTCGGCGAGTACACGCTCACCGGTGTAGCGGGGTCGTTCCCGCAGGGTTTCCGCGTCGCCTACTTCGGGGGGCGCATCTACGCCACGGCTCGCGAAACGGCCGGCCCGGAGCTCCACGTCTTCAGCGCCGCAAACCCCGGAGCCCTGGTCGAGCTCGGCTCGTTTGAGCTGAACGAGACCGCTGAAGATTTCGTAATCGCCAGGCGCAACGGTAAAATTTTCCTCTTCATAGCAGCAGACAGCAACCTCCGCGAGCTCGACGTTATAGACGTTACCAACCCTGCGGCCATGAGCCGCGTTACCGCGTCTGTCCAAAATTTGACCGGCAACCAAGACGGTGCGAGCATCTACCTGCTCGGCGACCGCCTCTACTTCGGCCGGCTCAATACCGCAACCGGCCCCGAGCTCTACGTTTTTGACGCGGGCAATCCGGCAGCCGGACTGCCGCTCAAGGGCCAAGCCGAGGTGGGCGCGAACGTGCACGGCATGGCGGTGAGCGGCCCGTACGCCTTCCTCGGCACCTCAAAAATCAGCGACGAATTTCAGGTCTTTCGTTCCGATCCGTACGACCTCGGCAAGGTCAACACGAACACGTACAGCGTTCCGGGCCTCTCGCCGAACGGCGTGAAGTACCAAGATGGGCGGATCTACGCCGTTAGCAGCAACGGCTTACTGCGGATTGTCTACACGCCATGAGCCATCCTTTTGAAAAAGGTTTTACCCTCATTGAAGTCGTCGTTTACCTTGGGTTGTTTTCGCTTTTGTTCGTGGGTGTGCTTTCAACCGCGCTTTCGGTAACCGAAACGGGCGAACGTACCCAGGCGCGGGTCGTCCTCGGCCAGGAAGCCAACTTTCTGCGTGCGAAGGTAAATAGAGAAATTGATCTCGCCGCGAGCATCAGCGTACCGGCGACAAACGCAACCGGATCAGTTCTTTCGGTTGTTACGCCGGCCGGCACTGTTTCGTTCGACGCACTCGGCAGCGAAGCGCGCCTCCAGCGGGGGAGCGGGACATGGAGTACCTTGAACGCGAGCAACGTTCAAGTTAGCAATCTTGCATTCCAGCATACCGTTGTTTCCGGGACCCCCGATTCCGTACTCATTGCCTACACACTGACCGACAGCTACGGGAACCGGGAAGATTACTCCGAGGTTCGGTACCTAAAAAAATGATCGAACAGCATTTTCGCCCAAAGCGGGAGGGTGGCTACATTGCGCTCATTTCGGTCATAGTAATTTCAGTAACTATGATTGCGCTAACAGCTGCGGTGAGCCTGACGGCCTACCTTGGTCGGGACAGCCAGCTCTCGTCTGAACTGAAAGAAATAAGTTCGGGCGCAGCCGAGTCGTGCCTGCAGTACGCGTACGGGCTGGTTGCACAGAACCCGGACTACCTGCCGCCGATCGGCGGGCAGGAAGCCGCGACGACTGCCGGCAGCTGCAAGGTATGCGAGGTTGCCGCGTCGGGCCCACAGCGCACCATCCGCGTCCGTGGTTTCTACCGGCGCTCGTACACGAACCTGGCCGTGGCGGTTACCCCGGTCCCGCCGGGGAGCCCCAGGAGCCTTCGGGTAGACTCTTGGGGTGAGGACGCTATCTACCCCGGCCCGAGCTGCCCGTTGCCGTAGCGTGCTGCTCCGTATGCTATAACGTTGTTGAAGGTTTGCGATGTTTGGACTGACTAAAAAGCAGGGGGCCGTGTACCTAACCATGGGACTGGTGCTGACAGCCCTGGCTTTTGTTGGCGGTCAGTGGTTCGGCCAGGCATTTTTGGCAAGGATTGAAGGAGGATTGCCCAAGCAGCCGCGCCCGCCGGTGGACGCGCAGACGTTTTCCGACCAGACGGCTAAAACGGACACAGGTGAGACGCACGATGCTGTTGAACCGGTCATGCGGGTTGAACCGAACGGCGATATCTACTTCGGAGAGTACTACCGCGGCCACGCGTCTGGAAGCCGCCTCACGGTTTTACTTACCCCGACGACTTCGGTTTCGTTTACGGGGAACGTCGGCAACTTGAGCTTTAATCCTTTCTTTGAGGGGATGTCGAAACCGGGTACGTTCGCCCCGTTTTTTAGCTACTACTACCTTACCTTTTCTACGTACATTGCTGCCCCAAACAGCGGGGAGCGCGCAAACGCCCCTGACTTTGACTGCGCCCAGCCGTTCGTGAGCCGTGACCCGTGGTACTACTGTAAAAATTTGGGCAATGCAGTTTCCATGTACCAAATTACGAATTTCAATGCCGTAGGTTTTGGGACCGGAGGTGGTTCAACCTTTGACTGGAAGAAAATTTTCGCGATAAAAGCTAAAATCGGGAACGTTTTTGCCGTAGCAGATATCAGTGACATAGGAAGTGAGTTTGATCCCCTGGCGTACGATTTTAGCGATTATGACGCATGGATTCGGTACCGGCGCGGAGAAGTCGAGGATGACCCCACCAGCCGACAGTGGCAGCTTGATTCTGTAAAGAGGGTAGAAACTGCCCGAAAAAAAGAAATTCTCGACGAGCTATTGGCTGACCCGATGATGTTGGGAACTCTTTTAGAGTGGGATACCGTAATTCGCTCCGCGATCGTAAACCAGTAGTGCACGCACCAACTGACTAAACACTTCCGGAGCTGGGGCATTGGTATCTCGATCTTGTTATGCTATTGATTTAGAAACTAAGCGTTGTGAAACTTACTAAGGTATTTGGATATATCCTGGTTGTTACCGCTGGAGTGGCAGCGGTCTGCTTTTCCTATCTTTACGTTCAGGAGTTACGGTCGATTCGTTCCGAGGTGGTTATGGGACAGCCCGCACCCGAGCAGTTACGCCCCAAAGACACGGTCTCTGTTAGTGAAGCAGTGGTGCCCCCCGCGCGGCTTAACTCGACGTTGGATGTTCCCGACAGCTACGCGAGCAGCACGGAAAATCCAGGCTGGACCGTCTACCACAACGGTCGGTACGGCTACGAACTAGAATTCCCCGAAGGATGGACCCTGGTCCCCATCGGGGACCCCACAACCACAGAAGGCTGGAGTTTAATGTACTCGTCTTTTTCGCTGCTATCTTCTTCGAAAGTACTACTCTTCGCTCCTTATCCTGCCTTGTTTGCGGAAAATAGCTCGAGTACCGGCGCGATTTCAGAATGGCTGCTATCATTTTGCCCTTTCCCTGAAACCGAAGGAGAAATGATGAATTTCGGTACGGGAACTTTTACGGCAAACGGGCTTCAGGCTGCCTTCAAAGCTGAGGCTCTGGTTTACGTTACGGTTGACTCCGATCTTAAGGCAAACGTCGGCGTTGGTTTCAGCGGCGCCTGCTTCGGTTATCGCAGGGGAGATGACGGATTTTTGCTCGTAGCCGGCTTAAGTGGGAAACCAACACCAGAGCAAATTGAAAGTAGGATAGCGATTGCCAAAACGTTTCGCATTCCGGAGGGTTCTCCTGTCGCACCAAATTTTTGGGAAGATTACCGTAGCAATGACTTCGGCTTCTCCTACCGGCTCCCTTCACGCAAGTGGGCTGCAACGGCTGGCAAGGATATGGACCACCCGACGTTCCATTTAAACGCGCCGGATACTCAGACGTATATACTAGAGCCTTCAGCAAGCTTAATCATCGCCCCGAAGGGAGACGTGCCGTACCTGGTCGATATTTCAAGACAGCTAGCCGAGCTGGAGCGAGCTACCACCGTCACGGCCTCGCTCGCTGGTGTTGCCTTACCGTACCGGGCAAAGGTGTTGGTTAAAGAAAACGAGAGTGGAGAGTACGATCGGTTTATGAGGTTCATAGATCTACCCAAAAATTGGACGGCCAGCAACTACATTCGTATCAGCGAACCTTACACGTTCAGGATGACGTTTCGTCAAATCCTGCGTACGTTGCGGTTTGAGTAGAATTACCCATGAACAAGAAACACGCAATTTGGCTCCTGGTCATTCTCCTCGCTGCGGCAGGTGTTTTTGCCTACACCCGCCGTTCCGGTACCCCTGCCGGTAACGGGGGACAGGCGGGGACAACCACGCCGACCTCAACAAATGGTATATACAACTCAACCTCAACATCTCAGGGAAATGCATTAATTTGGCGCCCTATTACAATCAGCGATATTGAGAAGACAAAGGGATCCGATGGGGTGTATGACCTAACTAAGTTCAATTATCCAGAACTTATTACTCGGGGACAGCAAAATAACAAAAAAATATATAAGTAATCTCGGAAATTTTGAGCTTTCTTATTCCGGCATTGGTTACCCAACTTTGAACGGCAGCTGGTCGTATCCGGGGTTAAGTAGTGGAATTAGCAATGAACCAGACTATTTAAATTTTGGCGGCTTCTACATTAACAGCTTTAAATCAAAGAAAGATTCTTTTTACCAATCTCAGTTAAATGAAATAAAAAAAGAAAATACCTTCAGCAAAAATTATAGAGTCCGCTTTAATACGTTCGAAGCCATAGCCTCTGACAATTTTACAGCAATACTTGCGTCAAAAAATGAAATGTACCTTTTAAGCAGTCTTGATTTATCCTCTGACGACTTTCCTTCAAAAATACCAACCCTTGCCCAAAAGAATGAACAGCTTACAGAAGAGGGCTCATATTTTTTTACCGTACTAAATTCAATCCGATTTAATGAATGAGAAAATTATTTGATAGACGTAAAAAAATAACAAACAGCCCCCCAGATTACTCTCTACCCCTTGAGGTTGAACTGCCGGCCACGCCAGCAGTTACTGTTGTTGACGGGAACAATGACCTCTTACTGCTTATATAAGCAGGGTCGGTGGTGAATTTTCTTCCATAGCTATTTTGCTCATTTTCATTTAGTTTATTGGCGTATCCTATTTAAGGTTTGTCTATGAATATCAGACACATGTTCGCAGGTTGGGCCGTCGTTCTTCTTGTTGCGTTCGTCAGTTTCGGAAACATTCCCCAGGCGTCCGCAGCCGTAAAACGTAGCCCGGTAGGCGCTACGGTTCGCGATGCGGCAGGTGCCATTTACCTTATTTCCGCTGGTGAGAGGCGTCCGTATGAATCCGAAGCTGCGTTTTTCTCTTATGGTTTCAACATAGGAGCAACTGTTTCAAACTTGCTTCCCGCAGACGAGCGTTTGCCGATTGGTCAACCCATAAAACCCCGCGAGGGAGCTCTGTATTGCCCGAGCCATATCGTTTATGCAACGAACTGCTACCTGCTGCAAGAAGGTCGTAAATCTTACCTGGCTTCAGAAGATGAGTTTATAGCGAGCGGTTACCGTGCGGTCAGTTACGTACCGTTCGACGTAGGCATGTCATACCCGGTTAGCACCACAGATATTTTATCGCACTGGCCGAGGCCGGTAGGAGCTGTTCTTAAGTTGGACGGTCTGACGTACCTGCGAACGAATTTAGGTCTTGCGTTCGTGCCGAATGGAAACGTCTTGCGTTCGTGGGGATTCAACGAGAGCGATGTGCTCGTTGGAAACGAGGGGGACCGAACCGGTTACATTGGCGGTACCTTGGTGAAACGCCAGCCGGGCGAACTCGTACCGACGCGGCTGCAGCCGTTCGCAAAGCCCTTGCGCAAAGTGACGCTCCCGATGCAGCGGGTACCATTGCCGGCTGCAACTGTCCCAGAAGGGTCTTATTCGGTTGAAGGGCTGAAGTTCAAGATTTCGGCACCCCGCGATTCGTACGTTACGTTCGGAACCATGACGCTCAAGCTTGACGGTACATTGCCGCTCGAAGGTATAGAGTCTATAACGGTAGGCGGCCCCCACGGCGGTTCACCTATATATATAAACACGGCCGACCCGCGGGTGGCCGTGAACCGGAAGTCCCGTACCGTAACGTACCGAGCGGAATGGCCGTTCTTGGTGGCCGACCGTGGTGAGCAAGCTACCATGAGCGTCGCCGTAAAGCTACGGCTCGCAACGGCGGGGAAAAAGTTAAAGCTAAGTTTGGTAGATTTTCAGCCCGGTATTTTGGTTCGTGACCGGGTCGTCATGAAAGCTAAAGGGCTGCCTATGTCTGGCCCGAGCATCTCCATTCGTGCTGTTCAGCGGCCCGCGGTTTCCACTGCCACCGCAACTCCGGTCAGCCTGATTTTAACTGACCCCAAGCCTGGCAGTGCGGTGCAGCTGACCGGTGGATGGTCAACCGTGTCGTGGGTAGACGCAAACCCGTGCTCTGCGGCGAGGCTGTCTGCCACCTGCAAAGAAGTTGGTGAGTCGTTTGGAATGTACCTTATACCAGAGCAGTACAGAGCTGGCTTCATACCAGGCTCGGACCCAACCCTGTACGGGGTAAATGCCGGATACGTAAATGCTTCAAGCTCTCAGGTAACGGCAGGTTGGTATATTCCTGCTCCAATCACCCAAAATGCCAGCGGTTCTCCCGTTTCGGTTGCCTTTCAGCCTGGCAATTACTACCTGTACGTAACCAACGCAGACTTCTCAAAGTTTGGAATAACCGCAGGTCCGGTAAACATTCGTCCGTAGCCAGGATTTCTAAGTTTCTATCAGGTTTTGGTTCACGGGTTCGATTCGCACCGCCCTCGAGGTGTTAGTTCACTACTCTTTTGGGCGGTGCTTTGTTACACAAACAAGGCTGAAAGTGGTCCTTGACAAGAGTTTAAAAAGTTTGTACTGTGCCCTGTTAGACTAAATTTACTAAATATTTGGATTTATCCAAGTGAACCAGATACCAACAAGCCTTGAGGCTCCAAAGCCTCCAAAGCCAAACTTCCTTCGAAGGCATAAGCGCGTCCTCGTACTTTTTGCAGCAATTGCTGCAGTACTACTGTCGTGCCAGTTACTGTTTGCCCCACGCATTGAATCCGCCTCTCCCGCTCCCGAGCTCCTTACCCTTTCGGGCAACAGGGAAGTGCGGGTTAGCGTGACTATCAAATCCTTGTTACCCGTATCTGCCTCGCTCTTTGAGGTAGAGCCGGGAGACATAGCCTCTCCCCGTTACGGTAAGGTGGCTTCAAAAGTAGCGACGCTTGAGAAAACTGACGACGGTACCTACGCCGGCTCCTTTTCGGTAACCGGCTCTACCGCGGCAACGAAGCACTACCAGGTTGTAGCCCGCACCGCCCTTTCACCGTTCGCTGCAAAATCAGAAAAAGGTATGCTCCGGGTCATTCTTACCCAGCGTCCCTACAACCTGCCCCCAGACCCGGGTCCGGAAAACAACACCACCCTCGAGGGGATTGACTCCAACCACGACGGCCTCCGCGACGACTTGGAGCGGGAAGCCTTCTTCCTGGCGCCCGACAGCGAGCGCGAGCGCCTCGCCCTGTTGCAGGATGCGAAGGCTGAAGCCGCGTACTACCTTGCCTGGGGGAAGGCCGGTATAAATCCTATGGATGTAGCGAATGACTACCAAAAAGCACATACATGCGCACAATCAGTTTATTTTAAATTAAATAAAATAAAAAATAGTAGAGATATTGCGGGGCTTCTCGCCCCTCGGTATACAGAACTTCTCGCCCCTCGGTATTATATTCTTCATTCTTTAGCTCTAAACACCAAAGAACGGAGTGATAAAGCTAATGAAGTTTTAAGTCTGCGTGGTGACGGGAGAAGTGTGACCCAGTCATTACTAGCCTTTGAATGGGATTATTGCTCCTTTGCCGCAAGTACCACTCCGGATTAGCCAATTACGCTAGCAAACAAAAACGGTTCACTCAATACAAACAAACACCGCCTTCTGAATACCTCACGAGCGCCCAGAAGGCGGTGTTTGTTTAAAACGATACCGCAGTCGGTACATTTCCAAACAGATTGGAGGAAAAACCATGTTCACCACATGGTCTTTCGCAGTAACTTTGCTGTTCTTGTCCGCCCCGCTCTTTGCGCAGTGGAGCCCGCAGTGCGTGCGCTTTCGCTATGTCAATGGGATCGGGACAGATGACGGTAAAGCAGCAGCTCAAGCGTATCTATTCTCACAACGCTGGAACGAGATTGCTTCACCATCCATGCGCGTGGGTATCTCAAAGCAGTTCCGCTTTACCAACAACTACACCGTAGGTTCGAATGCGGTCGGTATGTTTGCCGACCTGCTCGAGTCTACCCAGCAGCTCACGAATCAGGAGGTGCAAACCTACCTCTGGAATCTGGAAGCAGCGGCCCAGAACGAGAACGCGCATAAAGCGGTGATGGCTGCAATCTGGGGCCTCTCCGCCGACATGCTCAAGAACGACCCGGTCCTGCTCCAGCTCCTCCGCGACGTGAAGCAGGACATCACCGACGGCTGCACCTGCGTCCTCGTGGCGCACAGCCAGGGAAACTTCTACGCCAACGAAATCTACGGGATCCTTCGTTCCGACAGCGATAGTTTCTTGAGCTCCCGAAACCTTGAACTGCCGAACCCGAACGTCCTCAGCATCGTCGGCATCGCGACCCCGTCTGACTACTACGCCGACGGTCGCTACCAGTATCTCACCCGCTGCTCCGACATCATCCGCTTCTCTCCGCAGGCGCTGCCGTGGAACTGGAGGGGAGACATCGGTAAATGCATCGCGGTTGAGTTCATCAGCCCGCTGCAGTACACGGCCCTGGGTCTCGCGAGGACCCTGCTGCAAGCTGGGGTCGGAATCAGTCAGCACATCTTGGGTTCATACCTTGACCCGGCCAAGGACGACGTCCATGAGATTGTCAAGCTCATGGAGAACGCCGTGCCTGACCCGGGATGCCTTGGCGGAAATCAGTGCTTGCTCAAGCCCGCATCATCCAGCACGTTCGAAGATGTATGGAAAGTCGTCAAGCAAACATCGGCTACGAGCCCGGACTTTCGCCTCGGCCGCCTTGTGCTGCAGGCCACGCTCCCACCTCCCTCTGTCGCTGTTTACCCCACGCAGACTTCCGTGCGCACTCGCAGAACTTTCGCAGGGAAATTCTCTGCCACTATGCGCGTGCAGGCTTTTCAGAACACGTCGGTTTGGGTTTCTCTTCGGAGAGCCAAAGACAACAGCGAAGCAATGAGCCTCTCTTGGAATTACCCAAGTAACAGGCTGGATCTAGTGCCCCCGCCGCAGCAGACACTGTTGCTTCCAACGGCGTCGGCTTACTCAGGTTGGAAAGATATGGAGTTTCGCTCAGACGGTACCTCGGTCAGCTTGCTGGCTGGGGGTGTTCTTATGACGAGTGTCGCTGTCGGGGCTTACGATGGCTTCTACTTGCAGTTTACCGTTTTCGGAGATAGCGGTGTCTGGGTGGAAGACTTAAATGTTGCCCAAACGAGCGGGTCTCCTAGCACCCCACCACCCACGTCCTCCCTCTTCTCCGAACCCTTCACCACCTTCCCGAGCAGCGCCTGGGGTACCTTCTACGGCCCCTCCGGTGTCACCAACTCGGGCAGCACCTTCACCCTGAACCCCTCGGCCATGGCCTACTACCGAACCACGGGCTTCACGCTCGGGGACAAGGTACGAATTAAGGCCGACGTCACCATCGGTACCCAGTCGGGAGCAGACCTCCGCTTCTGGGTCGGTACGAAGCAGCCCGGTTCTACGGTCCTGCCGTACTACATCAACCTTTGGAGCGATGAGTACGACGCGACCTGGCAGGTCCCGAGCTACTTCTACCAGCTCTTCCCCGGTGCCGCCCCCAAGGGCACCCGCCACACCCTGACCATTGAGCGAGACGGTGCTACCGTCCGCTACTACCTGAACAACGTTCTCAAGTACACGAAGACCGACTACAGCCAGGCCTCGAACGTCGAGCTGTTCTTCGGCCTCGAGAACCGGGGATCTGTAACGGGAACTGTTCAGGTGTTTCCGATCAGCGTGGAGAGCCTCAGCGGATCTTCCGCGCCGCCGCCCCCTCCGCCAGCCGTTCCAACTGCTGGTATGTTCGGAGCTTTCGGAAACCCAACCGCGGGCTTGCCGTTCGACGGCAGACTCACCGGCATAAACTTCGCTTCGAATCTTGAAGTGTGGTTCTGCAATGGTTCAACCGGCACTGGGTGCTACCGGCACCCCGCCGCTGGTGTGTCCGTTATTGGGACAACACAAGCTCAGGTCACAGCCGTCAATCTCACCGCCGGAAGTTGGAAACTGAAGGTACGGAACGGGGCCACGGGAGCCTGGTCGAACTTCTCTAACACCTTCGGAGTCCAGGCCGCTCCGTCATCTACTGTCCTCCTCACCCTGAACCCCGCCACCTTCCCCACGGGCTGGACCAAGAACTACAACCTCGGTACCCACACGGTGTCCGGTGGTAGCAGCCTGGTCTACTCCGGCAGCCCCGGTTCTGGTGCCTACTACACGAGCAATCAGACCGTAGGGGACAAGACCCGAGTCTCGCTCAAGTACACTGACAATTCCCCAAGTGGAGCCGACGGCAGGATCTGGATGGGCTTCGCCCCCTCCGGTTCGGTCGGCGGCACCGCCTACTGGAACATGACCCGGGACATCGGCTACTCGCTCTACGACGGCTACGCGAGCTCCGAGGGGCAGTTCGGTACTTTCCCCGGCCTCGTACCCTTGGGTACCCAGCACACCCTGTCCATTGAGCGGGACGGCAACACCGCCCGCTTCTTCGCCGATGGCGTGCTCAAGGACACGAGGACCGTGAGCATGGGTACCGCCCAGCTCTCCGCCTACCTCGGCTTCGAGAACCGGAGCGGGAGTGCCAATGCAACCATCACCGTTTCGGAACTGAAGGTGGAGGATATGAGCGGCACAGGAACACCTCCTCCGCCCACCACCCTCTCCTGCTCGGTCTCGCCGAACCCGGCGCAGACGAGTCAGCAGGTCACCTGGTCCT
>CAZLPF010000003.1:55493-63393 GCA_964561365.1 uncultured Candidatus Saccharibacteria bacterium | reverse complement strand
CTCTCTGGCGGCAGCACCTCGCTGCTGCGCCCCGACGGCAGCGAGAAGCTCGCGGCCGCCACGCTGCGGAAGTACTACTCGCCCGGGGCGGTGACCGGCAGCGTGACCGACGACACCGGCGTGCCGCTGCCGGACGCCGAGCTTGCGGCGAACGGTTCCGGGGTAGAGCGGGCGCAGGCGGGGGAGGGTGGCGCCTTCAACCTGCCGCTCCTCGCCGGTCCGCGAACCGTGAACGTTACCCTGGCCGGCTACCGGTCGGCAGACGCGGAGGTGACTGTTTTGCCCGGACAGACGCAGACCCTAAATGTGTCACTGGTGCCTGACAAAGCCTCGGTTGCCTACTGGTTCCGGAAGTTTTTGCAGAACCTGAAACTCCGTTAAACCCAGGTAGTCCCCAGCTTTTCCTCACTAAAGCAACACACTATCCCGCTTCTTTCTCTGTAAGTCAAATTTAGGCTTAAATAAAAGTAAAAATGGTTTGACAAAATTTTTTACAAATGATTTAATTAGGTTGCAAAAACTAAAAAAGCGACGTAAGAATATAGAAGTCCATTTCAGCCTCGGCCTTCTTTTTTAGTCCCGCCAACAGGCATGACCCATTGGGGTCCGAAAGTCACAACCAGCAGCGACAGCGCAGGTACCAGAGCCCGAACGAGCTAGGTTTTTCGTTCGGGTTTTCGTACTTGCACTTTCGACGGTCGATCGTGTCGCTTGCAGGAGCGGCTACGGAAAGGCAGGGAGTTCGCCATCGCCTACGCCCCCTCACAGGGGTCGGAAACAGTTCTGGCTCCTCCACGGGGGCTGGCAACAGCTTCCACGGTACGAAGTTCACATTCCTACCCGGGAGGTATAGGCGGCGAACAGAAACAACCAAGCAATTAAGTTGCGATTCCTGCATGCACACTCGTGTACGCAGGTAGCACGAGTTTTTTCTTCCCAAAAAAACCATATGAAGAAACTCTTCTCCCGCATCGGCCTCGCGGCTGGGACCATTGGTCTCATTACCGCCGGCGCCGCTGCCTTCTCCGCCTTCGAGGCCCACGTCATCAACGTGACCGCGAAGATTGAGAACGCGCTCGAAGTTCCGGTCGACGAGATTGACTTCGGCACCGTCTTCGCCCAGGAGCGCCTGGACAAGGTGTTCACCGTGTCCCTCTCCGACGCCTTCGTGAGCTCGGTCACCGGTACCTCCTCCGTCTACGCCAATAACGTCGAGTCCTCGAGCCAGGGTCTCCGTAAGAACAACACCCCGGTCCTGCCGGCCCGCTCGAACCCGGCCGCGGCCCTCGGCGCCCCGGAAACCACCGGCACCCCGTACGATGTAAACACCGACCCGACCAAGTTCTTCAGCTTGGGCTTCGGCGGCCAGATCGTCGTGTCCTTCCCGGGCTTCATTGTGAACAACGGCGGCCCCGAGGTCATGGACTTTGAGGTCACCGGCGGTTCCGTGTACCCCGACGAGAAGGTTGACGTGTTCGCGGCCCAGAACCTCGTCGGCCCGTGGACCCAGATTGGCAACGACGCCCCACGCGACAGCCAGTTCGACCTCGGCCCGCTCCCGTGGGCCAAGTACGTGAAGATTGTGGACGCCACGGACGTGAACGATCCGGGCTTCGAGCCCGAGGCCGACGCGTTCGACCTCGACGCGGTCGCGGCGATCAACCAGACCCGCAACGGCGAGGTGAGCTACATGATCCGCCAGAAGCCGAAGTGCGTGGACGAGCAGGGCAACCACCCGCAGGTCGGCGAGAACCAGGACGGCACCTTCGTCTGCCCCCAGGGCAGCACCATGATGCCCCTCCTCTGCCCGTACCTCTCCAAGCACGAGCTCTCCCCGGATGGCACCGTCCAGGAGAACGACATCAACCCGGTTGATGCGAACGGCCCGCGCGTAGCGAACGGCATCAACGCCTTCCACGGCCTGCCGCTTCCCTGGAACTTGGCCACCACCCTCGCCACCGAAGTCTACGGCAACCTGTCCAAGGGCGCCGACGACGTGGCTGACACCTGGAACATTGACCTGAAGGCCCCCTGCTTCACCAACCAGTGCGCCCAGGAGTGGCCGACCTTCGTTCACCAGAACAACCCGGCTGCCAACCCGGCAGACTACTCGCTTGACCCCGCTCTCCGGGGCAAGACCTTGGGCTGCGACCTGTGGCTCGAAGTCACCGGCATCGGTGGCTCGAACGCCGGTCCGCTCCTTCAGTAGTTCCTCGTTCCCCGGTTCGATAGTCCGCAAACCCCGCGCGTTCAGTTGAACGCGCGGGGGAGCGGGGGATAGAACCTCCCGAATCAATTACCAGAACGTGTGAACGTACTCCGCTCCATTTTCAAGTGGGCCCACCTGCCGCTCCTCACCGGTGCGTGCATTGTCGTGGGCGCGGCCGGCTACGCGGCGTTCGAGGCGCACGTGGTCAACGTGAAAGCCGTGGTTGAGAACGCCCTCACGGTCAGCACGGACAGCGTGGAGTTCGGCGACGTCATCTACCCGTCCATTCAGCGCCCCGGATTCTCGAACGCCTCGGTAACGGTGAGCCTCGCCGACTCGTTCGTGGCTTCGGACCGCCTGGAGGGCGTGAGCTACGTTCTGAAACTGAAACCGAAGGTGAAGCTCTCGTGCGACTCGCCCCAGGCCCCGCAGCCGTGCGAGCCGCTGAAAGCGCCCTACCCCGGCGACCCGTGGGCAGACGTGGTTATTGGTTCCAGCACCGTGCCGGCCTGGCAGTACTGCGAGGAGAATTTGCCCGAGGATGCGAGCACCACGGACGCGGTAACCTACACCGTGGACCTTTCAAACCCCTACTGGCAGCGCTGCTACCTGCCGCTCGGCGGCTGGCTCGCGCTCGTGAAAAGTCTTGCCGAATCCAGTTCTTCGACGGCCACGCTGCCGACCATGCTCGCCACGGACTTTTTGACCGTGGACCGTGAGGTCCTCGCTTTCCACCAGCCCTACGTCTGGAACGCGAGCGGGACCAGTGCGCTCGCTACCTCGAGCATTGCCGAAGGGCTGCTCTCGAAGAACGCGAGCGATACTGCCGACGTATGGTTCGTCGGCATGGCGAGCCCCTGCTTCTACGGTTTTTGCAAACCGGGCGCCGATGACCCGGGCAAGCAGGTGCCGTGGGACGCGCTGTACGATCCTGACCCGGTTCAGAACGACTACTACGTGCCGCCGTTCGCCCGCCTGGACCCGGCTACCGAGCACTACCCCTACGGCGCCGACCTTTGGATAGAAGTCACCGGTTTTAACTACAGCACGGCCACGCCCCCGGCGCTGCCGTAGCTCCTCTATTATTTAGCCAGCCATGTCCGAAACCCCCATTGAAATGAGCCCCGAGGGCACCATGAAGCGTCGCTCCTGGGTCCGAGTGCTCCTCCAGGCGGTGCTGCTCGCCGTGCTCGCCGTGGTGGTCGTCCAGCTCGTCTACGCCGAGAAGTACCAGGCGGTCGTGAACGTTATTGCCGAAAACCGCATTGGCGTAAACCCCACCGGCGAGCGGCTCGACTTCGGCGACCTGCCGAAGTCCAAGGGCGCGACCCGCGCCGTGACGCTCGAGAGCGCCGGCGACCGGAGCGCCTACGTCATGGTTTGGTACTTCGGCGGCATTTCCGACCTCCTGAAGGTCAGCCGCAACTACTTCTACCTCGAGCCCGGCAAGAAAGAGAAGCTCGAATTTTCCGTCTACGTTCCGGAGTCAGCCGAGGTGCGGCAGTACACCGGGCGGGTCCTGATCTTCAAGGTTCCGAGGGTTTGGTAAATAGCGAAGTACCTTAGTACTTAGTACAGAGTTAAGAGAATAGACTCCCGTGGGAAAAGTGCTCGAAATTAGCCTGAAGGTCGCCGCGTACGCCGTCTTCGTCGTGCTCGCGGTCTACTTCGCGCCGCGGGTGCTCGCCAAGGTCCTGCACACCGAGTACCCCATTGCCACCATTACCTCCGGCTCCATGTGGCCGGTGCTGAAGGTCAACGACCTCATCCTCATGAAGGGCATGGACGGCAAGGACGCCGAGGTCGGGCAGATCATTGTTTTTAAAAACTCCAAAGGCTTCACCATCCACCGCGTCGTGCGCAAGGCCGGGGTGAGCATTACCACGAAGGGCGACGCCAACAACGTTGAGGACTCGCCCATAAAGACGTCTGACGTCGTGGGCCGGGCTGTCTACATTGGCAAGCACCCGTTCCGCATTCCGTACCTCGGCAGCGTTGCCCGCGGCCTCGGGCCGAAGATTCAGGAACTTGACCAGGAGCTCCAGAAGAAACTCTAAGCCATGCCCAGCCACGCTAAAAAATTGAAGCGGGGACACCACCACGGCCACCACCCGGCGCGTGCCCGGGTTCGCGCGCCCAAGGTGAGCGTGGCGCACACCGAGCCGGTGCCCGCTGCGGGTGCCCGGTCCTTCGGCGCCCACGCGGCGCGTGCCGCGGGCTTCCTCTTCCGCGCGAGCTCGGCGGCGCTCGTGGCCAGCCTCATTGCCCTGCCGCTGTTTTCGGCTTTCGAGGCGCACGTCATAAACGTGACGGCCACGCCGGTCCTGCTCGACCCGCCGGTGCTGACCATCCCCGGCGACATTGGCTGGAATAACCTCGTGGGCGGCACAGACCTCGCCGGGCAGCAGGTCGTGAGCGTGACCACGGACGACCCCGACGCGGAGACCGTTTACTTTACCTACACGACCGGCACGACCTCGCCGGCCGCGGTGCCCGAACCGACCTGCGGCAGCGTGGTTGTTCCCGGCGGCACCGGCCCTGCGACCACCACGCCCGGCGCGGTAACGTTCAGTTTTTCCGAAAATACCGTAGCGAAAGCCGTGACCTGCAAGCAGGTCGGTCCGAGCGAGTACCGCCAGAGCCTGACGAACACGAAGGTCTACAGCTTCACCGACACCTGCGAGCTGCCTACGGTCGACTGGCCGGCGAACCTCGCGGTCCAGGCGGCCGGCAGCGGCAGCGACGCCGACGATGTGCTCGTACACAGCGACGTCACCGTGAACGGCTCGGTCCGCTCTAATCACGACGTCGACGCCTTCGGGGGCGGCACGACCCGCACCGTTACCGGGGATGTAACCGCCTCCGGCGACATTGAGGTCGCGAACTTCAACATTTCCGGAACCGCCGCCACCGGCGCTCCGACCTCCGCCCTGCCCGACGTCCACATTCCGGAGCTGCTCGCCGCCGCGGCCGCCGGCGGCTCAGTGGCCGGCAGTCTCGTGTTCCCGAACAATACCCCGGGCATTGACCTCGGCCCTTCCGACATTGCGGGGAACCTCTCCTTCGGCAGCAACTCGAGCACGACCATCCGCGGCACCCTCCACATCCACGGCAACCTGACCATTGCCTCGAACGTCACGGTCAGCCAGGACCCGTCCATGGCAGACCAGCTCACCGCCATTGTCGTTGACGGGCTCGTCAGCATTGACGCGAACGTTTCCTTCGTAAAGAGCGGTTCGCAGGGCGCGTTCCTGCTCGTTTCCCGCGCCGCCGCCGTTTCCGGCAGCGGGGCGGCCATTGAAACGAGCTCGAACAACTCCGACCTCGGCGACGTGGTGCTCTACGCCGAGCAGGGCGACGTGCACATCCACAGCAACCGCACGCTGCTGGCCGCCTTCGGCGCGCACGGCACCGACGCCTCGGAGCCCGCCGTGCAGCTGCGCAGCAACGTCACCGTGAACTACCGTCCGCTTCCCGGCCAGCTCGGCTGCGGCCTGCCGCCGGTGCGCGCGAACTGGCTCGTTATAAACGAGTTCGTTCCGAACCCCGCCGGCGCCGACGAAGGCGCGGCGGGGGACCCGCAGGACGGCGAATGGGTCGAGCTCTACAACGGCTTCCCGGTGCCGGTCGACGTCGCCGGCTGGGCGCTCTTTGACAGCAACGACAGCCACCAGCTGCTCATTACCAGCGGCAACGTCATGAACACCGGCACGACCTCCACGAGCACGGTCATTGCGCCCGGCGGTTTCCTCGTGGTCTACCGGAACGGTAATCCCGACTTCAGCCTCCAGAATACCGGCGACACGGTCCGGCTCTACAACGGTTCCACCACGTCGTTCTCGCTCGTAGACTCGCACGCCTACACGTACCCGGGCAGCGGCGCGCCCGAAGACAAGTCGTTCACCCGCATGCCGGACGGCACGAACAACTGGGTTGACCCCGAGCCTACCCCGGGCGAACCGAACACCGAGAGGAACCCCTACTTCAGCGCGGACACCGCGCCTTCGGCCGTACCTTCGTTCGCCGAGGGCGACGAAGGCCAGGCAGAGCCCGCGCCCGACCTGCTCGCCGGCGCGGTGGCTGGAACCTCGACCGACGCCACGGTGACCACGTCTACCGTAGAGAGCCTTGCAACGACCAGCACCTCGAGCCTCGAAATTTTGGGCGGCGGTGGGGGCGGGGGCGGCGGCAACGTTCCGCCGGCGCAGGACCCGGCCGTGGCACTCGGCACCACCTCTTCGGGAACCCCGGAGGGTACCGAACCGCTGGCTTCGTCTACCCCGGCTACCACCACGCCGCCGTCTGAACCGTCCGCTACCACCACGCCGTCCGGTACCGAGCCCGTTGGGGGCGAAAGCACGCCGCCCGACACCGGCGACGGCGGTACCACCACGCCGCCGGCCACCACGCCGCCGGCGAGCCCTGAAACGCAAACGCCGCCCGCCGAGGAGCAGCCGAGCGGGGATACCTCCCCGCCGCCGCCCGCCGAGCCCGCCCCGGCGCCCGAGCCTGATCCGGCCCCCGCGCCGGCTCCCGACCCGGCCCCCGCGCCGGAAGCGCCGCCGGCTCCGGCCGCCGAATAACGAACTGCCATGAACTTCTTTAAGCTCAAATCGCAGTTTTCCAAAACCCTGGCAGCGCTGACCCTCACCGCGCTGCTCGTGGCCTTCGGCGTGCTCTACCAGAACCGCGCGCTCGACGTGCGCGCCGAGGTCCAGGTCCTGCTCGTTTCGGACACCTACCTGCCGTTCGGCAACGTGTTCCCCGGCGAGAACCACAGCAAGACCTACACGGTGAGCCTCGACACCACGTCTTCGAGCTCGACCTACCAGACCGTACTGACGTCGCCGGTGGGCTTGCCGGCCGACGATCCGCTGTTCGGGCGCCAGAACCTCTGCCCGCTCATGTCGCTGACGCCGGTGGACGCCGAGGGCGACACGCTCGCCGCCGCGCACCTCACCGACCCGGGCGACAGCCAGGACTCCTGGCGCATTGAACTGAACGTTCCGGCCATGCGGGGCATGGTCGCCCAAGACCACCGGGGCGGCATCATCGTCACCGGGGGCGACTACGGCTGCAAAATTACCGTGACCACCGACCTCGGCGGCGGGGGCGAGGGCGGCTGCGAGGGCGAGGACTGCGGAGGGGGCGGCGGCAACGCCACCGGTACCGACGTTTCGGTCGTTAAGACCGTGGACAAGCCAACCCCGAACGAGGGCGAGACCATTACCTACACCGGCGACGTTGCCAACAGCGGCCCCGACACGGCAACTTCGGTGAAGCTCACCGAAATGTTGCCCGCGGATGTGACCTTCGTGAGCGCCACGACCTCCACGGGCACCTACGACTCGCTGCTCGACGAGTGGTTCGTCGGCGACATGGCCGCGGGCCAGCACGAAACCATCACGCTCGTCGCGAGCGTGAAGACCGGCACGGCCGGTCACACCATCGTGAACGAGATGCAGGTTTCTTCCGGCAGCTTCGACCCGAACCTTTCGAACAACAAATCGTCCGCAACCTCGACCGTGCCCACTCCGGGCGGCGGGGGCGGAGGTGGCGGCTGCGTCGTTGACTGCGGCGGGACCGGCGGAGGCGGTGGTGGGGGCGGGGGCGGCGGGACGACCGGCGAGGGCGGCCAAGGTGGAGGCGGCGGAGGCGGGACCGGCAGCTCTACCCCGCAGGTTCTCGGCA
>CAZLPF010000003.1:0-55483 GCA_964561365.1 uncultured Candidatus Saccharibacteria bacterium | reverse complement strand
CGCGGCGCCCCGGACGCGTCGCGCGCCCCCGGGTCGGGTTGGGGGGCGGGGGGCGCCGCGGGCGGGGGGGGCGGGGGGGGCGGCGGGGGCGGCGGCGGAGGCGGGACCGGCAGCTCTACCCCGCAGGTTCTCGGCAGCAACACGAACGGCGGCGGGGGAGTGCCCAAGGAACCGGCAATCTTAGGCGCAACCGATACGCTCCCGGACACCGGCGTACCGCCCGTGGCCGTGGCCCTGCTCGTGCCGCTCGCGTACCTGATTACCAGGCGCTGGAAACGCGCGTAACCGAAGCTTCAAACCCCCGTTCCTCGGGTGAGGGCGGGGGTTTTCTTTCACCGGGCGCCCGGGTATACTGCCCTGGTATGCACCGGTTTGCTAAGCGATTTGTGGCCTTTCTCGTGGTTCTCGGCGTCCTCGTGGTCGCCCTGAACTGGCGCTTTTTTTGGCTGAACGCGGCTTACACGTTCGGTGAGCGCCCGGCAGCGGCAACCACCGCCGCGAGCAGCACCGCCGCGCTGCTCGGGCGGGCGAACTACCTCGCGGTGCCGTCGCTCGGCATTGCGGCGCCCGTGGTCTACCTCGACAAGGTTTCGAAGCGTTCCTTCGGCGACGCGCTGAAAGAGGGCGTGGTCCACTACCCGGCTACGGCGGAACCGGGGCAGGCGGGCAACGCGTACATCTTCGGCCATAGCTCCGACTTCGTGTGGTCGAAGGGGAAGTACAAGACCGTGTTCGCCCTGCTGCCCAGAATTGAGACGGGCGCGAAAATTTACGTTTCGAATCCGGCCGGTCAGACGTTCGAGTACCAGGTCTACGAGCGCTTCGTGACCTCGGCCACCGACACCGAGTCGCTGTCCCAGGGCGATTACCGCGAGCGGCTCCTGACCCTGCAGACGAGCTACCCTATCGGCACCGCGTGGAAACGGTACATCGTCCGCGCGGTGCTGGTGGAGTAGCGAGCCACCGGCCCTGAACCCCGCGGGGTTCTCGGTTCCGCTGAAAACGGGAGGACAAGTTTGTGATAGCGATAGCGAGGATACTGTTTGCGCTTACGCTGGTCAGCGTGGGCGCGCCCGCGGAAGTTACCGCGAAGATACCAACCATGGTGAAGTACGTTGTCACCTTCGACCCTGAAACCGACGAGCACCTCGTCGCGATTGACCTGACCGAACGGGTCACCCGGTACCTGCTCGAGGGGACGAACGTTATTGCCACCGGCAACGCCGACATGCAGCCAACGTTCCCGAAGCTCTTGCCGGAGCTCGCGTGCGTCCGCGGCGTGGAGCGGGTGGAGCTGGACGGCCACACCGTGTTCGTCCACAAGGGACGCGTATTTGAGTGGTCGGATGTCATGCCATCGGTTATGGCAACGCTGAAGCGCATCGTAGCGACGCGAGCCGAATGGAAAGAGATGCAGTCCAAGTACCCGCTGAGGCTCGAGAAGGTTATCTCCGAGCTGAACGTAACGCCGCAGTAGACGCCGCACACAATCAATCGCAAGTTACGAAAAGCGCTCCGTAGTTTCTACGGGGCGCTTTCACATTTTATTCAGCCGAGGAGCGGGACGAGCTTGTTGCGGACCCGCTTCAGCACGCCGGCGGCGTCGTTCGGGTAGTCTGCAAAGCAGGCTTCAATGGCCGCGTGGTTCTCTGGGTCAGCGGTGCAGAGTTCCCGGACCGAGCTGCCCGCTTGGTTCAGGCAGCTGTCGAGTTCGAGCCGTTGGTAGGCGGTCAAATTTTTTACGATGCGTTCGAGCTCGGGCCAATCTCCGGACATTTCTTGTCCGAACTTGCCCTCAATGGCCGCGTCAGACTCGAAATTGTGCCCGGCTCCGGCGTTCATGATCCGGCCTTCTTCGTCGACGTTGATCTCGCCAATATCAGCGGGGCGAATCCCTTCCATGCTGTTTTGTTCCCGTGGCATGGTGTTAGTTCTTCTTGTCGAGGTAGAGGAGGGTTACGATCTTCGAGAGGTTGGCCGCAACGAGCGAGGCCAGCAGCCACCAGTCTATGCGGTGGAGGAAGAGCTGGACCACGACGCCGAGGGAGAGCACCGCGGTAGCGGCGGTGAGTGCCGCGCGGCTCGCGAGGTGGCGGTGGCGAGTTTCGCGTTCGTCGGTGGCCGGGCCGTGGCCCACGAGCGAAAGCGTCACCGTGTAGCCGGCGAGCAGCACCGAGGCCAGGGCGATTTGCGCCATGGCCATGCTCTCGCCCTGGGAGAGCAGGTAGCCCGAGAGCAGGGCAATGAATACGAGCAGCAGGAGGTAGTAGACAATGTTTCGCATACGGTTCTATGGTAGCACGAAGAGGTTTTCGGCAGGCACCTTAAAAATTTTGGCGAGCTTGAGCGCCAAGGTAAGCGACGGTTCGTAGCGGCCGGTCTCCACGGCGTTAATAGTTTGCCTCGATACGCCGAGCTTTACCGCGAGCTGTTCCTGGGTGAGTCCGGCAGTCTCGCGATGCTTTCTTACATGATTAGTAATCGGCATACCGAATCAGCCGAAGGTAAATGTGAAAAGCTGGAAGCCTTTCGGTACGTCAATTTCAACTTGGCGGCGCGCGCTCGCGCCGTAATCGTGAACCGTGTAGAGCCGCGGGTCTTTGACTTTCAGTGTCCCGAGGGTGGTCGCCGGCGCGCTCGGATCCTTGACCTGAACCTCGAGCGGCGCGGCTCCGTCCGCGCTCGCGACCATGTGTACTTTTGCTGCGCTGAAGCTGAGCCGGACTGAGCACGAGTCAGAGAGACAGGTGGCCTGCTCGGGCGAGAGCCCCCACCGCCCGCCAAGGCCGTAGGTGTTCGGTGCGAGCAATGAAGGTTGCGTGAGCGTGGCGACGCTCTGTCCGTTTACCGCGGGGACGCTTCTGAACACTTCAACTTGTTCCCGCGAGAGGTACTGTAGCCGCGCGGTGCCGAGGTATATTTCCGGAGTGCCCACATCGATCGGGGTGCCGTCGTCGCTCGGTACGTCAGCGGTTCCGGTCTCGCCGAGCAGGTAGCGGATGGCCATCTCGGTTTCCTGGTACTTGCCTTCGCCGAAATGCGTGTACCGTACTTGCCCTTGCTTATCTACGAGGTAGTGGGCGGGCCAGTATTGATTTTGGTAGGCGTTCCAGGTGCCAAAGTCGTTATCCTGCGCCACGGGATAGGTAATGCCGAACCGCTTGAGCGCCGCTGCGACGTTTTCTTTTGACTTTTCAAATTCAAATTCAGGCGTATGAACGCCGAGTACCACAAAGCCTTCTTCTTTGTACTTGCCGTACCAGCCCGTGACGTACGGTAGCGTTCTAATGCAGTTAATGCAGCTGTACGTCCAGAAGTCTACCAGCACGACCTTTCCGCGCAGGGCCTGCATCGTCAGCGGTTCGCTATTGAGCCAGCCGGAAATGCCGGTCAGCTCGGGCGCGGGACCGAGGTCAGCAACGCCTTCGGGCTTTCGCAGATCCGGTGAGGGTTTGTTCGGGGTCGTTCCGTTGTCGGTCATGGTCGTGGTTGCTTTAGGGTTTGCCATGTTGATCGGCACGTTCGGCAGGCTACCGCTAAACCCCGCTGACGGCGGCACAGGTATGAGCCGTTCTTCGAGTGATGCGAAGTTGTAGCGCGAGAGCAGCTTTGCCACGAGCTGGGTATCGTAGCCGAAGAGCGTTGCTAGCCCGATCAAAATAATAATGATCCCGAAGATTTTTTGGAGCACGTCGGTGTAGGCGGCCAGGGTGCGAACCCTGGTGGTTACGAACTGGCCGCCGTAGGCGATGACGAGCATGGGCACTCCGGCGCCGAGTGAGTAGGCCAGGAGCAGCTTTCCAGCCGCCGCCGAGCTCCCCTGGCTGGCCACGAGCGCGAGGATAGAAGCTAGAATAGGCCCCGCGCACGGCGTCCAAATGACGCCGAGAACAACCCCAAGAACCAAGCCGCCGAACGCACCGCTTCCGCTGCGCGACGCGAGTCCTTGGGCTGAGGTCGCCGCCCCCGAGAGGGGAGCCGCAACCCGTTCCCAGAGGTGCTGAAACAGCAAAAGTAGCCCAAAAAGCATGAGCGCTACCGCGGCACCATCGTGTACGTAGCTGGCGTTCACGTGGATCCTGGAAACCGCGTACGAGAGGAACAGCCCGAAAACCGAGAAGGTTAGCGAGAAGCCGAGTGCGATGAACAGGGGGCGCAGCTTACTCCTCTGCCCGATCGAAGCACCGAGGATAATAGGAAGAACCGGAAGGACGCACGGCGCACCAATTGTCAGGAGGCCGCCGAGGAACGCGAGCAGGATGTGACTTTCCAAATTTTTTTATTTACTTAAGCTTACCTCCTCTACCTGCTGTAATTGTATGAGCCGCTCGCGCTCGTGGTCGCTTGGATCGGCGGGTTGGTCGCGGATCCGCCCGTACCCATTCGGTCGTCCACGGTCCCGCCCTTCCCTTCATTCTTCATAGTGTCTTTGGTGTACATCATGGCATCGTCGGAAGAGGACCCGCTCGTGGTTCCATTCACTGGTTCACTAGAAGATGCTCCGCGCGCCACCATGGCGTCGCCTTCGGTTTTGGTCGAGGTCGTTGCGCGTTGATCGGAATTCACGGCGGCTTCAGTTTGAACCTGGGTCGTGTCTATTTTGTTCGCACATTGTGCAGCCATAAGCGCTACCGCTACCAGTGACAGGGGGACGAATTTCCGCATTTATTGTTTACAATTAGTCTTGTACATACACGTTAGCAGGTTAAAAAAGTATGTCAAGTATGCTTTACATATAAAAAGCCCGGCGTGTCACGCGCCGGGCTTTCGATGAGAACGGAAATAATCCTCCGCTGGTTTAGTGTGGCGCCTCGCCGAGATTGGCGACCTTCGTAACCCCGGCAACGACGCGAATGTTCGGGATGTCATCCGGCTTCGCCACGCCGTTGATGTGGTTGCTGGTCCGGAGCGAGCCGATGTTCGCCTGGGTGAGGCCGGCGCTCGCGAGCGAGGTGAGCAGGCGCTGCTTTGCGGTGTCTTCCGCGTGAGATTCGGGTGTTACCTCTACCCTCACGACAACCTTGTCGCTGGACCCATACCTGCTACTTCTTCCGCGCATTGAGCCGCGCTCCTTTCTTCACCCTCTTTTCCGCCACGGTTCCCCGTGTCCGCTCGAGGTCCAGTATCTCGGTAATGTGCCGGTAGTAGGGGTGCCCGCTGCCGACCGCGAACCGCAGCGCCCGTGCGGCGCACTGCTGCCTCGGGTGCATTTCCCAGTCCGCTTTTTGGCGGAGAAACTCCGTTCGGTCGTGGAGCTCCTCTTTCTTTCCGGCCAGCAGCAACAGCAGCCAGAGCCTGCTGTCGTTCATGCTGAGCAGACGTCCCGACTTTTCGGCCTGCTCAAAGACGCGGGCGGCCATAGCCTGGAGCGTTCCCAGGCTGTAAACCCGAAACTGCCTGGATCCGTGGTAGGCAACCCGTTTGCGGGGGAATGCGCCCCGGGCGTTCCACCGGTCGTAGGTTCGTTCATTAATGCCGAGGAGACCGAGCACATCGGCTCGGGTAAACTCAAATCTCTTCAGTTTCACTGCCACTCTATGAGGACCCTCCTTTTGCCTCTGGCCGCATGGTAGCAGAAAGGGGAGGTGGGGCGTAATTTGGCACTTGACACGGGGGACTGCCAACGGTACATTGCCTATTAGCAGTCCCTAGCATTTAGTGCCAATGAACGACAGCAGCGACATCACCCCCCGCCAGTCCAAAATACTGGCCGCGATTGTAAAAGAAAACTGCGACTCTTCGCAGCCGGTGGCGAGCGGGGATTTGGCCGAAAAGTACGACTTCGGCGTTTCGCCGGCGACCATCCGGAGCGAAATGGTAGCGCTCGAGAAGTCGGGCTACATTCACCAGCCGCACACCTCGGCCGGCCGCGTGCCGACCGACAAGGGCTTCCGCTACTTCGTCTCGCACCTCATGGAAAAGGTGAAGCTCTCGCTCAAGGAGCAGGAGCTGCTCCGGCGCGAGCTCGGCAAGCTCCAGGCCGCGCACATGGAGCTCGGCCGTCGGCTCTCGCGGCTCTTGTCCGACCACGCCGGCCAGGCCAGCTTCGCGGTCTTTCCCGAAGAGGTTTCGGCCGTGGGCCTTTCTAAGGTGCTCGACAACCACTCGCTTCCGCCAGAGGACGCGCGCGAAATTGCCCGGTTCTTCGACGAACTCGACGAGCACGCCGAGGGCATGATCGCCGAGTACGGCGGCAAGGGACCCGAGGCCAGGATCGGCAAGGAGATACAGCTCTCGGCGAAGAGCGACTACTCTATGGTCGTCTCCGGCGTTGAGCTGCCCACCGGCAAGCGGGGCGTTATAGGCGTGGTGGGGCCGAAGTCCATGAAGTACGAGACGAACCTCTCGCTCATGGAGTACATTGCCAAAATTCTCGGCGGGGGAGCGGCACTCTTTATTATCAGTACCATTCGTTAGCCATGGAAGACCAGAACGACGAGCGGGGCCAGCAGAACGGCGAGGCGGTCCACGACGAGCTGGCCCTCGCGCTCAAGGCCGCCGAAGACAACCTCGCCGGCTGGAAGCGCGCCGCGGCCGACTTCGACAACTACCGGCGGCGCGAGGAAGAGAAGAGCAAGGAGCTGGTAGACTTCGCCCGCGAGGTCGCGGTGGCCAAGCTCCTGCCCTCGCTCGACTCGCTGACCATGGCCCTCAGGCACACGCCGAAAATGGGCGAACCCGACTTTGAAAAGCAGTACCAGAACTGGGTGAGCGGCCTGAACGGTTTAATCCAGCAGCTCGAGAAGGCCCTCGGTGAACTCGGGGTAAAGAAAATAGAAGCGCTCGGAAAGAAGTTTGATCCTAACTACCACGAAGCGGTCCGCGAAACCCCGGGTGACGAAGACGGCGTAGTGGTTGAGGAGCTCCAGCACGGCTTCGAACTGAACGGGAAAGTTATCCGCCCGAGCCAGGTCGTAATTTCAAAAAAATGAAAATTGTAAAACCCTACCCATTCACTATTATTTTTTAATCAACACGCATGCCAAAGATCATAGGAATTGACCTCGGTACCAGCAACTCGGCCGCCTCTGTCATGGAAGGCGGCAAGCCCGGCATTATCCCCGCGGCCGAAGGCGCCTCTCTGGGCGGTAAAGCCTTCCCCTCGTACGTCGCCTTTACGAAAGAAGGTCAGCTGCTCGTCGGGGAACCGGCCCGCCGCCAGGCGGTGACCAACCCCGAGGGCACCGTCTTTGAAGCCAAGCGGAAAATGGGCACGAGCTTCCGCTACAACGTGAACGGCAAAGAGTACAGTCCGGAGCAGATTTCGGCGTTCATTCTCCAGAAGATCAAGAAAGACGCCGAGTCCTTCCTCGGCCAGCCCGTTTCCCAGGCCGTCATTACGGTCCCGGCCTACTTCGACGACGCCCAGCGCCAGGCCACCAAGAACGCCGGCGAGATTGCGGGCCTCGAAGTCGTGCGGGTGATTAACGAGCCGACGGCGGCGGCCTTCGCCTACGGGCTCGACAAGTCCGGCGCCAAAGAGCAGAAGATTTTGGTCTTCGACCTCGGCGGCGGCACCCTGGACGTGACCATTATGTCCTTCGTCGAGGAAGACGGGCAGGCGACGTTCGAGGTTATGTCGACGTCCGGCGACACGCAGCTCGGCGGCAAGGACATGGACAAGGCGCTCATTGACTACATCGTCAGCACGTTCAAGGCCGAGAGCGGCGTGGATATTTCCGCCGACAAAATGGCGACCAACCGCGTGCGCGAAGCCGCGGAGAAGGCCAAGATCGAGCTGTCCACCACTCTCGAAACCGATCTGAACCTGCCGTTCATTACCGCGGACTCCAGCGGCCCGAAGCACCTGCAGATGAAGATCACCCGGGCCAAGCTCGAAGAGCTCGTCAAGCCCATTGTCGACCGCATGCGCCAGCCGGTCTCCCAGGCGCTCTCCGACGCGAAGCTCAGCGCCCAGCAGGTAGACAAGATCATCCTCATTGGCGGCCCGACCCGCATGCCCACGGTCCAGAAGTTCGTTGAGGACTACATTGGCAAGCAGGTCGAGCGTGGCGTTGACCCCATGGAGGCGGTGGCCAAGGGCGCGGCCATTCAGGCCGGCATTTTGGGCGGCGACGTGAAGGACAAAGAAATTTTGCTCCTCGACGTCACCCCGCTGACCTTGGGGCTCGAAACGCTCGGCGGCGTACGCACGTCGCTCATTGACCGCAACACCACGGTGCCGACCAGCAAGAGCCAGACCTTTAGCACCGCCGCCGACAACCAGACCCAGGTCGAGGTGCACGTGCTGCAGGGCGAGCGCGAATTCGCCAAGGACAACAAGTCCCTCGGCCGGTTCATCTTGGACGGCATTCCGCCGGCGCCCCGCGGCGTGCCCCAGGTCGAGGTGACGTTCGACATAGACGCGAACGGCATTCTGACCGTGAAGGCCAAGGACAAGGCGAGCGGGAAGGAGCAGCACATTACCATCCAGGGCAGCTCGAACCTGTCGAAGGACGACGTTGAGCGCATGAAGAAAGAGGCCGAGCAGTTCGCCTCCGAAGACCGCAAGCGCCGCGAGACCGTGGACCTGCGCAACCACGCCGACATTCTCATCACGACTTCCGAAAAGACGCTGAAAGAGGCCGGCGACAAAGCCAAAGCCGAAGACAAGCAGGCGGTGGAAGAGAAGATCAAGGCCCTGAAAGAGGTCAAGGACAAAGACGACGTGGACGCGCTCAAGAAGGCCACCGACGAACTGTCCGAGGCCATTCAGAAAGTCGGCGCGGCCATGTACTCCGCCTCTGCCGAGGCTACGGGCGGACCTGCGGCGGCCTCCGGCAGCGACCAATCCGCGCCCGGAGGCGACCAGCCGAAGCCGGGCGACGGCGGAACCGTGGACGCTGAGTACAAAGAAGTCAAATAAACTCACGAGGGGACACTAGAAGTTTCCCCTCGTGGGCTCCCTTTCCTCGTTCGTTTTTCTAGAACCCGGCAAAGCCGGGTTCTAGAAAGCGTTTCCCCAAGGCCCTTAAGACACAACCGTGAAAAAAATTGTACTGCTGCTCCTGGTGCTGGCGCTCGGCTGGTTCGGCTACGCCCGCTGGCAGGCCAGCCAGCCTGCGGACACGAGCTGGAACCAGACCGCGCGGCTCTCGCTCGGCAAGCACCCCTCCCTGCGCTGGCTCCTCGGGCTCCGCCGCGCCGGCGACGCCCGGCAGCAGTACCTTTCGGGTTCCGGTCCCATTGTCGTAGAGATCGTCGCTCCGGAAAATACGCCCATGTCCTCGCCGGGCGTCGACGCCTTCGTCAAGGCGCTCGAGAGCAGCCTGGGCCGCCACGTGACGCTCTACACCGTCGACAACATTGCGAGCGGCACCTTCGGCGACGCGGAGCTCGAAGCCGCTGACTCCAGCTACCACCGCCACGCGAGCTTCGGCGAGCCGGGACTGTTCATAATGTACACGGACGACTTCACCGGCAGCGACGTGAGCCCGGTGCGCACGTTTAACGAATACGGGATAGTCCTGTCCCGCGCCCGGGTCGAGCAGCTGACCGCGAGCTTCCCCGAAGACCGGCCCGAGTACACGACCTCCCTTTTGCTCCACGGCGTCGGCCGGCAGCTCGGGTTGCCGGACAGCGACGTGGCCGGCTGCGTCATGCACCCCGACGTCGAGCACCCGAAAGGGGCCGTCCGCTTCGGCGGCCTGTCCACGCCGGTTGAGTTCTGCGACCGGGAGCTCGAATTCATCGGCACCCAAAAAAATTAATAACACCTACCGACTTCTATGGCTGACAGCAACGAAAAGCACAGCATTGAGATAAAGGCGGACGACGTACAGCTCCGCGGCGTGTACGCGAACATGGCCAACGTCGGCCACCCGTCAACCGGGGAAGAGTTCGTCATAGACTTCATGAACGTCCTCCCGCCCGGCGGCCAGCTCGTCTCCCGGGTCATTGTCTCGCCGTCGCACTTCAAGCGCATCGCGTCGGCCATGCAGGACCAGCTCCGGCGCTACGAAGAGCAGTTCGGCACCATCTCACTCGCGGTCGTGCCGGACCAGAAGATCGGGTTCAGGACCCAATAGGGTATAGCGGGTAGGGTTTAGCGTATAGCGTGGACCATCAAAAAGTACTTAGTACTAAGTACTTGGAGCTAAGTACTATTTTCAAATGGCGAAAGATTACTACCAGACGTTAGGGGTAGGCAAGTCGGCTTCGGCCGAAGAGATTAAGCGCGCCTACCGCAAGCTCGCCCACCAGCACCACCCGGACAAGGGCGGCGGCAACGAGGCCAAATTCAAAGAGGTCAACGAGGCGTACCAGGTTCTCTCCGACGAGGGCCGCCGCCAGAAGTACGACCAGTTCGGCGAGAACTTCGAGCAGGCCGGCGGGTTTCCCGGCGGGGGACAGGGCTTCGAAGGCTTCCAGGGTTTCGGCGGGTTCAACGGCAGCGCCGACTTCGACATCGGCGACATTTTCGGCGACATTTTCGGCGTCGGCCAAGACCGCCAGAGCCGCCGCACGCGCGGGGTCGACCTGGAGCTCGGGCTCGAGCTGTCCTTCGAGGAGGCGGTCTTCGGCACGACGAAGCGCATCCGTCTGGAAAAAATGGACCGCTGCGAGGCGTGCAGCGGCTCCGGCGCCGAACCGGGCACGAAGGTCGCAACCTGCCCCAAGTGCCACGGCCAGGGCCACATTAAAACGGTGCGGCGCACCGTGTTCGGGGCCATGGAGTCCCGCACGACGTGCGACCGCTGCGACGGCACCGGCAAGGTGCCTGAGCAGCCGTGCCGCACCTGCAAGGGCGCCGGCGTAAAGCGCCGCGAGAAAATAGTCGAGGTCACCGTGCCCGCCGGCATAGACGACGGGCAGCGCATCCGCGTCACGGGAGAGGGCGAGGCCGGCTACCGCGGCTCCGAGCCCGGGGACCTCTACCTCCAGGTCCGGGTGAGGACCCACCCGAAATTCGTCCGCGACGGTTCCGACCTCCGCCTCGAGCTGCCGGTCAGTTTCGTGCAAGCAGCGCTCGGCGCCAAGTTGAGCGTCGAGACCCTCGACGGCAGCGTCGAGCTGAAGGTGCCGGCTGGCACGCAGCCGGGCACCGTGCTCAAGCTCCGCGGCAAGGGCGTACCGCACCTGCGGGGGAGCGGACGCGGCGACCTGCTCGCCACCGTCCGAGCCGTGGTGCCGACGAAGCTCTCCAAAAAAGAGAAGCAGGTCCTCCACGAGCTCGCCAAAGAGCGCGGGGAGTCGGTCGAGGTCGACGAGAGCCTCTGGGATAGCATCAAAGACACGTTGCGCTAGCGACAGCACAGGCGCGGCGGGCGCGCGGGTCCCGCGTGATATACTAGGTAGGCAATGCGGGAATTTTTCTCGACGTTGTTCTCTGCCATCCACGCCTTCAACTGGCACACGCCGTCGTGGGATCTCTTCATAGTGCTCCTGTGGCTGGCGGGGGGCGCGCTCTACGCCTTCACGGCCGGGCGCGGCCGGCTCGTCACCATCCTACTGTCCGCGTACGTGGCGAAGCTGCTCGCCGCTGACCCAACCATCGCCCGGGCGGCGAGCCACCTGCCCCCGTCTCTGCAGGCCGCCCAGAGCCTCGTGATTTTCGCTGTTCTATTCTTTTTGCTGTTCGTGCTCCTCGGCCGCTACGGCTTCCGCACCTCGGCGGACGGACGCCAGCTCGGCGCGCTCCTGTTCGGGCTCATCTTCGCCTGGCTCCAGGTCGGTATGCTCATTAGCATCGTCCTGAGCTTCTTGCCGGAGGCCACCACCGGGAGCCTCTCGCCCTTCGTCCAGCTCGTGTTCACCCGGGGCCACGCGCCATTCATTTGGCTCCTGATGCCCCTCATTTTCATTGTCGGGCTCGGGAAGCACGTGGCGGATCCGAATGAACTTTAACGCGGCAAGGCAAACCTAGCGGTTTTCCTCGCCGCGAACCACTCCTTTCCCTAGATTTGAAGTACGCGGGCCGAAGTAAATTCGGTCCGCGTACTCTTTTTATATACGAATGGCAATTTAACTTGCCCAGCGCGCGAAGATGCCGGTGGAGACGAGGCGGCCGTTCTCACCCTGCTCTTTCAAACAGAGCTCGCCGGAGGTAACGCTCCCGCCCCGTTCCCGCAGCGCCCCGGAGAGCAGGTGCTGCAGGGCGAGCGCCGAAGAGTTCGTGGCGTAGCCGTTCAGCACCAAGAAACGCGCGGCGGGGGAGAGCAGCTGAACGCAGAGCTCGAGGAGTTCGGGCGTACCCTCTTCGAACTTCCAGACCTGGCCCGATGGCCCGTGCCCGAAAGCCGGGGGGTCGAGAATTACCCCATCGTATGCCGCGCCGCGCCGGACCTCGCGCTTTACGAACTTGAGCGCGTCGTCGAGCATCCACCGAATGGCGTCCTCGGGCAGGCCGGAGAGCTTGGCATTTTCCGCCGCCCAGGTTACGGCCGGGCGCGAAGCGTCGACGTGCGTAACCTTGCAGCCGAGCTTCGTGAGGAAGACGCTCGCGCCGCCGGTGTAGGCGAAGAGGTTTAAAATGTGCGGCGGCGTGGCCGCCGCTACTGTTCCGAGCCGGTCCTGCATCCACGCCCAGTGGGCGGCTTGCTCGGGGAACAGCCCGGTGTGTTTGAACGGGGTGAGCTTCAGGCTGAAGCGGCAGCCGAGGACCTCGGCCTGCCAGGATCCGGGAAGCTCGCGCTGCACGTGCCACTGGCCGGCCGCGCCCTCGCTGCCGGGCTCGAACACGGCGTCTACGTTCGCCCAGGTTTCGTCCGGGAGTCGCGGCTGCCAAATGGCTTGCGGGTCGGGGCGGGACAGCAGCACTGAACCCCAGCGCTCGAGGCGGAAACCGTGGCCCGAGTCGAGGAGTGAAAAGTCCCCGGTTGAGGCCGGGGACAGGTAGGTCGGTTCGGCGTTAGCGGCCGTCATCGGCAGCTTCCGAGATGCTCTCCATGGTGAAGTGGTCCGTGGTGCCGGTGTAGGTAACGTCCACGGTGCGGCCAACGAGGCTCGCGAAGTCGCGCTGGGTGTTGATGTAAATGGCCATGGTCGTGCTACCCTCGGGACCAATGAGGAGCATGAGGTTGCCCCGGCTCGGGTTGTCGGACGCGTAGAGCCGTCCGCGGAGCTTGGCGTTTTCGGCCGGGGTCGAGGAGGCTTGGTTCGGCGGCGTGGAAGAGGCCCGCGGCGGGGTTCCGGTGCTCGTGGTCGCGGTCGTCGAAGTGCCGGTCTGGGCCGCCTGGTCTTGCGTCGGCTGCTGCTGCGGCTGGGGTTTATTCCACAAAAACCACCCGAGCAGGGCTCCGAGTACGACCATGAGTACCCAGTACCATCCGCTCTGCTTTTCGCTGCCTGTTTCCTCTGCCATGTTCGGATTTACGCTTGAATTATGAGGTAAGTTTCGCCGGTTTTCAGCTCTTTGTCAAAGGAATTGTTCCTTGAAAAAGCCCCTCATTTATGGTAAAATTTCAAACGACTATGGGTCGGTAGCTCAGTCGGTAGAGCAGTGGCCTTTTAAGCCAACGGTCGTGGGTTCGATTCCCACCCGACCCACCACGGGTCAATCGTGACTGCGGTTTGCGTGCATTCGACTTTGTCGAATTCACTCCAACCTCCGTCACGTTGCCCCTTTACCCCACGAAGCCCTTACTTGGTCTTCGTGGGGACCCCATACGAACAGTTCACATTTTCTCTACAAAACCTAACCCCTAGCCCCCTAGCACCATGCCGGAACAGGAAGTGAGCGCGCCGTCTGGGTTCAAACAGTTCATCATGCGCGGTAACGTCGTTGACCTCGCCGTCGGCGTGGTTATCGGTGCCGCGTTCGGCAAGATTGTCGACTCGCTCGTTTCAGACGTCATTACCCCGCTCATCGCGCTCATTTTCCGCCAGCCGGATTTCGGCGCCATTCACCTCGGGCCCCTCATGCTCGGCAAGTTCCTGAACGCGAGCCTGTCGTTCGTCATTGTCGCGGCTACCATTTACTACCTCGTGGTGCTGCCCATGGCGCACGTAGCGGCGCGGTTCGGGCGGAAGGCCGAGCCCGCCGCTCCGGAGCGCCAGTAGCCGGCTGGCGTTTGCCAGGGGCGCGTTCTCGGTGCATAATGCAGAAAACTATGGTTCGCCCGAAACAAACCGGATTCACCCTCATTGAGCTGCTCGTCGTGGTCTCGATCATCGCCCTTTTGGCGGCGATCATTATGGTCGCCGTGCTCCAGTCGCGCCAGAAGTCCCGCGACGCCAAGCGCCTCGCCGACATGACGCAGCTCGGCACGGGCTTGGAGCTCTTCTACAACCAGAACCGCGGCTACCCGTCTGACCAAGACCGGAACGGTTCGCCCGACAACATGACGCCGACCTACCTCGCGCTGTTCCCGCCCGCGCCCCAACCGCCGGACGGCGCCTGCGCGGCAGCCGTGTACGCGGCCCCGGCGCCGAGCAACACTCCGGCGAGCCTCTACTACTACGTCCCGAGCGGTACGCCGTTCGCCGGCACCGCAGGCCAGCTGCTCTACCCCGACTACGTGTACAGTTTCTGCCTCGGCCGAAAAACCGGCGACGTGGCCGGCGGCTTGCACCTGCTCACCCCGCGCGGCATCCGCTAGCCCCTATTGCCTTTCTCAGAGCCCCGAACGCGGGGCTCTTTCGCTATACTAACGGGCGTGGGAAATAGGGTAGAAAAGCTCCGCGAGTACGTCCTTTCGCGCCAGCACACGCTGGCCGGAATTTACCGCGCCCACGGCGGCGAGGCGCTCGCCACCTACGTCCGCAACTGGAAAAAACCGAACGGGCCGGCAGACGACCGAGCGGTTCGCGCCATCCGCTCTTCCGCCGCTTCTATTTACGGAACCGAGGTGGGGGAGCGGCTCGCCGGGCAGCTCGCCGAGGTACCGCGCGTCTCGACCATTGACCACCACGCGCTGCTCTGCCACCCCATTTACCTGAACGCGAACCTAATCTTCGCTGAGTCGGGTCCGGCCATCCTACCCGTGCTGCCGGTGGCGAGCGTTTCTTTAAACAATGTGACCTCGTGGTCGGCCTGTCTGCTCGGCCATGCCTCCGACGGAACCCTGCTCAAGTTTTCCCTCCTCTCCGAGCGCGACAAGCGCACCTGCGCGTTTACCGCGGTTCCCTTCAGTCGGGATTCCACCTTGCGGGCTCGTGCCCGAATGGCGCAATCGAATCTTCCGGAAACCACGAAGCGAGCTGCGGAACATTTTATGGACGCTTGCCTTGAGCCTGATGTTTTGAAACTCCCTATGTTCTGGCAGCAGGCCGCGGTGGTGAGCCGTCGGCTCTGGCAGCAAACTTTTCCGAGCGCCCCCGAGCTCGCGTATGTCCCCGTCGAGCTCGTGGTCTCAAGCCTGCTGAAAGACGAACTTTCGCGCGGTAGCCTGCTGGCGAAATTACTCACAACCGAAACCGGGTGGCAGATGCTCGAGCGTTTTTTCGGCGGTTTGCACGGGGCGTGGGACCGTGAGGGGAGAGGTACTTTCCTGTTTTGGGCGGTTTCAAAAACGAGGCGGCGCGTCGGCCTCTGCCGCGAGGGAAGGTTTGCGGTTGCAGCTGATGTTCGGCTCGAGCTCACGCCGGAGGGTATTGGAGCGGCGCTCGAGCGCGGGAACATTTTTTCGGGAACGCTCCTCAACTTCCTCGCGCTCTCGTGCGTCTCGGGGCTGTCGTGCGTGGGGGGCTTTAACCAGGTTAACTGGCTGACCGAGGTGCGCAGCCGCTTCCTGCAGCTGCTCGCGGATCCGGCGGTTGAGGGTCTCGGCGTACCGGCTTCAGAAATTGAAACGGTACAAAGACGGGCAGCGAACGCCGTTACCGATAGTTTCGCCGAGGCGAACTTAGTATTCCAGAACGTGAACGGACATACGGTAATCCCGACGCTCCTCGATGCTTCAGCCGCAGGGGGCGAGGCCGTGTACCACAGGAGCAGAGATCTCGCGGAGCGACTGACGCTCGCCCAGAGCATTGACACGCAGCTGCCGGAAATCTACCGTGCCATTACCCTGGCGGCGGAACGGAAAGCCGATTTTGTGGGGGTTAATACCCAGGAAATTCTCGAGTCCAACGGCGCAGCCACGCTCGTAGGGTCTTGACATTCCCGTCAAATATAATATGATATGTATGATTTATCATACTTAATACCGCTATGCCGTGCAGATCAAAATGAACGTTGGTCCCGAACTGTACCGGAATGACAAGCTCTACGGCAGCACCGTGGTCGGCACCCGCGGGCAGGTCGTAGTTCCCGCCCAGGCGCGCAAGGACCTCGGCATCCGCCCCGGCGACCGGCTCATCGTCATCGGCAAGGCGGGCAAGGCCCTCGGGTTCGTGAAAGCCGAACAGCTCGCCGAAATTCTCGGGAGCGTTCTGGAGGGCATCGACGGCAGCGAGGCCAAGCGGCACCTCCGGGCCCACATTGAGCAGGTCTTCGGTTCTCAGTTCGTCCAGAAGCTCGGGAAACGACACAGCACCAGTAAGCACTAACCGTCTACCATGGAAATAAGGCAGTGGTTTACCAAGAAGCGCATCATTTGGGGCGTCATTATCCTCGTCCTCGTTTTTATCGTCGGCAGCTGCGTCAGCCGTGGCAGCAACGGGGCCAGCAGCACCCTGACCGAGCGCGCCAAAAAGCAGGACATTAAGCAGAGCGTCTTGGCCACCGGCCAGGTCGTGAGCAAGACCGACCTCGAGCTTTCGTTCAAGGGTTCGGGCAATGTCGACAAGGTCAACGTGGCAGAGGGGCAGACGGTGAAAGCCGGCGACGTGCTCGCGCAGCTCGACCAGAAGGACGAGCTCGCGGCGCTGACCTCGGCCCGCGGCCAGCTCGCCCAGGCGAGCGCGAACTACCGAAAGGTTCTAGACGGCGCGAGCAGCGAAGAGGTCATCGTGGCCCAGCGCGCCGTGGACGCCGCGCAGGTAACGCTCGACAACGCCAAGACGAGCCTCCAGAACATGAAGCTGCAGCAGGACACCGCGGTTTCGAACGCGCTCCGCACGCTGCTCAACACCGGCCTCGCCGCAGAGGCCAGCCCCGGCAACATCAATACCGTCGTGCCGACGGTTTCGGGCACCTACACCTCCCAGGAGCAGGGGACGTACGCCCTCCAGCAGGAAGGCTCGACGTTCAGCCTTTCGGGCCTCGAGGTCCGCGGCAACCAGAAAATTGAGACCTCGTTCCCGGTGCCCCTCGGTACCCGCGGCCTGTTCGTGCAGTTCCCGGCCGGCTACACGAGCGGCACCGACCGCTGGACCGTCACGGTTCCGAACACGAAGGCGAGCGGCTACGTCGGGGCGTACGCCACCTACCAGGCGGCGCTCGAAACGCGCACCACGAACGTCAGCACGGCGGAGTCCGCCGTGAAGTCGGCGGAAGTCAGCCTGTCGCAGGCTCAGGCCAGCCTGGACTTGAAGCGCGCCGCCGCCCGCCCGGCCGACCTCCAGGGTGCTTCCGCCCAGGTCCTTTCCGCCCAGGGTTCGGTGCAGTCGGCCTCGGCTCGGTTCGAGGACACGCTCATCCGCGCGCCGGCTGACGGCGTGGTGACCAAAGTCGACGTCAAGGTCGGCGAGCTCGCGAAGCCCCAGACGGTGGTCATGGTCCTCCAGGACGTGGGCAACCTCCACGTCGAGGCGAACGTCTCCGAGGCCAACGTCGCGTCGGTTAAGGAAAACCAGGCCGTCGACTTCACCTTCGACGCGCTCGGTCCCGACCGCCACTTCCCCGGCAAGGTCCGGGCGGTCAACCCCGCCTCCACCGTTGTTTCCGGCGTCGTCAACTACAAGGTCACGTTCGCCCTCGAACCCGTTACCGACATTAAGCCCGGCATGACGGCGAACGTTTCCATTCTGGTCGCCGAGAAGCAGGGCGTGCTCACCGTTCCGTCCCGCGCCGTGCTCTCGAACGCCGGCAAGAAGACCGTCCGCGTCGTAACGGATACCGAGCAGAAGACCTACGCCGAGCGCGAGGTCAGCGTCGGCCTCGAGGGCGACGGCGGCGTGACCGAGGTCACGAGCGGCCTGTCCGAGGGCGACGAGGTCGTGACGTTCATCAAGAAATAGCAACCCTTCCGTACCCGATTCAGCCTACCGCGGCCGGAGCACACCCGGCCGCGGTAGCGGCTCCGGGCCCACCCTCACCGCCATGCCACCACTCATCAAGGTAGAACAGCTGCAGAAAGACTACGTCAACGGCGACGTGGTTACCTCGGTCCTGCGCGGGGTTAATTTTGCCGTCGAGTCCGGCGAGTTCGTCGCCATCATGGGTCCGTCGGGCAGCGGCAAGTCAACGCTCATGCACATTCTGAGCTTCCTCGACCGCCCGACGAGCGGCCGCTACGAGTTCGAGGGCCGCGACACGAGCGGTTTTTCCGACGACTACCTGGCCCAGCTCCGCAACGAGCGCATCGGCTTCGTGTTCCAGGCCTTCAACCTCCTGCCGCGGACCACGGTCCTCGAGAACGTGAAGCTGCCGCTCCTCTACGGCCCGAAGAAGGACCACGACCGCCTCGCGCGCGAAGCGCTCGACCAGGTCGGCCTCTCGCACCGCTTAGACCACCTCACGAACCAGATCTCGGGCGGCGAGAAGCAGCGCGTGGCCATTGCCCGCGCGCTCGTCACCGACCCCGCAGTCATTTTCGCCGACGAGCCCACGGGGAACCTCGACTCAAAGTCCGGGAACACCGTCATGCGCCTCCTCCAGAACTTGAACGACAACGGCCGGACCATTATTTTGGTTACCCACGAGTCGGAAACCGCCGAGCACGCCCGGCGCATCCTCCGCGTCAAAGACGGGCTCCTGCTCGCCGACGAGCACGTCACGGCCAGGCGCGTCGCCTCCGTTGACGGCGACCTCTCGAAGTAGGGAGCAGCACCGTGCACGTCGCCCAAACGTTCCGCCAGGTTTTCCAGACCATCTCCGCCCGCAAGGGGCGGAGCTTCTTGACCATATTGGGCATCGTCATCGGCGTCGCCGGCGTGGTGACCATCGTCGCGCTCGGCGCCGGCGCCCAGAGCCTCGTGCTCTCGCAGGTCCAGAACCTCGGCACGAACCTCATCGGCGTCCTGCCCGGCAAGAGCGATGAGACCGGCCCGCCGGCCGCGGTCTTCGGCATCCAGGTTACGACCCTCGTCCAAGAAGACGCCGAGGCTATAGCCGAGCGCAGCCGCGTCCCGCACGCCGAGGCCGTGGCTTCGTTCGCGCGCGGTTCGGGTACGCTCCGCTGGGGGAGCCGCGACGTCGACACCTTCTACAGCGGCACGACCGCGAGCTACGTCCGCGTGCAGAATGCCGAGCTCAGCGAGGGCCGGTTCTTCGACGACCGGGAAGAAACCGGCGCCCAGGTCATGGTGCTCGGCGCGACGGTGCGGGATGATTTATTCGGCGACGTCGACCCGCTCGGGCAGGTCGTGAAGATCGGCTCCGTGCCGTTCGAGGTCATCGGCGTCATGAAGAAGCAGGGGACCGTGGCCTTTCAGAACCAGGACGACCAGGTCTTCGTGCCGCTGCCGGTCGCCCAGCAGCAGCTCCTCGGCATCCGCCACCTCCAGTTCATCCGGATCAAGGTCGACTCGGCCGAGAACGTCAAGCAGACCATGGACGACCTTAAGCAGCTCCTCATGGAGCGCCACCGCATCCGCAGCCCGGACGAGGTGGACTTTTCCGTCCGCGATTTAGCCGACGCCATTAAGCTCCTCACCGGCATCACCGACGCGCTCAAGCTCTTCCTCAGCCTCATGGCCGGCATTGCCCTCGTCGTCGGCGGCATTGGAATCATGAACATCATGCTCGTCACCGTGGCCGAGCGCACGCGCGAGGTCGGCCTGCGCAAAGCCGTGGGCGCTACGACCTCGGGCATCCGCAACCAGTTTCTGATTGAGGCCTGCGCCCTCACGCTCGCCGGGGGCATCATCGGCCTGGCCCTCGGCGCGCTCCTGTCCTACGGCGCGGCCCTGGCCGCCCGCAGCCAGGGCTACGAGTGGGCCTACGTCATTTCCCCGCAGTCGGTGCTCCTCGCCGTCGGTGTTTCCATACTCACCGGCATCGTCTTCGGGCTCTACCCGGCCTTCAAGGCCGCGAAGCTCAATCCCATCGACGCGCTCCGTTATGAATAATTATTCATGGGAAAACCCTGCCTACCGGTAGGGTTCCCCAATGAACCCCTTCCCGGTACGAGTTTTTAGTCCGGCGGAGCCGAACTAAAAACTAAGCCCAAATCTTTTCGCCCCAGACGACCAAAAAACTATGCAAGGACTCCTGAAACAATCTATCCGCGGGCTCCGCGCGAACCCCGCCCGCACCGCGCTGACGAGCCTCGGCATCGTCATCGGCATCGGCACCGTGGTGCTCGTGCTCGCGGCCGGCGAGGGCTTCAAGAGCTACATCAACGCCCAGGTCGCGGCCTTCGGGAGCAACGTCATGACCATAGAAACGAAGGTGCCGCCAACGACGCGCGCCCGCGCCCAGGGCAGCGGCGGCGGGCTGGAGTCAAGCAGCGCGAGCCAGGCGGTGACCATTACCTCCCTCAAGCAGCGGGACATTGAAGACCTCTCGCACGTGTCCGGCGTCTCGGGCGCCTACGGCGCGGTCATTGGCCAGAAGGTCGTGTCCTACCGCGGCACCTCGAAGAACAGCTTTATTTTCGGCGCGAGCGCTTCGCGCTTCGCGATTGACGGGGGCGTTATCGCCGAGGGGCGCGCCTACACCGAGCAGGAAGACCGCGCGGCGGACCAGGTCGCGGTGCTCGGGGCCGACATAGCCGGCGACCTGTTCGGCCAGGACGACCCGGTGGGTAAAACCATCCGCGTTGGGGATTACAACTTTACCGTGGTGGGCGTCTACGCCCCGCGCGGGTCTTTCGGCTTCTCGAACGACGACCAGCAGGTGTTCGTCCCGCTCCAGACGGCGCAGAAGAAGCTCCTCGGCATTGACTACCTGTTCTACGGGCTCGCGCAGGCCTCAGATCCGGAGCAGGCCGAAGCAGTTGCGCTCGACGTTGCGGCCATTTTGCGGAAGAACCACGGTATCACCGATCCGGCGAAGGACGATTTCCTGGTCCAGACCGCGGCCCAGGGGCTCGAGACGTTCGGCACCATTTTGAAGGGCGTCACGTTCCTGCTCATTGCGGTGGCGGCCATCAGCCTGCTCGTCGGGGGCGTCGGCATCATGAACGTCATGTACGTCGTGGTCACCGAACGCACGCCCGAGGTCGGCCTCAAGAAGTCGCTCGGCGCCACGGCGGCCGACATCCGCAGCGAGTTTCTGCTCGAGGCGGTGCTGCTCACCGGCGCCGGGGGGTTGGCCGGCGTGGCTATGGGTAGCCTACTCGCCTACGGCGTGTCCGTCGGCGCGACGGCCGCGGGCTTCTCGTGGGCCTTCTCGGTGCCGCTCTACGGGATTGCCCTGTCCCTCGCCGTCGCCGGCGGGATTGGCTTCATCTTCGGCGTGCTGCCGGCCGTTCGGGCCTCGAAGCTCGATCCGGTCGAGGCGCTGCGATATGAATAAAAATGCGAAAGAGCAAACCTACGGTTTTCCCTTTCGCAAGCTATCCCTTTCCCTGTAACGTTGTTTGACCGCCGGAGTGAATCCGGCGGTCAAATGTTTTTTTCGGCGGACCAATCAATCAAACTCAATGGGACAAGCTATTTTGGTATACTGCAGGCATCGTTACATTGCACATGCAGAAACCGAAAGACATTGTCATCTTGGGCGCGGGGTTCGGCGGGCTCCAGCTCGCCCGGGGTCTCCGTAGAACGTGGCCGGCGGCCCGCGTCACGCTCGTAGACCAGCACCCCTACCACCTCTTTACCTCGAACTTATTCGAGGTCGCCTCGGCTGACGCGGAGGTCGCGCCAACGAAGCGCCTGCGCGAGAGCATTACCTTGCCGCTCGGCGGCTTCGCCGAGCGCGCGGGCATTACCTGCATCGAGGCTTCGGTCACGGACATCAACCTCGCCCGCCGCGAGATCACCGCGGGAGGCAAGGTGCGCGGCTACGATTACCTGGCTCTCGCGCTCGGTTCGGAGTCCGACTACCTTGGCATCCCCGGCGCTGCTGAGCACAGCCTCCCGCTCAAGACACTCAAAGACGCCCTCCGCGTTCGCAACGCGGTGGACTTCGCCGTAGAGCGCCACCGCCAGGACGCGGTGAAGGCGGTCACGCGCATCGTGGTCGCCGGCGGCGGTTACACCGGCGTTGAGCTCGCCGGCGAGCTCGCGGGGCTCTTGGATCTGCTGTGCTGGAAGTACGGCGAGCCGCGGCACAAGGCGGAGATCGAGGTCGTCGAGGCCACCAACCAGCTCATCCCGGGTTTCGACGGAGACATGTCGCGCGAGCTCTACGGCCGCCTCCGGGACCTCGGGGTGCGCGTCCGCCTGCAGGCGGCTATCACGGAAGTGGATGCCGGACACGTTACCCTGGAGACCGGCGATAGCATTTCCTACGACGTGCTCGTTTGGTCCGCGGGCGTGAGGGCGAAGCCGCTGCCGTTTTCCGGCACCTCGCCCGAGCTCGACCGCAAGGGGAGGGTGCTGACCGACGCGTTCCTGCGCGCCAGGGGCTACCGGGACGTGTTCGCGCTCGGCGACTGCGCGTCTATCGTCAGCGCGGCCGGCGTGCCGGTTCCCGGCAGCGCCCAGGACGCCTGGCACGAGGCCCGCTACCTCGCCCGCGCCATACCCCAGCTCGACCGGAACAAGAACCCCAACCCCTACGCCCCTTCGCGGCACGGCTTCATTGTTTCCTGCGGCGGGCGGTGGGCTGCGGTGAGCGCGGGACCGGTGTCCGTTCGCGGCTTCCTCGGCTACCTTGTAGATCTCGGCGCGCACGTTCGCTACTACGCCTCGCTCGTCGGGTGGCTGCGCGCCGTCCGTTACGTTTTGAACCAAGACTCGCTCTACGCGCGGAACAACTAGCCACGGAAAGAAAAAACCGAGTCGCTACTCGGTTTTTTCTTTCTTCTTGCCGTAGGGCCGCCGCGGCTCTTTCGCCGGCTCTTTGTCTTTGCCGGCCTTGATCCATTCGCCGTAGACCTCTTTGACGTGGGCTTCAGACTCGGGCCTGACGTTCATGAGGAACGTGCAGGCGGGGAAGCGGTTGCAGCCGAAGAACGGTTTGCCGCGGCCGCGACCTTTCCGCTCAACGATGTCGCCGACCTGGCAGTGCGGGCACTTGAAGCCGGTCTTGTTCCAGATTTTGGAAATGCCCTTGCAGGTCGGGTAGTCGACGCAGCCGAGGAAATAGCCGAAGCGGCCGCGCTTGACCACCATGGGTTTGCCGCAGATGGGGCAGAGCTCGCCCTTCGTTTTTTCGGACAGGCGGGCAATTTCCGCGGCCTCTTCCGGCATGGGCTGGGTAACCTTGCTGCCCGGCTCGGGGCAGGCGAGGAACTTGCCGGTCCGGCCGAACTTCACGAGCATGGGCTTGCCGCAGTGCGGGCAGGGGGTGTCCGAAATTTCAACCTGCTTCTCGACGCTCGCCTCTTTCTCGAGGAGGTGCTTCTTGAACGGGCCGTAGAATTCCCGACAGACCTGCTCCCACTGCTCGTTGCCCTCGGCGACGTTGTCGAGCTGCGCCTCGACGTGCGAGGTGAAGCCGACATCGACAATTTCCGGAAAATTTTCAACGAGCAAATCATTCACGAGCGTGCCGATCTCGGTCGGCTGGTAGCGCTTCTCCTCTTTCGTAACGTAGTCGCGGGCCTGAATGGTGGCGAGGGTCGGCGCGTACGTCGAGGGTCGGCCGACGCCGTGGGCCTCGAGCGCTTTGATGAGCGTGGCGTCGGTGTAGCGGGCCGGCGGCTCGGTGAAGTGCTGGAGGGGGGAGAGGGATTTGAGGTCGAGCAGGTCGCCCTTCGAGAGCTCCGGAAGCACGCCCTCAATTTCGTCCTCGGCTTTTTCGTCCTGGCCTTCGGTGTAGGCGCGGATGAAGCCGTCGAACTTCACGACCTGCCCCGTGGCGCGGAAGGCGTGGCGTTTTCCGGCGGCAATGTCGACGCTCGTCTGCTCGAGCTCGGCGGGCTGCATCTGGCAGGCTACGGTGCGCTTCCAAATGAGGTCGTAGAGCTTGCGCTGGCGGCTGTCTAAGAAGGGCGCAACCTGATCGGGGCGGCGCGTCACGTCGGTCGGGCGTATAGCTTCGTGCGCTTCCTGCGCGCCCTTGCTCCGGTTCGTGAACGAGCGCGCAGCAGCGAGCGCGTACTCCTTGCCGAACTGGTCGGCGATAACGTTTTTAAGCGCCGCGAGCGCCGACTCGGCCAGGTTCAGGCTGTCGGTGCGCATGTAGGTAATGAGCCCCTGGTGGCCGTCGGCCCCGAGTTCAATGCCCTCGTAGAGCTGCTGGGCAACCATCATGGTCTGCTGGGCCGAGTAGCCGAGCTTGCGGGCCGCTTCCTGCTGCAGGGTCGAGGTGGTGAACGGCGGAGAAGGGTTGCGCGACACGGTCTTCGTGCCGACCTCGGCAACCGCGTAGCTCGCCCCCTCGAGCTCCTTCAGTATGGCTTTTGCTTCCGCTTCGCTCGAAATGGCGAGCTTGCCCACGGCCTTGCCGTCAATGGAGTTCAGCTTTGCGGGGAAGCGCTTGTCGTCTTTCTCTTTTGAAAGCTCGGCCTCCACGGTCCAGTACTCCTGGGCTTTGAAAGCCTCAATCTCGCGCTCGCGCTCGACGACGAGCCTTACTGCCACCGACTGGACCCGTCCGGCCGACAGGCCGTAGCGGACCTTGTGCCAGAGGAACGGGGAGAGCTCGTAGCCGACGAGGCGGTCCAGTACGCGCCGGGCCTGCTGGGCGTCAACGAGCCGCTGGTCTATGTGCCGGGGGTTGAGGAGCGCGGCCTCAATGGCCGGTTTGGTGATTTCGTGGAAGACGATGCGCTTGGACTCCTCGGCCGAGAGGCCGAGGGCCTCGGCCAGGTGCCACGAAATAGACTCTCCCTCGCGGTCTTCGTCTGTGGCGAGGATGACCTCGGGCGCGCCCTTGGCGAGCTTTTTCAGCTTCGCGATGACCTCTTTGGCCCGCGTCGGAATGGTGTAGGTCGGCGCGAAGCTGTGCTCGACGTCCACCCCGAGCTTGCTTTTCGGCAGGTCGCGGACGTGCCCCATGCTCGCCTCGACGTGGTACTTCGAACCCAAGAAGCGCGAAATGGTTCGCGCTTTCGTCGGGGACTCAACGATGATGAGGGACTTCGCCATGGGCCTACCTATATATAAACGGTTACGCAGATTGAAACGCAAGGCAGATTGTATCTTTCGGGTCCGGGTTCTGTCAAATCTGCCCCGCGGCCGGCAACGAAATCCGCTCCCGCGGGGGGAGCGGATGCGTCGCTATTTCAGCAGCTCGGGGAGCGAGGTCGTTGCCTCGCCGATGCGGCTGAACAGTACCGCAGCCTCCGAGCTGCTCGCCAGGCGCGGGGTTGAGTAGTTATCAATCGTGAGCGGTACCAGCTCTATGCCGGCGAGCTTCGCGCCGCGCGAGGGGTCCGGCAGCCCGACGGCAGACAGCGGTTTGGTGACCGTGACCTTGATGGCTAACCCCTGACGGGTTTCGGCGCTGAACATCTGGTCGAAAATGAAGTTCCCGAGCGAGTAGAAAATGTAGCGGCCGCGGTAGCGTTCAATGGTCTGAACCCAGTGCGGGTGGTGCCCGACCACGAGGTCGGCTCCGGCGTTTACCGCCGCGCGGGCGAACGCGACCTGATCGGGGTTCGGGTTCGTCGTGTACTCGGTGCCGGCGTGGAAGGTCACGACCACGAAGTCTGCCGCACGCCGGGCGGCGGCAACGGCCGAATTGAGCCGGTCGGTATCCTCGGTGCGGGCGACGTAGCGATTCCTCGCCCTGCCGCCGTCGTTGACCGAGGCGTACGAGGCGCCGACGAAGGCGATGCGGATGCCGCCGGCTTCGGTGAGCGCGGGGGCCCAAGCTTGTTCGAGGTTTTCCCCGACGCCGGTGTGGTCAATGCCGTGCTCGTCGAGGTAGGCAATCGTAGTCGAGACGCCCGCCGGGCCCTGGTCGAGCGCGTGGTTGTTGGCGAGGTTCAGCACGCCGAAGTTGTAGCGTACGAGGCCGGGGAGGGTGAAGCGCGGCGCATTGAAAACCATGCTGCCGGTTGCGGGGAAGAAGTCCGTGCCCGAAATGGGGGACTCCAGGTTGCCCACGTTGAAGTCGGTCGACGCGAGCAGGTCCTGGAGCTTTGAGAACGGGAGGAACGGGTCGCCGGCTTTCTTGACCGTGGCGGCGACGTTCCGCGAGAGCATGATGTCCCCGACGTGGAGGAAGGTGACCGAAGCCGTGGTGGGCGCGTGCTCGCGCAGCGCGGCTCTGCCGCCTCCGGTGACGCCACCGGAGGCGGAGCGTGCTTCGGGCGCGTGGGCCACCCCGAGCGTGAACGGGTTGTCGCCGCGGCGCGACAGGCCGAGGAGCGCCGCCAGCGCGAGCAGCGCGGCGGCGATCCAAACGGCGAGGCTCTTCTTGTTCATACCCCTATGCTAGCAGAGCGAGCGCGGGGAGCGCACGTAGCGGCTGCTGCCGAGGTCGCGGATGCGGCCGTTGAGCTCCAAGAGGACGAGCGTGCCGGCGACCTGGCCCGGGGGTAGCCCGAGCGACTGGGTAATTTCGTCGCTGTGGCGGGGCTCAAAGCCCACCGCCTCGAGCACGAGCTCTTCGAGCGGGGACAGCGGCCCCGCGGTTTCGCCAACGGCTGGCGCGACGACCCGGAGGTCTTCGAGCAAATCGGCCGCCGACGTTACCGCCGTGGCGCCGTCCTTGATGAGCCGGTTCGGGCCCGCGGAGACCGGCGAGTAGACGGGGCCGGGTACGGCGTAGACGGTGCGGCCCTGGTCGAGCGCGTGGCGGGCGGTGATGAGCGCGCCGGACTGCTCGTCGCACTCGACCACGAGTACCCCCTGCGACAGCCCGGCAATGAGGCGGTTGCGCGCTATGAAGTGGTGCTTGAACGCAGGCGTCCCGGGCGGGTACTCGGAAATGAGCAGCCCGCCGCACTCTAAAATTCGCTCGGAGAGCAGCACGTGCTCGCGCGGGTAGACGCTCGCCTCGTCTACGCTCGAGCCGAGCACCGCCACGGTGCGTCGGCCGGCCCCAAGGGCCACCTCGTGGCTGGCCGCGTCCACCCCGAAGGCTAGACCCGAGACGATGGTGATGCCGGCTCGAACCACCGGTTCGAGCAGCTGCGGCACCACGACCCGCCCGTAGCCGGAGATCTTGCGCGTGCCGACCACGGCGAGCGCGAGTTCGTCGCCCACGAGGCTCCCGCGGTAGTAGAGGAGGACCGGCGGCTGGGCAATTTCAGTAAGCGTGCCGGGGTAGGCGGCCTCGCCCATGCTCACGAGCGAGGTGCCGAGGATCCCGAGCTTTTCAGCGCGAGCGGCGAGCGCCGCCGCTGACCGTCCCGCGCAGAAGGTGCTCGCGACCGCTCCATCGATACCCGCGGCGACTAAATCTCCGATCCCGGCTGCGTAGGCGGCCTCGCCGCTCCCGAAAACGTTCCGCAGTTTCAGGAGCCGAGCCGGACCAATTCCGGCAAAGCTCGCCAAACTATCCCAGCAGAGGTTTTCCTTGGAAAATTGAGTTACGGGCGTTTCCATTCAAATAACCGCTTAGTTAAGGGAGTAGTTTTCCTACAGCTTTTGGAGACAGTTGACAAAAGGCCAACATGCGAGTATACTACATTGTGAATTCGGGGGCGAGATTTTCGGAACCCAAGTGCCCGGTACCTCACTTGTAAGTCGCGAAGACAGAGGCCATCCCTCCTACCCTCTGTCACTAGCATCAAGCATAGGTAGGGAGCGTTTGTTCTCTATCTATCACTTGCAAGTGAGGTGGCGGGCATTTTAAATACCTTTGAGAGACGAACCGAGGTTCTTCTCTCAAACTCTTTTTTCCTCCAGTTAAAATTCCACCCGACGAGTGAATCGTCGGGTGGAATTCTTTTTTGTTTAGACCGGGGGCAGGCCGGCGAACTGGCGGATCATGCCGGCGACTTTCGGGAAGATAGATTCCTCGAGGAGCTTGAGCTCATCTGCCGTGAACGGTTCGAGGACGAAGGCATCGGTCGGTTTTTCCGAACGGCTCCCGCGGGATTCGATGCCGATGCGGATACGGCGGAACTGCTTCGTGCCGAGCTGGTCGATGATGCTCTGCACGCCGTTGTGCCCGGCGGATGAGGAATCTTGAACCTCGCGGATTTCGCCGAGCTTCACGTCGGCTTCATCGTGGACGATGAGGAGATCGCGAGCGGCATCCACCTTCCAGAAATGAACGGCCTCGGCAACCGCCGTGCCCGAGTCGTTCATGAATGTCTGGGGTTTTATGATCAGAACGCCCGGCGCGAGTTCGGCGACGAGCGAATTGAGCTTTTCGCGGTAGCTCACGTCCGGCGCCATGCGGTCGACCGCGAGCCAGCCGGCATTGTGGCGGGTGTTCGCGTACTGCTGCCCGGGGTTGCCGAGCGCAACGATGAGCTTCATGGGGTTACCGTTTTGGGGTAAGGGTCAATTTCACCGGGGTGCCGACGTAGCCGAAGCGCTCGGCAATGGCGTTCTGGAGCGAGTGGCGGAACTGGTCGGAAATAGCCGACGGGTGGTTGACGAGCAGCTCGAAGGTCGGCGGGGTAGCGCTCAGCTGCCTGAGGCTGTAGACTTTCGGCTTCTTTTCGTCGCGGAGGAGCTTCGGCGGCGCCTTCTCCATGCGTTCGGCGAGGAGCGCCGCGAGCAGTTCGGCGCTCGCGGTGCGGCCGCGGCTGCTCTGTACCGCGTCGATGGTGTCGAAGATTTGTTCGAGGCCGCGGCCGGTCTTGCTCGAAACCATAATGAGCGGGCAGCGCTTCATGAGCGGCAGGTAGGAGCGGACGTGCTCCTCGAGCTGGTCCTTGCTCCCGCGGAGCAGGTCGACTTTCGTGACGACGATGACGCAGCCGCGCTCGGCGTCCAAAATTTGCCGCGCGACGCGCTGGTCCTGGCTCGAGAGCGCTTCTGAGCCGTCGACCACGAGCAGGCAGACGTCGGCGCGGTTTATGGCCCGGACCGACTGGAAGCCGGAGAAGACGTCGGGCTCCTCCTGCCGGTGCTCTTTGCGCCTGAGCCCCGCGGTGTCGATGAGCGTGTAGCGCTTGCCGCGCGCGGTGAGGTCGGTGTCAATCGCCGAGCGCGTGGTGCCGGCGACGTCCGAAACCACGGCGCGTTCGTGCCCGAGCAGTTTGTTTAACAGCGACGACTTGCCGACGTTCGGCTTGCCGACAATGGCAACCTTTACCCCGAGGCTCGGGCCGCTGGCTTTTTCGGGTTTCTGTTTCGGCGCGAGTACGGTCGCGAGGTGGTCGAGGAGCTCGCCGGTGCCGAGGCCCGACGTCGCCGAGACGGCGAAGGCTGGTTTAATGCCGAGCCGCAGGAACTCCGGCAGCTTTTCGTCTTGGGCGCGCTGGCCGTCCAGCTTGCTGACGGCGAGGACCACGGGCTTCTTGACCGAGCGGAATTTTTTTAGCACGTTCGCGTCGAGCTGCGCCACCGGCTGCCGCCCGTCGACGACGAAGATGAGCAGGTCGGCCTGTTTGACCGCGAGCTGGACCTGCCGTTCGACGTTCTCTTCGAGCTCGTCGCCGTGGCTGCCCGCAAGGCTCAGGCCCGCGGTATCCACGAGCGCGAAGGGGACGCCGTTCCACTCGACGTCGGCGTACTGGCGGTCGCGGGTCGTGCCGGGCACGCGCGAGGTCACCGCGCGCTTGCCGCCGGCAATGGTATTGAACAGGCTCGACTTGCCGGCGTTCGGCTGGCCGACGAGGGCTACCGTGGGAATGGGGTTCTCCATGGGCTTAGCGTACCACTTCCGCGCCCGGGACGGAGCCGTCCGGTTTCGCTTCCGGTCCGATGACGATGATTACGTCGACCTTCTCCGGGCTGACCTTCACCCCCGGCGGCGGCAGCGTGACCTCGGTCAGGTCGAGCGCCCCCTTCAGGTAGGCGGCGGTTCCGGGTTTCGGGCTGACCTGGTACATGACGCTCGTGGCCGTGCTGCTCGCATCGTACGGTAGCTCGAAGTAGGGAATGTGGGCGTCCTTGAGCACGCGCTCGGCGTCGCGCTTGCGGCTCGTACCCGGCGGCGCCGACAGCCAGACCGTGGGCTTTTCGGCGCCGGCCGCGGCAATGGCCGGGGCGAGCTCGAAGAAGCGGCGGACGTCGGCAATGCCCCGTCCCGGGCAGGGGACCAAGACGTAGGCGCCGGTTTCTTCTATGATCTGCGGGCAAATGAGCCCGCCGTCGAGATCGATGTCTGCGCCGCGGATGCTCGTACCGCCATCCCGGAACTTGCCGGCGAGCGCGAGCAGGTCCTGGGGCGGTACGTTCGTGTGGAAGTGGTCGGCAAAAATGGACAGCAGGCCGGTGAGCTTGGTGGGATCGGCGAGGATTCCGAGCGACAGCGCGCGCGTTCTGAGCGCTTCGACGACCTTGTGCTGGCGCGCCGAGCGTGCGAGGTCGGAACCCTCGCCGTTGTTGCCGTGGCGCGAGCGGGCGAAGACGAGCGCGCGCTTACCGTCCATGTGCTCGTCGCCCTCCCTGAAGGTCACGGGCGGCAGGTAGCCGAGGCGTTCGTCGGGGTAGCTCGCGTCGGTGAACGTCCGGTCGACGTGCACGTCGACGCCGCCGACCTCGTCGATGGCTTTCTCGAAGCCGCCGAAGTCCACGACCGCGAAGTAGGGGACCGAGAGGCCGGTGACCTGCTCGGCGGCCCTGCGCGCCGCGGCGCCGGCCGCGTCCCAGTTCTTGTCTTTGCCGAGCGCGAGGGCGAAGGCGGCGTTGATCTTGCCCCTGCTCCCGTCCGGCAGGTTCGTGAGGTAGTCGCGCGGCACCGAGGCGAGCGTCACCGTGTTCTGCGCGGGCCGGAACTCGGCGACGATAATGGTGTCGGTCAGGTACGGCCCCTCGTGGCCCTCGCCGCCGACGCCGAGGAGCAGGACGTTCATGTCGCGCGGCTTCTGGTTTCCGGAAATGATGCCGCCGGCGGTGCCGAGGAGCTGCTTGACCCGTGCGGCGAGCGAGCCGCCGGCCTGGCCGACGAAGACTTTGCCCGAGGCGGCAATGGCGCCGACGGCTACCCCGCCGGCGGCGTAGAGCGCGTAGAGCGCGAGGCAGAGGACCGCGAGCTTCATGAGCATGCGGGAGGTTTTAGGCTTCCGGTAGGCGCGAACGTCGAGCGTACGCTGTTTCTGGCTCGGCGCGCTGAGCGGGGCAACAATCCCGGGCGCCGCACCCGGCAGCGGGCGGCTGAACTGAACCGGCCGCGAGGTCACGGTGACTCGCGGGCGGAGGGGCGTGCGAGAGAACGGATTGTCGACTTCAGCCATAGTTGCCAGGGAATTGTACCCGAAAAACCCGGCGCGGGTAAGGCTGCCCCCGGGCCGTTCCTCGGAACGTTCGGTTTCGTGCCGCCCATTTTTTATTTTACGAACCTGGCAGGCTCAAGTCCGCGCAGCAGCCGCTCGGTTACCGTTCCGGCATTTTTATTTTTGCGGGCATTTGCTAGGATTGGGTAGTCATTCCTACCTATATATAGATGAAAAAGCTCGTTCCGGCGCTGTTTGCGGGGCTGTTCGTCCTCACCTGGCTCGCGCCGTTCCTCGTCTTCCGGGATTTGCTGTTCCCGTACATTACCTCGAAAGCCTTCTTCATGCGCGTGCTCGTGGAGCTCATGCTCCCGCTCTACGCGTACCTGCTGCTGACCCGGCCCGAGCTGCGGCCCGACCTCCGCCGCAACCGGCTGCACCAGGCCGTGCTCGCCTTCCTGTTCTTCAGCCTCCTCGCGGCCCTGTTCGGGGTCAACCCCTTAAAGAGCTTCTGGGGAAATTTCGAACGCATGGGCGGCTGGTACTACCTGCTGCACCTGACGCTCCTCTACTTCTACGCCGCCTGCCTCTGCGCCATGGGGGAGCGGTTCAAGAAGGTCGCCGCCCTGAGCGTACTCGGCTCTGCGGCGCTCATTACCGCCTACGGCTGGATTGTCTGGCTGTTCTACGCCACCGGGCACATTAACTTTTGGACCCAGGTCTGGGGGCTCTTGCCTGACCCGACCTACCCGCGCGTGTCCTCGACGCTCGGCAACCCTATTTTTTTCGCGAGCTTCCTCATCCTCCCCATTTTCCTCTCGCTCTACCTGTCGATTCGGCAGCGCGGCTGGAAGCGCTACGCGCTCTGGGCCTTCGTGCTGTTCCAGCTGTTCGGCGTCTACATTTCCACGACCCGCGGCGCCATGGTCGGGCTCGCCGCCGGGCTGTTCGTCGGCGCGATCGCCTACATTTACCTGACGGATAACCGCACGCTCCGAAGGCGCGCGGTGGCCGGCACCGCGGCGTTCATCGTGCTGCTCGTCATTGGGTTCACCTTCAAAGACCACATTCCCACGAGCAGCCCGCTTTGGCGGCTGTTCACACTCCGCGACGGCAACACGTACGCGCGCGTCATTCAGTGGAAGACCGCGCTCGTGGGCTACGTGCACCGCCCCATCCTCGGCGTCGGTCCGGAGAACTACTACTTCGTCAGCAACAGCCTCTACGACCCCGAGATGTACAAGTACGACCCGTCGTGGTTCGACAAGCCGCACAACTACCTGCTCGAGGTCCTCGTCACCACCGGCACGTTCGGTTTCCTCGCCTACCTCGGCATCCTCGCGTTCTCGGTCTGGGCTATATACCGCGCCTACCGCCACGGCGCCTTGAGCCTGCTCGAGGCCTGCATACTGCTCGCCGGGTTCGTAACCTACCAAGTTCAGAATATTTTCGTGTTCGATACCATTCCGGCCAGCATGGCCTTCTTCGGCACCGCGGGTCTGCTCGCGTACCTCTGGAACGCGGGACGGGAAGAAACGGCGAAGCCGGCGAAGGCCTGGGTAGTGCGCGCCGACACCGCCGGGCTCGCCTCGCTCGGCCTGCTCGGCGTGTGCTGCTACGTCGTGTACGCCACGAACACCCTCGGCTGGCGCGTGGCCCGCGCGGTCAACTACGGCTACGCCTACCAAAACATCAGCCTGCCGACCTCACTCGGTTTCTTCGAGCAGGCCAGAACGGCGGCCTTCGACTTCGATCCGACCGAGGTCGGCGGCAAGTACGCCGAGGTCGCCGTGGCCCAAGCCCTCGGGGCCGGGAGCAAGCCCGAGAACGTCTCGACCACGAAAGCTATGGTCGACGGCGCCATTGCGGTCAACGAGGAGGCCATTGCCCGCGTCGGCACCGACCCGACGACCTACCAGCGCGTCTCGAGCCTCTACCTCTCGAAGGCGATCATTTTCCACGAGGCGCTCGACCCGCGCGCCGAGGCGTACGCGCGCCGTGCCGTGGAGCTTGCCCCGAACCGGCCCGAGCCGCAGATCAACCTCGTGCGCATCCTGCTGACCCAGAACAAGGTCCCCGAGACGGTGCCAATTTTAGAGCACGTCGCCCAGACCATTCCGACGTACCCCGACGCGAAGATGCAGCTCGGCTTCATCTATAATGCGAACAACCGGACGCCCGAGGGCGTGAAGCTCGGCATGGAGGCCATTGCCGCCGGGTACCAGGTACGCCAGCTCCGCGACGTGGAGTGGATTGCGGCCTACCTGCTCACGCAGGGCCGGGCCACCGAAGCGGTCTCGTACCTCGAGCTGGCCTACCGGGCAAACCCGAAAGACCAAAACGCCGCCTGGGCGCTCATGAAAGCCTACGGCAAGGTCGGCAACCGCGACGGCGCGGCCCGCCTCGCCGAGCAGATCGTCCAGCTCGACCCCACCCAGCGCGCCAAGGTCGTCGACTACCTGAAGACGTTGCAGTAAGCATCAAAAAAACAGTCCGCCGGAGCGGCGGGCTGTTTTTTATTCGGGCTCAGCGTTCGGTTCCGCGCGCGCGGCGAGCACCTGGCGGTACACGGCTTCGGTTTCGCCCGCCATCCGCTCGAGCGTGAACTGCTTCGAGCGTTCGAGGGCTGCGGCGGCTAACTTTTTACGCCGGCTCTCGTCGGCGGCCAGCTCGGCGACCGCCGCGGCGAGCTCGCCTGGGTTTTCGGGCGGCACGAGCACGCCCGCGTCGCCGATCGCTTCGCGGCAACCGCCGACGTCGGTTGCGACGATCGGTAAGCCCGCGGCGAGCGCCTCGAGGAGCGCGTAGGGAAACCCTTCTTTCCGAGAGGGGAGGACGAAGAGGTCGAAGCCGTGCAAGAACCGGGCAGCTTCGGTGTAGCTCCCGAGCAGGTGAACCTGGTGCAGGCGCGCGCGCGCGATCTGCTCGTGGAGCGGGTTGCGGAGCGGTCCGTCGCCAATGACGTACCAGTGGAGCCGTTCGCGGAACGCCGGCGGCAGCTCGGCCGTCGCGGCCAGCAGCACGTCGAGCCCCTTGGTCTGGTAGAAGTTCGCCACGGTCACTGCGGCGAGCTGCCCCGCGGGTACGCCGAGCAGCTCGCGCGCCTGGTCCCGTGAAAAGAACGGGGTAGGGGCAATGCCGTTGTGCACGACGGTTATACGCTCTTCGGAACAGATGCGGTTTTGAAGCGCGCTCATTCGGTCGGCTTCGGAGACGGCGATGATCCGGTCGCGGAACCGCGAGGCGAACCGCTCGACGAACCGGTAGAAGCCCAAAACGGGTGCGGGGAGCGGCTCGTTGAACACGAAACCGTGGGCGGTGTAGACGTTCGGGGTTTTTGTGAGCCGGCAGGCGAGCGCGGCCACGCCGCCGGCTTTGCTCGAGTTGGCGTGCACGAGGTCGGGTTTTTCCGCTCGAATGATTCCCGCGAGCTCGCGGACGGCGAAGGCGTCCGAAACGGGATCAATGGCCCGCTTCAGGTTTTTGACCGTGAAGGTCTTGAGGCCGGCGGCGCGAGCGGCGCCGAGCAGCGGACCGTCGCCGCCCGAGGCAACCGCGCCCCGAAAGCGGCGGGCGAGGTCGAGCACGTACCGCTGCGCCCCGCCCCCGTCGGAATCGGTTATGACGTAGAGAATGTTCACGCCAGAAGAGACAGCTTCATACCTTTCTATTATACTGACCGAAGGAGAAAATCCGCAAAGGTAACAGCGTTCGTGGCCCTCACCGCCCTCCGCAGCCAACTCTTCGGGACCGAAACCCGCGCCACGGTTTCCCGCCACTTCGCCTGGCGGACCGCGGCGCTGTTCGCGTCGAAGGGTCTCCGCTTCATCGTCCTGCTCCTCGCCGCCCGCTGGCTCGGCAGCGAGGGGTTCGGGTTGTACAGCTACGCCCTGTCGCTCGCGAGCCTCGCCTTCACCTTTTCGGATTTCGGCGTCAACATTCTGCTCGTTCGGGACATTCAGCAGCGCCCCGATCAGCTCGCAACGTTCCGCGCGGCGCTCTGGACCAAGCTGCTCGTTTCGCTGCTCAGCTTTGCGGCCGGCATTCCGATTTTCATCATTGCGGCCGGACGGGGGATGCTGCCGCTCGGCGCGCTCGTCATGGCCGTGCTCGTGCTCACGAACCTCCGCGAGCTCTACACGAGCCTCATTACCGCGCGGCAGCGCGGCGAGCTCGAGGGCGTGCTCGCGCTGCTGGAGGCTGCGGTCACGCTCGTGCTCGTGTTCACGCTCCTGCACCCGGTGCCGACGCCCGTGGGCTTCGGGCTGCTGAACGCGGCGGCCCTCCTGGCGGCCCTCACCGGCAGCTGGTGGATCTGCCGCACGGTGCTCGGCTTTTCGTTCGGGTGGGCGCGGTGGCCCGAGGTCGCGCGCCTGATGAAGCAGGGCTGGCCGCTCGCGCTGTTCGGCCTCACGAGCTTCATTTTCTTTTCAACCGACCAGCTGTTCCTCGAGCACTACCGGGGCCTTGCGGTCGTCGGCGAGTACAGCCTCGCCACCCGCGCCATCTACAGCGCCATGCTCCTGCCGAGCCTCGCGGTCTCGGTCCTTTTGCCGGTCATGGCCCGCGACGCCGGGACCCGCGCGAGCATGCGCCGATTCCTGCGGCAGGGAACGGCGGCGCTGTTTGCCCTCGGCTTGGTCGTCGCGGCCGCAGCCTGGCTCTTGGCCCCGCTCCTGCCGAAGCTCGTGGGCAGCGGCTACGCCCCGGCGGTGCACACCCTCCGCACGCTCGCGTTCATCCTCGCGCCCATGTTCACCACGGTGATCCTCGACAACATCCTCATTTCGCTCGGCAAGCAGGTGCAGGATTTTTGCCTGACCCTGCTGGCCGCGGCCGTAAACCTCGCGCTCGTGGCCTGGCTCGTACCCCGCTTCGGGGTGACCGGCGCGGTGCTCTCGAGCATTGCGGCCCAAGTCGTGAACGTTTCACTCACGTTCTGGTACGCGAGCCGCTGCATTCGGAAATTGCCGGAGGCTGACGCATGAGATCCGAACTCCGCTACCGCATTGGCTACGTTGATCTCCAGCTCCCCGAACGCGAACGGTGGGAGCGGATTACCGCGCGCACCGAGGTCCGACGGGCGGAAAAAGACGGCGTTAGCGTAACCCTCCTCGAGGGCCCGAAGTCGCCGCGGGACGTGGCGCGCTGCCGGCAGCTGCTTAAGGCGCTGCTCGACTCCGAGGCCGTACCGTACGATCCGAGCTTTGACGCCATTCTCGAAAATCCCGCAACGCTCCTGTTTGTGGCCGAACTCGGGGGCCAGGCCGTGTCGTTCATCGCCGTCGAGCCGAGCACGAAGAACGAAGCCTTCACCGAGCCGTCCGCGTACCTCGCGCTCTCGGCCACCGACGCGTCGGCTCGCGCGAGCTGCCCGAACTACCTGCTCATGTGGCGGGCGTTTTCCGAGCTGCAGCGCCGGAACTTCCGCTACTTCAACCTCGGCCTCCTCGAATTTATAAATGCGCCGGACGACAGCGTCTCGAAGGTGGCGTTCTTTAAGAGGAAGTGGGCCATTTTGGAACGCGAAGAGTACAAGCGGGTACCGCCGCTCCGCTACCTCTACTACGTTACGCTCCGGCAGTTCTCTTGGGTCCGCCGGCTCTCGTACCGGTTTCGTACGGGTGGCAACCGGGCCGGCGAAATGCTGCCGTGGTGGGACCAGCAGGCCAGCCGCTACGGCGGGGCCCGGGACCTTGAAGAAATAGTCCGCAGCCGGGCCGCTGCCGCGGTCCGCGCCGCGCTGCCGGCGGGGGCCTCGGTCCTCGAGCTCGGCTGCGGCAACGGCCGCGTGCTCGAGAAGCTGTCGGGCACGAAGCTCCGCCTGACCGGCGTGGACTACTCCGGCGCCATGCTCGAGGAAGCTCGCCGCCGCGCGCCGGAAGCCGAGTACGTTCAGGCCGACGCCGTCGAGTACCTGGGCGCCGAGGCCGTGACCCGCTACGGCAGCGTGGTAACGCTCAATACGTTCCACAATTTTCCCGGACCGCAGCACGTCGCCCGGGCAATCGCGAACGCGCCGAGGTTTTTAGAGCCTGGCGGACTGCTCGTCTTCGACGTCCGCAACGCGCTCAATCCGTTCCTCGCGCGCGGCTACCGCAAGAACCGAAAAAAGGGCCTCGACTTCCATCCCTTCTATCCGTGGCAGGTTCGCCGCTGGCTGAAGGATGCGGGTCTCGAGCTCGTCTCTACTGAAGCAATTTCCTACCGCACCCTCGAGCAGGCGGGCAAGGCCTCGCGCGGGCCTTTCGGCCGCGCGCTCTACCGAGCCTACCTGCTCCTGCAGCGGAGCCGGCTGTTTTCACCGTACGTCCTCTACGTCGCGCGCAAACCCGCGCGCCGGTTTGCGTCGGTGGTCTGGGGCTACCACGAGCAATTCTACGGTTTTTCGAAAATTCAGAACTACCACCTGTCAGTTATTGCGCAGGCCCGGGCGGCCGGCTACGAAACAAAAATTTTCAGCATCGCCGAGCGGGCCAGCATTGAGAAAGATCCGAACTACGATGGCGTGACACCGGTCGTCCGGTACCGGAACGTTCGGCAGTTCCTCGCATGGTGCTGGCAGCGCCGGCGCGATACCGTGTACGCAAACTCGGTAACCTGGCAGAACTTCGTGCTGCCGTTCATCTGCCGCCGCGCCGTGTTCATGGCGCACGACAGCGTCGAACGCAGGAGCTGGCTGCCGCGCCTGCTGCAGAACCTGGCGCTCCGCGCCTACTGGCGCGTGCGGGTTATCGCGCCGGGGGAGAAGCGCTTCCTCGTCGAGCGGGGGATTGATCCGGAAAAAATTCACGTGGTACCGATCGCCGTCGATCTCGACGTATTCCATTTCGCCGAGCGCGAGCGGCACGACGTGGTGCACCTCGCCAACATCACCCCCGACTACGACCTGCCGACGGTCCTCAAAGCTTTCGGCGCTGCCCGCGAGCGCTGCCCCGGCGTGAAGCTCCACTGCATCGGCGAGGTGCGCACCGCAGATTTCTGGCCCACGGTCGAAGCGCTCGGCCTGCGCGACGACATCGTCATGCACGGCCGGCTGCCGCACGATCGTATCGCCGAGCTCCTGCCGAGTTTCCTCGTGTGCTGCAGCTCGGTCATTTCGAGCGGACAGTCGCTCGCGGTTTTTGAGGCCGCGCTCTCCGGCTGCGCGCTGTGCTTGCCCGAAATTATGCAGTTCAGCACCGTCTTTCGGGGCGCCGCGCGCTTCCACCCGCTCTACGGCTCGAGCCGGCTCGGAGAAAATCTCGTTTCCTACCTCCTCGATCCGAAACGCGCCGCCGCCGACAATGCGAAGGCTCGCGAGCTCATTGCCCGCGGCTACGCTGAGCCTGTAGTCCGCGCCGGCCTGCAGAAACTGTTCGATTTTTAAATCCCCACGCATGCGACGCTTCCTCGTACTTGCCCCCGAACAGCACGAACCGCTCGCCGAGGGCATCCAAAAGTCCGCCTGGCTGACCTGCCGGCAGCTTTCCCGCCAGGGCGCCGCGGTCACCGCGCTCTCGCAGCGGAGCTACGGCGCCGCCTTCGCCCGCGCCGCGCACGGCTACGAGGTGCGCGAGCACTTTTCGTCCGGCGGTTTCCGCCCGCTTCGCTACCTGGCCTGGCTGTGGCAGGGGGTGACGGCAGCCGCTACGGCCCGAAGCCAGCGCACCGACGTGCTCGTGTTCTCCCTCGACTGGTCGTTCTTGCCGGCGCTGCTGTTCACCGCCTGGTTTACCCCCTCGCCGGTAACCGTGTTCGTATTCTCGGCGCGGGAAACCGTCGGGCCGGCCCGCCTTGTCACCAAGCTCCTTCCGAGCAGGGTGCGGTTCTGGTGCTTCAGCAGTTTCATCGCCGACCGGATTGCCGGCGCCGGGGTCGCGAAAGAACGCATCACCGCCGAGCGCACCTTTTTTACCCGCGAACTGCTCGAGGCAGCGGAAACGACCAGCCAGCGTAGCGGCGTTGCCTACCTCAGTTCGGCCGACGTGGGCGCCGGCATAGAAACCGTGGTTGAGCTCGCGGGGCTCCTGCCGGGGGAGCCGGTGACGTTTGCGGTTCGAACGTTCGGGGGGCGGGAAGAGCGGCGAACGGAAGCCTTTCTCGCGCAGCTCGGAAAAGAAAATTTGAAAAATGTACGCGTCGAGCGCACACTGCCAGACGTCGCGAGGTTTCTATCTTCCCAGCGAGCTGTCGTCTTGCCGCCGCGGGACGAATTTTCGACCATGGCCACCCCGCTCGTGGCGCTCGAGGCCGCGCACCTCGGCTGCCGCGTCTTTCTCCGAGACATCCCGGTGTTCCGCGAGCTGTTCGGCGCAGGTCTAGCTGAGCCGTTCTCTACCGCCGCGGATATCGCGGCTCAACTGAACCGATCGGTGCCGAGCGGTCAGCGCGCCGCGGTCGCCTCGTTGCCGGACGCCGCGGCCCTAGCCGCGCGCCTCCTCGGCAGGTAAACTTGAGCCATGGAATCTAACACATACCGCATCCACGGCCTCGGCGTTCGGGTCGCCTCCGGCGACGCGGATTTCAATGCCTTCACGAGCCGCTACCTCGCCGGCTTCGAGTCCGACCCAAGCGGCGGAGCGGACCTTGAGGTCGTAGTGGACTTTGCATCCGGCTTTTCCTTTCGGCCGCCGGTTGGCGCCGCCGGCCCGGGTGAAACCTTGGGCATGCGCGAGCGCTGGGACGGACGAACGCGAATGCTCTCGGTCCGCGCCGGCGACATTTCCTACCAGCTCAGCCTCGGTCAGCCCGCGAATATCCTCGCGAGCTTCCGTCCGAACTTTTTCAAAGACCTCTCGAACCGCCTGTTTTTCGCGGGCAGTGGTACGGCCCAGTCCTACCGCCGCGCCGTTTGCCGCACCTGCGTCCAGAATCCTGCCTTCCTCATGCTCGCCGAGAAGAGCGGCCTGGGCTGCCTGTCCGGCGCCGCGGTGCGCGTGGGACACCAGGCGCTCGTCATTGCCGGATTGCCCGGCAGCGGCAAGTCGAACCTCATCGCTCGCCTCAAAGAACGGCTCGGCGCAGAAATTCTGGCGGAAAATTTTGCGCTCGTTTCCGGGGACACGCTCTACCCGTTCCCCGAAGGCGCAGGTTCTGCCATAGCGCCGCTACCCGTGTCCCACGTCCTCGTACTCTCGCACGGCCCCGCCTTCTCCGCTCGTGCGCTCGGCCCCGAGCAGGGGCTGCTGGCGCTCGAGGCCATAAACGCCGCTACCGGTGAGCTGCCCGAGCACAGCGGGCTCGCCTCGCTCGCGCTCGTCGGCCACCAGGAGTGGCTGGGGCGCAGCCGTTCGGCCATTGAGCAGTTGGCCGCCCGCGTGCCCGTGCACCGCCTCGTGGCCGACCCGGGCTCCCACGCCGCCGTGACGTACATTGCCGAAACGTATGCTGGACGCTAGGGGAGCAGCCCTGCAGCTCGCCGAATTGCTCGGGCGCGGAAACGTGCGGGCGATTTTTCGCGTTGGCCTCACGGACGAAAGCCGGCTGTCCGACGTAGACCTCGTCGCGGTTCTGAAATCGGCCTCGCCAAAACAACCGCCGCCGCTAGACGGCGTAGATCTGCGCGCGGTGTTTACGGAAGCCCAGTGGCGCGAGCAGGCCCCGCTCCTCCCGTACGCTGAGTTTCAGCAGCTGTTCGGTGAACCGCTCGCGGTACCGGACGCCGGCGTACCGCCGCACGACGCGCAGCTCGTTAAGCTCGCGGCTATGTTCGGCTACGCCTTCCAGCGCGGCTACTACGATCTGCTTGCGCGCGACGGTTTCGAAGCCGCCCTCGCGCTCAACCGTCTCAATGACTTCGAGTACGTTTCCCGCTTCGCGCCCGAGCTGGCGCCGCGCGTCTCGGCGCTCGCCGCCGACGTCCGCGCCGCGCGCGCCGCGTTCCCGAACGTAACGACTGACGCTCTGCGGAGCCTGCTCACCCGCGGCGTTGGCGCGGCCTGGGACCTGACCGGTGCGCTCGCCGAAAAGCTCCACGACCTGCTCCCGCCGCCGGCCGCAGCTGAAGCCTTCTTCGGTCGCGAGCCGAGCGTTTTCTCTGCCCGCAGCGCCGCGGAGTGCAAGCTCCAGACCGAGCAGCTGGGGCCCTTTGCGGCGCGGGCGAAGGTCTGCGTGCTGCCGGTAGAATTTTCTTTCATTGCCGGCCGCCGTGCCCGGGGCAACCCGTTTTCCGATTTTGCCGCGCGCTACGCTGCCGCCAACTGCAGCCCGGCGCCGTCGGCAGGACCAAAGTCGTTCGCCAAGCGCCTCGTGCTCGCAGCAGCAGTGCGGCACGTGGCCCGAGCCCGCGGCACGGTACACGGCTACGGCAAGCCGCGCTACTATATAAACTCGTTCCGCTTTCAGTACGATTTGTTCTCAAGGCGCCTCGGCAACCGCTACGACTTCTTTTTTTCTCCGCCGTACTTCACCGAGCGTTTGTCGGCCTGGAAGTACATTCTGTTGAACGTTCGTCAGCTCATGCGGGAACGCTGGAGAGGGGAGTGGGCCGCTTTCGACGTGGTGCACCTAAACCGCCCCGAGGCCGCGCCCATTTTCAAACGCCGCCGTGAGAACCAGACCGTGGTCGTTGAAATCCACGGCTTCGACGTCGGCCTCATGGGCCGGTACTACCTGAAAGACATCCACAACCCGGTGAAGGTCGCGCTCGGCTACCTGGCAACCTGGCTGGCCGAGCCGTTCGTGCGCCGCAGCATCCGCACCAAGGCCGACCTCATCTACGTTTCCACGCCCGACCTGGTCGAGCCGTTCTCGGCTTGGCTCGGCCGCAAAGTGGAGTGGCTGCCGAACCCCATAGACGCGGATACGTTCACCCCGCAGGGGCCAGTCAAAAAACTTTCCGGGCAGCCGTCTATCCTGCTCGCCTCGCGCCTGCACGGCGACAAGAAGCCCGAGGTTGCCTTCGATATTTTTAAAAACGTCATACTCCCGAAATACCCGAACGCCGTCATGCACCTGCTGAGCACCGGTGAGCTCGTAGAAAAATACAGAGCCGAAACCGCCGGGGACAAACGCTTCGAGTGGCTGCCGTACATGGACAAGCCGACGCTCGTCAGCGTCATCCGCGGTGCAGATTTGGTCTTTGGCGACTTTTCCATAGGCGCGCTGTCCATGCTGCCGCTCCAGGTCATGTTTTCGGGCCGGCCCATTGTGACCCTCGACCGCTACGAGGTGGTAAAGAAAGATTTGGACGAACTCGGCGAACTGGCGCTGAAATTGCTGAGCGATGCCGCCTTTCGAGACAACTACATAAAAAAAACCGGCGAGCATGCCAGAAATTTCCACTCGCCGGAATCCGTGGCCCGTATACACCAAGAGAACCTCGAACGGGTGCGGAAATAAAAAGAAGCCGCCGCACCAGCTGAGCCGGTGCGGCGGTTTTTTGAATCGTGCGGCACGTTAGAAAGCTTGGGCCTAGGCCGTAATGACGTGCTTCGGGAATTGATTCTCGAGTCGGAACAGGATATCGAGCGTTTCGTCGTCGAACTCAGCGGAGGCTTGAAATCCCTTGCCCGATGGGCCGTACATTTCATCACGGGAACGGTTGAAATCACCCACGAGCAGTTCGGCGAAGCCCTGCGGGCCGCCGTAGGACGGGTCGAGCATGGCATCTTCCATTTCCAGCCCGCAGTGCACGAATATCGCCTGCCAGCCCTGTTCGCGCAACTCTGCGAACTGCCGGTCCCACGTCAGCGTGTCACGCAGCATGGAGAGTCCGTCGTGAACAATGATAACCATACCCGGCGTTTTGCCCCTGCCGACGAGCAGCGCGATGCTGTTACGAATACCCGCTGGAGTGTTGGTTGCTTCCGTTTCCAGGAGGTCATCCGAGGTATCCAACCCGCACGCTTTCGCGAGGAGCCGCATGTACTCGCACTCCATGAGGCTCCAACCCTCGGTACCCCGGCCGGCCTTGCCGCTGAACACCGTGGTAACATCGTCGCCGGCGTAGTTGTCGAACAGGGCATCGAGCGCCCCAATGCACTGCGGAATTGCCACTCCGCCGAGAACGATGGTGCCGGCCAGGTTGTCGAAATCCTCTCCGAGGGAGACATCCCCGGGAAGTTCGCCCCGTCGAACCGAGAGCTTCCAAAGGTGGCGGAGATCCGCCATGGTTTGATCGTCAAAAGGCGCCTGTTGCGCCATAGTAGTCCTCCTTCGCGAACCACTACCAATCCTCGGTCAGTTAGCTGTGCCGGAGAAAAGATAGACTATACAAAATATCATATTTTTGGCTTAAAGTCAAGGGTTTCGTTTCTCAAAATTGGTGTTAAAATAAGGAAAATTATCAAAGTCCCTAGCATGGATCTCCAGTCAGCCCGCGTAGACAAGCACTACAAGATCGGTAAAATTTCCGGCTACTTCGACCGGATTTTGGCCATTGGCCCGCACCCGGACGACATAGAGCTCGGCTGTTTCGGCACGCTCGCACGCTTCAAGAAAGAGGGCGCGAAGGTGGAATTTTTGGTACTGACCTACGGTGGCGTGCGCGGCGATGTGAACGACCGCAAGGAAGAGGCTAGGAAGTCCGCGGCCCTGCTCGGCGTGAAGCCGAAGTTCGGCGGGCTGGAGGACACGCAGGTGCCCGAGGGCAACCCGACCATTACCATAATCGAGCAGGTCGTCAAAGACTTTAAGCCGACGGCCGTGTTCCTGAACAGCCCGAACGACACCCACCAGGACCACCGCAACGGCGCCGCAGCCGCGCTGTCGGCCTGCCGGTTCGTCCCCGTCATCCTCTTCTACCAGACGCCGTCTTCCACCCGGCAGTTCAACCCGAAAGTTTTCGTGAACGTCTCGAGGTACATGAAGACCAAAACGAAAGCCGTGGGAATGCACCGCTCGCAGGGCCAGAACGTCTACATGGCAGAAGATGCGGTCATGGGCCAGGCGCTCTTCATGGGCCTGCAGGTTTACCAGGGCGGGGAGCACTACGAGGGGTTTGAGGTGCATCAGCTAGTTTTTTAAAATCGCGGCAAGGCAAACCTGCGGTTTTCCTCGCCGCGGGCCACTCCTTTCCGCAACCTCGGCGTGGAGTGAATCCACGCCTCGGTTTTTTAGAAAGAACATGAGCAAGGTCTGCAGTATTCACCAGCCGAACTATTTGCCCTACCTCGGGTACTTCCAGAAGTACCTGCGGTCCGACGTCTTCGTCGTCTACGACAGCGCCCAGTACACGAAGAACGACTGGCGGAACCGCAACCGCATCAAGACGAGCAACGGATTAACGTGGCTGACCATCCCCGTGGCCGCTGACATTACCAAGAGCGTGAAAGAGCAAAAGGTCGCGGACAAGAAGTTCGTAACCTCGCACCTCCGCAGCATTGAAATGGCCTACAAGCGCGCCCCGCACTTCGGCGAAATTTTTTCCGAGGTAGAAGGCTGGTACTCGCACCAGTCCGAATGGCTCGTTGACTACATTTACCCGTTCTACAATTTCATCTTCCCGAAGCTAAAAGCCGGCGGAGATGTGAAATACTCGTCGGAAATGGACTACGGCGGGCTGAAGTCCACCGAGGCGCTCGTAAAGATTTGCGAAATCCTCGGCGCTGACGCCTACCTCGCGGGCAAGGACGGCGCCAACTACATGGACGTGGCGGCCTTTGAGCGCGCGGGTCTGAAACTCCAGTGGCAGCACTTTGAAGCCAAGCCGTACCCGCAGCTCTGGGGCCAAAATTTTGAACCGTACCTCTCGACCCTCGATGCCCTCATGAACGTTGGAGTAAAAGGCCTTGCCGAACTCCTCGCCTAAGCTGGCCATTGTCGGGCTCCAGCAGCGCGGCGCCGGAGCCATTGACCCGCTCGAGCTCTCCGAAGCGCTCTGCAGTCTCGGCGTGCCCCACACGGCCTACGTGGCTGCGGGCAGCGAGCTTTCATCCAAATGGACCGTGGGCCTAGGCAGGGAAGTGGTTTGGCTGAAGACTTACGAGCCCTCGTTTTGGAGCGTTGTTAACGCCATGTTGTCTTTCCGTTGGCTGAATTTGGTCAGCGCCATCCGCAAACAGCAGCCCGACCTGGTCTTCGTTGCCAACTTTCACCCGTTCGCGGTGCCGCTCGTGCTCCTGTCGCAGCCGCTGTCCCTGCGGGTCGCAGCCGGCGTGCACGAAAACCCGTTCCTCCCGAAAGAGGGCGACGGCTGGTTCTCGCTCTTCCTCCAGCGCCTTGTTTTGCGGAACGCTTCCGCGCTCCTCGCATTCAGCCGGTTTACGGCCGGCGAGGTAGCCAAGCAGCTGCCGGGCAAACCTGTCGCGGCCGTGACGCTCGGGTCGTACCGGCACCTCGTCGGTGCGGTGCCCGACCGCGCGCGCGGAAATACGGTGAAGTTTTTATTCATTGGCCGCCTTGAGCCGCACAAGGGCCTCGGGGTTCTCGCCCGGGCGTTCGCCCTCGCCAGGCAGCGCGACCCGGGTATTTCCCTGACGGTAGCCGGCGGCGGCGCCATTGAGCTTTCGGTACGAGAGTCGCTTGCCGCCAGCGGCGCGCGGGTTGTGAACCACTGGCTGCCGGTACCGGAGCTCGTTCAATTGGTTAAAGAATCTGACGCGGTGGTACTGCCGTACCTCGCGGCCAGCCAGTCGGGCGTGGCGTCGCTCGCGCTCGCCGCCGGGCTGCCGATCGTCGCCTCCCGCGTCGGCGGGCTGCCCGAGCAGGTGCGCGACGGCGTGAACGGCTTGCTGTTCGAGCCCGGCAATGCCGCAGCGCTCGCTGAAAAAATGAACGAGCTCGCCGCCTCCAAAGAGCGGCACGGAACGCTGGCCCTCGGCAGCCGCCAGCTCGCGGCCGGCGATCTGTCCTTTGAGCCGGCAGCCCGGGCGTTGCTCCAGCTCGCCGGGGCGCGCTAGAATGAGCTGAATCTACATGGCGACAAAGAACCGTACCAACTGGCTGTTCTGGCTCCTCGTGGTTCCGGACCTGTGCCTACTCTACCTGAGCCTCTGGCTGACCGTGCTCATTCGCTACGGCGGCGGCCTCGCGCCCGAGCAGCTCGCGGCCCACGTCCGGGCGTTTTCCGTCATCCACCTGCTCTGGCTGCTCGTCTTCTACATCCACGGCCTGTTCGACGTGCGTTCGTTCCGCCGCTTCACGACGCTGACCTTCAACCTCGCCACGGCCACGGTCATCAGCGGCCTCGTCGGCGCGCTCTACTTCTACGCCCAGCCGGAGATAATCCTGACCCCTCGGCGCTTCCTGCTCATTCACGCGGTCGTTTCGTTCGCGCTCCTGCTGCCGTGGCACCTGCTCGTGAAGTACCTGCTCAAGAACCGCTTCACGCAGGGGCTCTACCTGCTCATGGCCGGCGGCGGTTACGCCGACCTCGAGCAGCAGATAGAGCTCGCGCCGTACCTCGGCTTCCGGTCTCTCGGCTACCTCACGGAGTCTGACCTTGGCACAAAACCGGTGCAGCCGGGCGCGATAATGGTCCTGCCCGACAACCTCCAGGCGCGGCCCGATCTTCTGAAGCGCCTCTACGCGGTGCGCAACGCCGGCGTGGCGTTCACGAACCACCGTGAACTCTACGAGCAGCTCACGCGGCGCGTCTACCTCTCCGACCTCTCCGAGGAGTGGTTCTTAAACAACGTCAGCTACCACGCCAAACCCTTCTACGATCTCGTGAAGCGGATCGTCGACATTCTGGCCGGCTTCCTCAGCCTCGTCGTCTTCGCGCTCAGCTACCTCGTGGTGGCGCCGATCATTAAGCTCACGTCGCCCGGTCCGGTGCTGTTCGTGCAGCCCCGCGTCGGCAAAGACGGCGGCACCTTCCGCGTGTTCAAGTACCGAACTATGTCCGGCGGCCGCACCGATACCTGGACCGAGAAGAACGATCCGCGCATTACCCGGTTCGGGGCTTTCTTGCGCCGCACCCGCATCGACGAGCTGCCGCAGGCGCTCAACCTGCTCGCCGGCACCATGAGCCTCGTGGGCCCGCGGCCCGAGCAGGTCCACATTGTCGAACGGCTCCGCGCCGAGGTGCCGTTCTACGACGAACGCCACGCGGTGAAGCCGGGCCTGACGGGCTGGGCGCAGCTGAACGTCTACGCCTCGAGCGTGGAGGAGACCAAACTCAAGCTCCAATACGACCTCTACTACATCCGCCACCGGAGCTTCTGGTTCGACCTGGAAATTATTTTGAAAACCATCTACCACGTCCTGACCTGGCAGGGGAGGTAACATTTTCAAAAAACTCACCCGAACGGGTGAGTTTTTTGAACGAGGCTCACGCCACCCGAGCCTTACCGAGGAGAGCTTAGGATTGACCCGGACACCGAACGGTGCTACACTGATTCGATTCCCAAAAAGGAGGTGAATCAATGCAGATTGAAAAAAGCGTTTTCGACGCTCTGTTTTCCGGACTCGCAAGCCGCGGTCACGGCGACAAGGTTGTGGCCCCACCCGGAGTGCTCAGTTTTTTGCTCGAGTTCGGCGGGGAACGGCTCAGCGTCAATGCGGCCACCTGCGGCGGAAACTTTCTGACCGAGGTCCGCTACCAGGGCATCGTTTTCCAGCATACGAGCAAGGAGGAGATTAGTTTAGCACCCGGCGCGTCGCTCGCCCTGAGCGAGGATCGACGTAATGAGCTGGCGTTCCTCTACCTTCTCCATACGAGTGAACGCGACGGGCTCACCATTGGAAAACCGAAAGCCCGAGAACTCGGGACGGCGGCGAAGGCCATGCGGGTTTCCCCGCACGAGCTCCGGGCGCTGCTCGGTAGCCTGGTCATGGAGCTTATGAAACGTTCATTTGAAGAATAGCGAACCGAGGACCAGGTGGACCCTGGGGGTCCCTAAACGGGTAATTGCACCTCTCCGCCTAAGCGGCGGCCAAGGGCAGAACAAGAACCGTAACCTCCCCTTCGATCGAGATCTTCAAACCGGGCGCCTGCCAACGTGCGGGCGCCCGGTTTTTTGTATCTTGCGCCAGACATTTTTTAGTGTTGATTGCACAGTTGCCGCGTGCTAGCATGTGCCTTCAAACCAAAACAGGCCCGGCTTCCCAGCGCCTGCCGGTTCCCCGGAAAATGGGGCGGTCGATCGGCAAACGCCGGGAGCGGAAAAGAGCACCGAACAGCTTAACTTTTTACCACCCCCATGAACTACCGGCACCGTTCCCGGCAGCGCGGGTTTACGCTCATTGAAATTCTGGTCGTCATCGGCATGATCGCCATTCTGGCCACTGTCGTGCTTATCGCCATTAACCCCGCCCGCCAGTTCGCGCAGGGGAGAAACAGCCAGCGGGTCAGCAACGTGAACGCGCTGCTGAACGCCGTCGGCCAGAACGTCGCGGACAACAAGGGCGTGTTCACGTGCGCGAGCGGCAGCCTGCCCGTAGGCAGCTCGAGCGTCGCGCGCATCTGCAAGGGCTCCGGGCCCGGCTGTACCGGCGCCACCGTAGACCTCTCGTGCCTCGCGCCGACCTACATTTCATCGCTGCCCTTTGACCCGAAGCCCGTAAGCGGCACCGCCTACTGGACGAACGGGAGCGACTACGACACCGGCTACGAGATCTACCAGGAAACCGCGTCGAACGGCGGCCGCGTCAGCGTGCTCGCCCCCGCGGCCGAACTCGGCCAAACCGTTTCCGTAACCCGCTAGAAGAACGAGCGCCCCTTCCCCCCTCGAAGGGGGGAAGGGGCTTACCGTAGCCGGATATTGCCGCCGGCGCGCCCGACCGAGAGACTTGCGGCGGGTTTTCCACGAGTGTATAGTTTAGAAAGTCTGCAAACGTACGCGGGGCGGTTGCCCGGCACCGTACGGACAATTAGCTCAGCTGGTTAGAGCGCTCCGTTCACATCGGAGAGGTCGCTGGTTCGAGTCCAGCATTGTCCACCAGGCTCCGCTGAAGCTACCGAGAGGTTCGCCCGTACGTTCAGCGAAGCTTGGTTGAAAAACCGCAGAAACGGGAGGCAGAAACGACAAATAAATTGCAGCGGATGGAAGAACCTACCCCAGAAGAGAAGCGCGACGCCGGAGAGGCGGCCGCGAAAGCCGCCCTGGCCGCGGACGGACGCGCCGAGCAGCCGGAGAGCGTTTCCGGATTCATTTTCGATCTCGGCAAGGTCATTGTGCTCGTCCTCGCCGTCGTCATTCCGTTCCGGCTCCTCGTGGCCGAGCCGTACGTCGTTTCCGGAAACTCCATGCTCCCGAACTACGTGAACCGCGAGTACCTCATCGTCGACCGGCTGTCGTACCGCTTCAAGGCCCCCGCGCGCGGTGACGTCGTGGTCCTCCGCTACCCGAAGGACACGAGCCAGGACTACATTAAGCGCATCATCGGCCTGCCGGGCGAGAGCGTCCGGTTCGAGGGCGGCAAGGTCGTCATCGTCAACGCCGATCACCCCGAGGGTTTCACCGTCGAGGAGGTCTACATTCCCGGTCAGGTGCCGACCTTGGGCTCGCCGGAGCCGGTAAAGCTCTCAGACGGCCAGTACTTCGTACTCGGCGACAACCGGACGAGCAGCTCGGACTCGCGCACCTGGGGCATTCTGCCCGAGAACGACATTGTCGGGCGGGCCTTCCTCACGGTCTTTCCCGTAAGCCGCGCCTCGGTTCACCACCCGGTCGACTACTCTACATCGAACAACACCAATGGTTAAAGGTAAGCGGCCGCCGCAGGCGCCCGTGCTCTCGGTGCGCAAGGCCCCCGTTCTGGACAACCTCGCCGACGTCTCTACCGAGCTCGACCCGGCCTGGGCCGAACTCCTAGGGCGCACCCGACGCGCGGCCGGCTCGTACGGCTTTTCGCCGCTCCTAGCCCCGCCGCTCGAAGACGCCGCGCTCTACGGGGGCCCGAGCGAGCAGCTCGTGACCTTCGAGCTCGGCAAGCGAACCGCGGCCGTGCCGCCGCACCCGCTGCCGGCGCTCCTGCGCGCCTACGCCTTGGCCAAGCTCGCCGAGGGCCACACCCTCTCGAAGTGGTTCTCCGAAGGCTGGGCGACGACCCACCTCGGCGGCCGGCTCAGGGCCTCCTACACCGCCTGCTTTGAGGTTTTAGGCCAGTTCACGCAGCTGACCGAAGCCCAGCTCCTGTGCTGCGGCTGGGAGCTGCTCTCGGCCTTGGGTCTCCCCGAGCTCGCGCTCGAGGTCAACAGCACCGGCAGCCGCGAGAGCCAGTCGACCTACTCCGACATTCTCCACGGGTTCCTCCACGGCAAGCGCTTCGACCTCTGCGACACCTGCGCCGAGGGCCTCTCAGCCGGCCGGCCGTTTGAGGTCCTCCGCTGCCAGAACCTCGGCTGCCAGACCGTGGTCGCCGAAGCGCCGACCGCACTCGACTTTTTAGACCAGCCCTCGCAGAAACGCTTCACGCTGACCCTCGAGGCGTTAGACGAGCTGCAGCTCCCGTACCAGCTCGCCCCGCACCTCGTGGGCCCCGAAGGCTGGGGCGGCACGGCCGTTTCGTTCGTGTCCCGCACCCGGGCCGGCGCTACGCGCCTGGCCGAAGCCGGCGGGCACGACGAGCTCCTGGCTTCGGCGGGCAAGAAGAGTCCGGCCTTCGGTCTCGCCCTTGACCTCTCCGCCGTGCGCGCCGCCTGCGCCGAGACCCAGGCCCCGCTCATTTCCGCCCACGAGCACGACGTCTTCCTCGTTCCCCTCGGCGAGCTCGCCAGCAAGCGCTCGCTTAAGCTCTTCCGCGACCTGCTCGCCGGCGGCGTACTGGTCCACGACCACTTCGGCACCGCGGGGGTCAAGAACCAACTCAAGCTCGCCGAAGCCGCTCGCGCCCCGCTCGCCCTCATCCTCGGCCAGAAGGAAGCGGTCGACGACGTGGTTATCCTCCGCGACGTGAAGAGCGGCATGCAGGAGGTCATTTCGTACGACAAAATCGTCAGCGAGGTTAAGAAGCGCCTCGGCCGCTAGTCTTCCTGGCCGCGCCGGTGCCGCTCCAAACCCACTTTGACGCCAGTGCCGAAATGTTTTACAGTTACCCCAGCTTACCTGTGAAAGGCGAGCCTTATTTACGTCGACTCGCACCCCTAGCGGCTGCGATCTACCCTACGGAATCGAGGTGACCACGTGGTAGAAGTCAAGAAGAAAGACAACGAATCGTTCGAGAGCCTCCTCCGCCGCTTCAGCCGGAAAATCCAGCAGAGCGGTGTGCTTATCCGTGCCCGCAAAACCCGTTTTTTCGAATCAAAAAAGAGCCGTAACCTGCAGCGCGTTTCGGCCCGCCGCCGCGCCCAGATACGCGGCGAGCGCGAAGAACAGAAGCGCCTCCAGCGTCCGACCCGCCGTTTCGGCGGCCGGCGCTAGCCCTGACGTTCCAGCCAGGCTCCGGCCGCACTTCGGTGCGGCGGGAGCGTGATCGGAAAGCCGTAAGCAACAAAACGACAATGGACATCACCTTAGCCGGCATTGAGGCCGACCTAACGAAAGCGCTCAAGGCTCGCGACTCCTTGGCCACCGACACGCTCCGGGGCCTGAAGGTCCGCATTCAGAATGAGCAGATTTCCAAAATGCGCGAGCTTTCCCAGGACGACCTCACCGCGCTCGTTCGTTCGGAAATGAAACGCCGGCAAGAAGCCGCCGAGGCTTTTTCGGGCGCCGGCCGCACCGAAACCGCAGAAAAAGAGCTTGCCGAGGCAAAGGTGCTATCCGCCTACCTGCCGCCGCAGCTCTCCGAAGGCGACATCAAGAAAATGGTCGCCGAGGTCGTGGCCGAAGGCAGCTTTACGGCCAAAGATTTCGGCGCGGCCATGGGCAAGCTGAAAGCGCGGGCCGGCAGCGGCGCCGACGGCGGCACGCTCGCCCGGCTCCTTAAGGAATCGCTCGGGTAATGGCTCGGCAGCGCTACAGCGTCGGGCTCGACGTCGGCTCGAGCTGCATCCGGGTCGTGCAGGCCAAGACCGGGGAGAACGGCCAGCTCCAGATTGTCGGGGCCGCCGAGGTGCCGGCGCTCGGTATTCGTCGCGGCATCATCATTGACATTGAAGAGGCGGTCTCGAGCATTACCCAAGCCCTCGAGCGGCTCGAGCGCATGACCGCCGTGCCCGTGGCGCGGGCGAACGTCTCGGCTTCGGGCAGCCACGTTACCGCACAGCTCTCGCACGGCGTCATTGCCGTTTCCCGGGCCGACGGCGAGGTGGGGGAGAGCGACGTGGTCCGCGTCGTGGATGCCTCCCAGGCCATTGCCATTCCGAGCAACCGCGAGGTGCTCCACGTCTTCCCGAAAACCTTCACACTCGACGGCCAGGCTGGCATTAAGGACCCGCACGGCATGACCGGGATTCGGCTTGAAGTCGAAACCATCATCGTCCAAGCCGGCGCCCCGTTCATTAAAAACCTCACGAAGGCCTGCCTCCAGGCCGGCCTCGAAGTCCAAGAGCTCGTGCTCGCCCCCGTGGCCGCCGCCGAGGCGGTTCTGTCGAAGCGTCAGCGCGAGCTCGGCGTTGCGGTCGTCGATCTCGGCGCCGGCACCACCGGCCTCTCGGTGTACGAAGAAGGCGATCTACTCCACACCGCCGTGGTGCCCGTCGGCGGGGGCCACGTGACGAACGACGTTGCCATCGGTTTGCGCTGCGCCGTGGAAACTGCCGAGAAGGTCAAGGTTGCCTTCGGCCACTGCGACCCGAAAGCCGTCCAGCGCGACGAAGAGGTGGACCTCAAGGCTTTTGACCCGAACGAAGAGGAAGCCACGACCCGCGGCTACATTGCCGACATCATCGAGGCGCGCATGGAAGAAATTGCGAACCTCGCCATGGCCGAGCTCAAGAAGGTCGGCCGCGACGGCAAGCTGCCGGCCGGCGTCGTCCTCACCGGCGGGGGAGCCAAACTCCCCGGCGTCGCCGAATTTTTCAAGAAGCACCTCCGCCTGCCCGTCACCGTCGGCTTTCCGCAGACCGTGGAAACGGTCATTGACAGGGTGCAGGACCCGGCGTTCGCCACGGCCGTTGGCCTCGTGCTCTGGTCCGAGCGTGGCGAAGCGGCCCACCGCTCCGGCGAAAGCATTGCGGGCATGTTCTCCGGTATGTTCAGCGGTTCCTTCATGCAGAAAGCCAAGCGTTGGTTCGACTCCATGCTGCCTTAGCAGGATCTACTATATAAGGGCAGAAAAGAGCGCCAGAAAGGCGCTTTTTGCTTATATATAAGAGGAATTTAACTGAAAAGCAGTATATTGACAAAATAGCAAATATGTGCTAATATATAAGGTCAATCATTTTGCGATCTGGCGGCTGGGAAACCCTAGCCGCGAGACCACAAAGCGTTACCAGACGCGGTCTCAAATTTACAATTCTGGTTTTACATTCGGTCTTAGGAGGACACGAAGATGTTACACGACCTGCGTTATCACCTGATCGCGCTCGCGATCGTTGTGTTTTTCCTCGCCGCCGTCACGGTGGTCGAGGTTCCCATGGTTACCACTGGGCTTTTTGATCTCGGTACCATGATTTCGCTCGCAGCCGCAATCGTCGGGTTCACGAAGGCAGCACTCGTAGGAAGCGTAACCGCATCCATCTGCTTCGCTACGATGTTCTCGTCTCTGATGCTCCTGTGGTATTGGGCGCCTTCGGGCCAGGAAACCGCCGGCGTTGAACTCATCCCATTGGCTGTGTGAGGTACGCGATGACGATGACCAGGAGCAAGAAACAACGACCAGAGCTACTCACCGGCGCGTGGTTCAAGGGCCTGTTCTGGGTTCTAGGACTCGTGCTTGCGGCGAGCTCAATTGCTGTCGGGGTTGCGGCCTCCTTTGTTGGAGCCTCGCACACCGACGCTCAGGTGGCGCACCACCCTTGGGCAACGCCACTCACGTTCGGGCTGCTCGCTGCGCTCTCCTGCGCCGGGACTTTCGTCTCCGCGCTGCTGTACTTCCAGCGTCGCAAAGACAGCCGGCTCGAAGAGCTCGCAAGGCTCAAAGAGCAGGTGCCTGGAATGTGCACGCAAAAAGACTTTGATGCCGCAGTGGCAGAAGCCGTACGCGTCGCGCTCGAGAATGCCCAACCGAAACCGGTCGAAACTAAACCCGCGGCGAAAGTCGCCGGGCCGAAGCTCGAAACGGTCACACTGACCGTCAACGGCAAAGAGCACAAGTTCCTAGCCGAACCCGGCCTCATGCAGCTCGTACTGCACATGTGTGATCAAGACGATGCAGAGCGTGAGGAATTGAAAACCCGCGTTGCCGAACTCGAGGAACACCTCGCACCGCTCGAAGCGCTGGGCGTGCTCCGCGACTGGCTCGCCCTCGGCGGACCAGAAGCCCTCAAGGCCTCGCGGACCAAGTACCCACGCATGCGGGTCGTTGGTGGCAAAGACGCTCGGCGCCGCGCTGCTGGTTGACTCATGTCGATCGCGGGCGGGCGTGATCCGCCGAAATCTGCACGAGGACCTCCGCTAACCCGGAGGTAGCGGCCTAAACATCTTCAAATCAATCTGTACATACGACGGGGGTAGAACTTCCCCTAAGGAGACTGCTGTAGCTCAAGTTACGCATTAGCAGGTAGTCTCACGTTTGTAACAGATCAACGCTAAAACCCCCGACTGGTTCCCAGTCGCGCGGGTTTTTTGCTTTTTAGAGAGATTTTCAGTACTATGGATAAGTATTTTCCGCCTGAAACAAAGACAGAAACCGTGGCCAAACCTTTTTTTGGAAGCCTGCTGAATAGAGAGCCGGGCAATCGGCCCCAGGACACCATTGGCCAGCGCCAACCGGGTTTTGAAATAGAAGATCTGCAAGCCGCGGTAGATAAGCAGCACCGTGAGACCGGCCGGGCACCGGACGGCAGCACGCTCGGGCTGGACATGGCGCGTATGGACCGGGCTATTCGGCGCGAAAATGAAGCTTCGCGAGGCACAGATGAAGAAAGCCCAGCAGCGGTAGAGCGAGACGAACGCGCTGAAGCAAAAGAAGCCGAGGGTCGGCCAGAGGCCGCGGCCGAACAGGCCCAGGCCGCCGTGGTCATTGCCGCACAGAAGGGCGAGCTGCCGCTCAATCAACAACAGAAACTGACAGTGGCCCAGCCTGAGCTCGGCATGAAGCTCGGCGGTTACCTTGAAGAAAAACGTTCGTTCGGCGCCAAGCTGAAAGACAAAGCCCTCGGCGTACTGAAAAATCCCGCAACCGCGGCCGGCTTCTTCGCCGGCGCGGCCTTTAAGGGCGCGGTGCGCAGCGCGGTGAAGCGCAGCTTTGATCTCGGCACGGCCGGCAGCGGCGCGGTGGCCGGAGCCGTGGCCGGCGCTGCCTGGGAAGGCGGCCGCGCCTACCTGAAAGAGCGTGAGCGCATCATTCGAGACATTGCCCCC
>CAZLPF010000002.1:0-77638 GCA_964561365.1 uncultured Candidatus Saccharibacteria bacterium | reverse complement strand
GACCGCTGCCGACGTAATGGTAATGCCGCGCTCGCGCTCCTGCTCCATCCAGTCGGTCACCGTGGCGCCCTCGTGCACCGCGCCGATCTTGTGGATCATGCCGGTGTTGTAGAGAACGCCTTCGGTCGTGGTCGTCTTGCCCGCGTCAATGTGGGCAATGATGCCGATGTTGCGGGTAACTTCTATGGGGTACTCTCGGGCCATGGTAGTTTTTTCGTTTCGTTCGTTAGCTGCGCTTGCGCTTGCCGAAGCGGGCGAAGTGGGCGAAGGCCTTGTTGGCCTCGGCCATGCGGTGCGTGTCTTCTTTCTTCTTGTAGGCGCTGCCCTGCTTGTTGAAGGCCTCGAGGCACTCGGCCGCGAGCTTCTTGTGCATGGCCATGCCCTTGCGGGCGCGGGCGGCGGCAATGAGCCACTTCATGGCCACGCTCGTGCGGCGCGGCTCGACGACTTCCATCGGCACCTGGTAGTTCGCGCCGCCGACGCGGCGGCTCTTGAGCTCCATGAGCGGGGTAATGTTGCGCAGCGCCGCGTCGAAGACGGCGCGGCCGTCGCGCGGGGGCTCGCCGGCTTCCACTTTCAGCTCAGGAGCCTTCTGCTCGAGCACCGCGACGGCGTCGTAGAAGATGCGCTGGGCGACGGACTTCTTGCCGCGCTCCATGAGGTAGTTAATGAACTTGGCGTACTTGGCGCTGCCGTAGAGGGGGTCAGGCAGCGGCTGGTGGCGTACGTAGCTCCGGGCTTTTCTGGGCATATCGGTAGTTGGGAAAAGCGTATAGGGTATAGCGCCTAGCGTGGGCTCCGGGGCCCACGGCTGCAGGCTATCCGCTGAACGCTCGCCGCTTTATTTTCTCTTCGCGCCGTACTTGCTGCGGCTGCGCTTGCGCCCGTCGACTCCGAGCGTGTCTAACTTGCCGCGGACAATGTGGTAGCGGACACCGGGAAGGTCTTTCACCCTGCCGCCGCGGATCATGACCACGCTGTGCTCCTGGAGGTTGTGGCCGACGCCGGGAATGTAGGCAATGACTTCCATGCCGTTCGTCAGCTTGACCTTGGCAACCTTGCGGAGCGCCGAGTTCGGCTTCTTCGGGGTGGTCGTGTAGACCTTCAGGCACACGCCGCGCATGAACGGGGCGCCCTTCCGGTACGACTTCGACCGGTTCTTGATGAGGTTCACGCGGCGCATGAGCGCCGGGGACTTGCTCTTGTGCGAGAGCATTTTGCGGCCCTTGCGCACGAGCTGGTTAATCGTTGGCACTGGTACTCCCTTGCTCTGCCGATAAAAGAATCGGTGCGAGCGGTAACTTATGCGAAACCTTGGCAACAAAAAAGTCCGCAGGCAAAAAGTGGACTTTTTGCTACCTCGCCGCGCCGGGTACTCTCCGGAAACCTGTCGGAGGAACTTCCCCGTGCGATCGACTGAATGAGTGATGCTTCCGCCAGAAAGCGAAAGGGTTTCTTATTCAGATAGGCAGATTATACCGGCAATTGTAGCGAACGTCAACCAGGTAAGCCGTTGACTGAAAACGAAAAAAATGGTAGTTTAGGTCGTTCGAAGGTTCAATGCGATGGAGGGGTTGAGATGAAAGACATGGTACGGTTCATGGCACGGTTGGTAAACGTTGCATCCCTATGCGTTACGCTGCTTTGCCTGGCGGCGGTTACGGGGGTTCAAATAGCACGCGAACGCGCGCGGTCAAATGAGGTGAGAACGGCCCAAGATCTCGGGATTGAAATCGTTGAGCGAGCCCGGGCAATCCCGGTCATTGCCCGGCCGCCGGGGGGAGAAGTTGTTGACGGAGAGCGGGGCGCAGTATTTCTACTTCAATTTTCTCAAGTAGAAAACGGTCCCGAGGTGCTCACGCTCATCATGTTCATACCCGCTCAAAAAACCGGCGTACAGTTCCTCGTGGACGCCCGGGACGGGTCGCTCTGGTCCGGGGTCATCCGCACCGAGGACCGCGGAGTGGTCACCCGAGCCGATATCGTTATGTGCGGCGGCGACCGCCTCATCCCTGACGAGAAGTGCGGGCTCCTCAGCATTTCCCTCGAAGCGCAGCTCAAGCGGCTCGATGCGATCATGAAACCGTCTACGGTTAAACCGCGCAAGATTAATCCGTATTTTCAGTATCAGTAGGAGGACCATGCAACAACAACGGCGTTGCGGACACTGTAAGACGATGCTCTCGCAGTACAACGCCGGAAGCGCCTGCTTCCGCCATCAGAACCCGAGATTGGAACGGCTCCAGACAAAAGGAGTTATCCCAAATTCGGGAGGCGCCCGGCTGCCGCTCGCGCAGCCGACCCTCGGGAGACGTCACTCTCTCCTCCTCCACGAGGAGCGCTTCTGAACGAAGCAAACGAACAAGACCCCACCCGCTGCGGTGGGGTCTTCGCTTTTTTACTTACCGGAACGTTATACCGAACGTCTGGGCAAACCAGGTAATGGCCGGGAACAGGGCCCGGTCGAACACGCCGAGGTAGAGCAGCACAATGACCACCAAAAAACCGTAGCTCTCCATGCCGAGGAACCGGTAGGCCAGGCGCTTGGGCAAGAGCGAGGCTAAGACCTTGCTGCCGTCGAGGGGCGGAACGGGAATGAGGTTGAAGACGCCGAGCGCGACGGAAATGACCGCGGCGTTGGCCAAAAAACGGTTGGCCAGCAACGGAATGTTGAGTAGGAACGGAATGGCGAGGAGCGCGGCGAGGGCGAAGTTGGCCGCCGGACCGGCGAGGCTGACCATCAAGAGCCCGAGGCGCGGCTGGCGCATGGACTGAAAGTCCACCGGTACGGGCCGGGCCATGCCGAAGATAATGGGATTTGCTACCCCGAGGCTCTTCTGGGAAACGTAGAGCACGAGCGGCAGCAGCACCGAGCCGAACGGGTCGAGGTGGGCTAGGGGGTTCAAGGTTATGCGACCCTCGTCGCGGGCGGTGCTGTCGCCGAACTGCTCGGCCATGAGGCCGTGGGCCACCTCGTGGATAATGGCCGAAAATATGAGGGCAACGAAGATGATGATTGGATCGAGTAGGTTCACGGCGTGCGGTTAGAGTTTACCCCCTTGCCCATTCTACCAAACTGTGCTAGAATCCCCCAAGATTTCGGTTTCCGAAGCGGAAGCCTATTTATTTGCCCAACCAACCCGTATGCCGAGAATGTGTGCCGTGTGCGGCAAGTCCTACAGCCGCACCATCAAGCGCTCGCACAGCATGCGCGCCTCCATTCGCCGCCTGCTGCCGAACCTCCAGTGGACCATGGTCGGCAAGCTGCGCGTGAAAGCCTGCGCCCGCTGCATCAAGTCCGCGAGCAAAGCCGCGAAGTAGCCAGCCACTTAAAACCCCGTTCCGTACCACTACGGAGCGGGGTTTTCGTTTTGCGGCTCGTGCCAGCTCAGGGCTCCCGGTTTGCCGTCCGGCACGAGGGCGACCCAGACCTGGCCCGGGGCGAGCGGCACATCCCGTCCGTCCGCGTCTACGTACCGGGCCGGCGCGCCGCGCTCGCCGATCCAGCGCGCCGCGGTAACCCGTCCGCCGCGGAACACGTAAGCTTTCCCCGAGCCGGCGAGGCCGACCGTAACGTGGAGGAGCGGATCGTCGGGCACCGGGGTAACGTCCACGAGCTGGACGACGACGGTGCTCGGGGCTACCGCTGCGCCCTCCGCGCGCTCAACGTGCCGCCGGCCGCCCAAGAGCCGGCGGTAGGTATTCGCCACGGCGTCGTACTCGAACTGGACGTCGTAGCCGGGACGAGAAAAATTGACCGCGATGACCGACGCCGGAGAGTCGCTCGCGGCGGGGGCTCCAGAGAACACCCACGGCGCGCGCGCCTGCCACGGGGTGGACGACGCCTCGCCGGCCCAGGCCCGGAGCCGTTCGCCCGAGGTGTAAACGTTGTGCGGCGGCCCGCGGAAACTGACCCGCGCGAACTGCTGCTCGTGCGAGTATTCGTTGAGGTCCAGCAGGTTCTGGTACTCCCCCGCTTTCAGCGCCGCAATGACCTGGTCGCTGCCGCCGACGTGCGCGAACACCGCGCCCCAGCTATCCCCCAGTTCGGCTATGTAGCTGCGCGCCGAACGTACCGGGCCGACAATTTCCGGATCGCTGGACTGGTAGAGCGCGAGGAACCGGGTTATGCCGCCCTCGGCCAAGAATTCGTAGACGACGTCGGCAGACGAAAGGCCGTCCTGCGGCCGGCTGTCGGGGTGGTTCTCCACCACCACGGCGAGCGGCCGCCGGGTGGCAACTTCAGGGTCGACTAAAATGCCAGAAATGCCCGGGGCCGTCGGCGCTTCGGGTACCGGAATAGGGCCGCGGTCGCCCGCCGGGCGCCCTGACCGCTGCCACACGACCGCGAGCGCGGCTGCGCACGCCAGTACGAGGAGCAGAACGATGACTTTTTTCGTTGCCGAGTTCACGCCTCATTTTACCAGGAAACGAAAATCCCGCCCCGGAACGCGGGCGGGATTTTTTGAAACGGTTAGGCCTGGGGCGCCGGCGGCATTCCGCCGCCCATACCGGTACCCATGCCGCTGCCCATGCTTGAGCCCTTGGCGGAAAAACCGATCGCGGTAATGATCACGCCGAGGACCAGGTGGAGCCAGTGGTCGGCCATGTTCACGGCCACGAGGCCAATGAGCTTGCCGCCCGGCATGAGGAAACCGAGCACGGCGAGGAGAAGGTAGATGATACCGACGACCTTCAGGAAGGTCGCGGCTTGGGCCTCACCCTTGCCCTGGCCGTAGAGCAGGAGCACGCCGATGACGAGGTGCACAAGGTTGTGGAGCAGGTCGGTCTCAAAGTATCCACCCGCGCCCACAATGGGATTTTTAATGAAACCGAGGATGCCGACGATTACGAACACGATCCCGAACAGCATGGCGAACTTTTTTGCCATGGGGGTCCCTTTCGTTACGTTTAGGTTACGTTGTGCGTTCCGAATCAACTATAGCGCTCCGCGGGCGGGCGCGGAAGTGGGGGTGTGGATAAAACGCTACGGCTTATGATCGCCGGTAATTCGGCCGTCGGCGAGCTCTACGACGCGCTGGCTCATGCGGGCGAACTCCGGCTCGTGGGTAACCATGACAATGGTTTGGCCGGACCCGTGGAGCTCCAAAAACAGTTTTAATATTTCCCGCGAGGTCGCCGAGTCCAGGTTCGCGGTCGGCTCGTCGGCGAACAAAATTTTCGGGTTGTGGGCCACGGCGCGGGCAATGGACACGCGCTGCTGCTGGCCGCCGGAGAGCTGGCTCGGGAGCTGCCGACCCTTGCCGGTGAGGCCGACGCGCTCGAGCGCGGCTTCGGCTACGTCGAACGCGCTGCTGCCGCTGAGCCCCTGCATGAGCATGGGGACCATGACGTTTTCGGCCGCGGTCAATTCTGGCACGAGCGCGTAGTCTTGGAAGACGTAGCCGAGGTGCGTGAGGCGGAAGGCGGTACGCTCGTCGCTCGACAGGCCGAGCGCGTCCATGCCGTCGATGCGCAGGTCGCCGGAGGTCGGGTGGTCGAGCAGGCTGAGCTGGTAGAGCAGCGTGGACTTGCCCGCGCCCGACGGCCCGACAATGGCGGTGAACTGGCCGGCCGGAATTTCCAGGTCAATGCCGCGGAGCACCTCGGTCACGAGGTCGCCGCTGCCGAAACTTTTCTTGAGCTGCTTCGTGGTAATCATGGCTAGCGTCCCAAAATTGAGTCGAGGGTGTTCTTGCGAACGATCATCCGCGCCGGCAGAAAACCGGCAATGACCGTAATGAGCAGGAGGATGCCGGCGCGGCCCAGGGCCCCGAGACCGGTGACCGCGAGGATGCCGTCACTGAAGGGAAAGTCGAGCGGGTGGGCGTCCAGGGCGGGCCGGAGCAAGAGGAAGACCACGAGGCTGCCGATGCCCGTACCGAGCAGCCCGTAGAACAGCGCCTGGAAAACGTAGGCCCACTGGAGCGCCGCGGCTTTGACGCCGATGCCCTTTAAGATGCCGATGTACTTCCGCCGCGTTACCGCGTTGATGAAGATTACAATGAAGATGGTGATCGACGCCACGACGAGCGCGATGCTGCCAATGACGTTGCCCAAGACCCCGAACGTCTGCTCAATGTCGCGGAGGAACGACGGAATGGCCTCAATCGAAGGCTGGACGCGGACCTTGAGCGGGTCCGAGCTGCGGCGGAGCGCGTCGACAACCTCGGGTACGCGCGCGGGATCGGCGCGGATGGCAATTTCCTGGACGCTCAGGTCGGTGTTGCCGGTGAGTTTGCGGACTTCGCTCGAAAGCATGAACGAGCGCTGCGAGACCTGGTCGACCTTGCTCTTGATGATGCCCTTGACGGTGAGGTCTTCCGAAACGTTCACGGTGCGGCCGAGCTGCTGTACCGCGAGCGTCACGCGGACTTTGTCGCCGACCTTCACCCCGCGGAGGATGGTGAATCCGGGAAAGTTCGCGTCCGCGAAATTCGAGTACTCTTTTATCAGGCTCGCGCCTATCAAAATTCCGCCGCTGTCGCCGCGTTTGAGCGACGAGCCCTCAATGGCGAGGTCTGACAAACCGGTAACCGCCTCTTCGTCCTCGGGGTTAATGCCGACTATGGAACCGCCGTTCTCGTTCGGCGCTTCCTTGCCTTTCGGGTTCTGGTCGAGGTCGGCGCGGATGCGGCCGCTGACGGCGATGCGCGCCGAAACCGCGTGCACGCCCGGCAGGGAGCGGGCGAGCTGCTCAATCTGGGGGCTGCGGTCAATGCTCGAGAGGCGGTCTTGGGCGGTGACGAGCACGTCGCCCGAGTAGCGCTCGTTGAACTGCTTGTACGAGCCCGTGAGGAGCCCGACGAGCACGCCGTTGACCACCACGAGGTTCAGGAACGTCAGGGTCATGACGAACACGATGAGCCCGTTCGTCCAGACGCTCGCCCGGCGGATTTGGCGGGTCGCTAAAAAAAATCCAACCCGAACTGAGGTTGCCTTCATACGCGGTACTTTAGCGAAATTTTATTTGACCGTCCAGGCTAAAAACCACTCAGCCCCCAACCGAAGGTAAGGAAGGGGGCTGAGTGCAAAAACATAGGCTGCGTATAGGCTACTTCCAGAGTACGAGGATGGCAGCCATAACGGCGAGGCTTACCAAACTGTAGCCCGCGTCAATGGCGACGAGCTTCCAGCTCTTGTCCATCCAGAGCTTCTTGCCAACGTGGAGCGGGAACTGAAAACCGAGCCACATCCATGCCGCGCCCTGGAGCGCCGCGCCGACGCTCCCGGCCTTAAACGCCTGGAGCACGTGGAGGAACACGAATGCGGTAACGAGGTTCAGCACGAGGCTCACGAGGTAGCCGGGCATGGCCGCCTTCTGCTTGGCCTTGATCTGCTCGGGGGTCATGCCGCCCCAGCCCATTTCTAAAGACCACGGCTTGCCGAACAGTGGGCCGTACCAGAGCATGCCCACGCCCATGCCGGCGACTATGCCGGCCACGAGCACCGCGAGGTAATTGATGCTGTATTCCAAAATGTACACCCCCTTTCGGGTTCGGAATTAGTGTACCCTAGTATACCCTTTCAGCGGGCCGAATGCGGACCGGGACGGATGAGGCCATGCACGAGCGCGAACCGGCGGTGCACCGGGTAGAACGAACGGGGCACGTGCCGAAACCGGGCGGTGCGGCCGTTCGGCTTCAGTTTGCCGGCGAGCGACGCTGAAACAACGACGCTCACGGAGTGAATCGGCGTCCCGCGGTCCACCTCGTTTAAAAACTCCATGACGCCGAGCACGCGAATCCCCCGCAGCCCGACGCCGAGCTCGGTTCGGGCAATCCGCTGGGCCGCTTTCGTTACGGTTTCCCGGAAGCGGACGCGGCCACCGGGAAGGTTCCAGGTGTTCGGGCTCGGGTCGTGGCTGCGCCAGCCCAGCAGCAGCCCGCCGGGTCCCAAAATGGCCAGGTCAACGCACAGGCGCGGCACGCGGGAAAAAATCCGGAGGTACTCGCGGTCAGACAGCCACCCCGGAGGTTTTTTAGCAGCTGTGGACAGTTTTGATTTTCGACGTTTTTTTATTTCGGCCATGCTAGTTCCTTCACGCGTGGTCGGGCTGCCGGGAATTGAACCCGGTCTACATGCACCCCATGCATGCGTACTACCGGTATACTACAGCCCGTTCACGCGGGAACGACTTTCGCCTGAAGAGTATACCGAAAATGCATAAAAAATGGAACCCACGGCACTGTGCCGTGGGTTACCGAAGGTTGGACGCGGGTGGAAGCGGCTAGCATGCTATTGCCTCCATGAACGACGCCGACCTCTTCCGAGGAAGACCTTCTTCTTCCAAACGCAAGTTAATCGTTCGCTTGAGCCGATCGCGCTTCCCGACGAGCTGACGGCGCTCTTTGCCGTCTTTCATTCCTGCGAGCTCGCGCTCGGCGCTCAATACCTGCTGCCTGAGCCAGCTGATGCTCGGCCGTCCCATATCCATAAAAGTTTCCTCCCGGATGCTGTAGTGGGTCCGTTTCCCGGACCCCGGCAGGAGCGAATGGTTTCGCTTCAACCGGGGGCCTAAAACAAACCGCCTGCCCCGACGCGGGGCAGGCGGTAGAAGTTCTTACCGAGTGCTCAAGCCCAGCGCGTACGCAGAACGCTGACGATCGAAATAACGACCGTACCGTTGACGCGAACGCTGCTGTTGAGTTGCTTTAACATTGCCAAGTGAATATAGCAGGCCGCAAGGGACCGATCAAGTAAGCAATCCACAAAAGGTAAGGGCCCGGACGGTGGTCGCCGCCGGGCCCGGATTTGTGTTCAGAGCGAGTGCTCGCTAGGCCGTCAGACCGAGCCGTTCCTGCCAACGATTGCAAACCTGCTGAGTTACACCCACGGCCTCGCCGAGGTAGTCGGCGTGGTTCCGTATCGCCGCTCGCTGCTTTTCGGTGAACTGCGCCAGGTAGGGAGCAAGTGCGCCATCGGCTTCGGCGAGCTGCCACAGGGGCGTTCCGGTTTGTTTGGCCTTCACCACGAGCGGCTTGACCGCATTGTACGCGTCGGGGTGGCCGTGCGCGGCGAGCGAGTTCCAGAGCGCTTCGCCGAGCGTGTAGTGGCCGGTGAGATGAAGGTTCTGCGCGAGCCGCTCGGGCACGACGATGACCGAATCAAGCTCACGGTCTAACCTGGCGGCCTGGTACGCCGCCCAGGCAATGGTTTGCGAGTAGGTTCTCATGCCGATCGAGTTCGACAGATCCCGCTGGTGGTTCGACACGAGATTCACGAGCACCCCGACCATGGACCCGAGCGTGAGCTTCCACGTACCGACGACATTCTCGAAACCCTCCGGGTTCTCCTTACCGACCATGGCCGACGAAGATGCTCCGGAAGGCTTCAGGCGGATTTCACCGATCTCGGGCCGGTGGAGCTGGCAGACGTCTTCGGCGAGGTCGGCGAGGACCCCGAGGCACAGGTTGACCTCAAACAATAGGCGGGCCACGCGTTCGGGTGGAGCAATCTGGGTTGAGTGCTCGTGCGGTTCCATGCCGAGCTGGGTGAGCACGTCTCGCTCAAACTGCCGAGGGTCAGGAACGAAGAGCGAGGTCGCGCTGTACACGCCAACCGCGCCACTGAACTTCCCCCGCAGTTCACCGGCGAGCCGGTCGAGGTTTTCAATGCAGTTCCCGAGCCGACTCACGAAACCCGCGAGCCAGTGTCCGACGGTAATCGGCACCGCGTGGACGCGGTGGGTCCGTCCTACCTGTACCGTTTCGGCGTGCGCGAGCGCCATGACCATGAGCCGGGCGGCAATCCCCTTGAGGCGCGTGATGAGCAGCTCGCGGACGGCCCGGCGGAACATGAGCGCGTACGCCGTATCGATGATATCGTACGACGTCGCCCCGCGGTGCACAATGGTGTGGTCGGAATTGTTCGCGAGCGAGCGCTTAATGCACTGCACGAGCGCGCGGATGTCGTGGCGAATTTCATCTTCTTGCTCGTAAACTTCTTCCGCCGTAACGGCGGCGCACGCTGCGGCAACGCGTTCAACAACCTCGGGATCGCACAGGCGGTAGTTCGCGTAGGTGGTTACGAGAGCGAGCTCAACCCTGGCTTTGTCGGCGACGAATGTCCGCTCGCTCAAAAACTTTCGGACTCCCGGATCCTTTCGGAGCGCTCGGAAATCAAGCGCGCCGACTAGGTCAAAAAGAGCAATTGGCTGTTGCATGTATCTGCTTCCCCCTTCGGAAATTGAAAAGCTGTGCACGGTGCACAGCTTTCACGCGGTGAGTATAGCGGCCGAGGTAGCCGGCCGCAAGGCTCAGCTACACGGCGATGTAGCCGGCGTCTGGGGCGTCGCTCGGGTGCTCGGCCATGCGGCCCACAATGTCCGCGAGCTCATCTTCCGAAAAGAACTCAATGGTAATTTTCCCGCCCCGCCCCTGCCGCTGAATTTTCACCTGCGTACCGAGCTTGGTGCGGAGCTCGCCCTCGAGGGCCATGAGTTTGGGGTCCGGGGCGGCGGCGTCCACGCGGCGGCGCTCGGAAATTTCGCGGACCTTCAGCTCCACCTGGCGCACGTTCCAGCCGCTGTCGAGCACCTGCTGGTACATGGCGAGCATCTTCTCACGGTCCACGAGGCCTAAAATGGCGCGGGCGTGGCCCTCGGAAATTTTCCCCTCCACGAGCCCGCGCTGGATTTCCGCCGGGAGATTCAAGAGCCGGATGGTGTTGGCGACCGACGGCCGCGCCTTGCCGACCTTCTTGGCCACCTGCTCCTGGGTGAGCTTGAAGGTCTTCATGAGCCGGTCGTAGGCCTGCGCCTCTTCTATGGGGTTCAGCTCCTGGCGCTGGATGTTCTCAATGAGCGCGACCTCGAGTTTGGTAATGTCCTCGAGCTGGTTCTTGACGATGACCGGCACGCGCGAGAGACCGGCGAGCTGGCTCGCGCGGAAGCGGCGCTCGCCGACGACGATTTCGTAGCCCGACGGCGTTCGCGTCACCACGAGCGGCTGAATGACGCCGTGCTCGGCTATGGAGTCGGCGAGCTCGCGGAGCGCCTGGGGATCGAAAACTTTCCGCGGCTGGTAGGGGTTCGGGACTATTGAGGTTATTTCAACCTCTTGGATTTTCGCGTCGGCATAGGAAATCCGATCGGCCGAAGGCGAGGGGGACACGAAAGAGGGCGTGGTTTGTGGGGGTTTTGGGGCAGGCGCGGAAGCAGGCACGGCGTGTGGCTGCGCGCCGCTCGCGATTTGGTTGAACGCCGGCGACGGAATGCCGGTAATGCGGCTGAACGGGTCGTCCGGCGGCAGGGCGCGCTGGGCAGGCTGAAACGGCGGCACCGGAATGGGGGCGCCGAGGGGCTCGAACGTCACGCCGCTGGGCCGTGGAGCCTGTATGTCGTCCATGTTGTTTTCCATTTGGGATTGCCATGAACCCCGGACAGGTTCATCGGGTAGGAGGAGTTGGTGGCGAAAGCCAGAGAGGACTGAACACATTCAGTACTCGCAGGCTGCAGCCATGCAGGGCCCGTGGTGCCGGAGGAGGGAGTCGAACCCTCATGGGTTTCCCCGCGCGATTTTGAGTCGCGTGCGTCTGCCATTCCGCCACTCCGGCGTCAGCGCATTCTACCAAACCACAGCAGTACGATCAAAGCCGCGGCCGCGAGGCGGTACCAGGTGAACACCGCGTAGCTCTTCGTGGAAAGGTAGCGGAGCAGGAAGCGGATGGCGAGGTAGCCAGAAACGGCCGAGGCGAAGAACCCGACGGCGAGCGCCACGCCGCTCACGTCGCTCGCGTGCCGGAGCTCGGGGAGCTTCAAGACGCCGGCCCCGAAGATTATGGGCGCCGACAGGAGGAACGAGAAGCGCGCGGCATCGGCGCGCGTCATGCCGCGGCCGAGGGCCGCGGCAATGGTCGCGCCGCTCCGCGACACGCCGGGAACAATGGCGAAGGCCTGGGCGAGACCGACGAGCAGCGCGTCTGTCCAGGTCATGCGGTCGAGGTTTTTGCCTTTCGTGCCGAGCCGGTCGGCGATGAATAGAACGACGCCGAAGACGGCGAGCGTGCAGGCAATGAGCAGCGGCGCTCGGAACTGCTGCTCAGCCGCTCGCTCGAGGAGCTTGCCGGCAACGGCGCCGGGGATGGTGGCAACCACGACGAACCACGAGAGCTTCTGGTATATGTTCTCTGAAAAATCGCGCGTCGAGGGCCAGAGGCTGTGCCAGAACCCCCGCGCGAGGTTCCAGATATCGAGCCGGAAGTACAGGAGCACGGCCAGCAGCGTACCCCAGTGGAGGGCGATGTCGAACGCGAGGCCCGGGTCTTGCCAGCCCGCGAGCCACGGGGCAACGGCGAGGTGCGCGGAAGACGAAACCGGTAAAAATTCGGTCAGCCCCTGGACGAGCCCGAGGACGAGTGCCTGGAATACGCTCGGCATGCAGCAGCCTAGTTACCGATCCCGGGCACCGGGTGCTGCGCGCAGAGCGCCTCGACCTCGGCTTTCAGCTTGGCAATTTCATCGGCCTGGCTGCGGGCTTTCACCGCGCGGTCAATCCAGCGGGCGATCTGTTTAAACTCCGCTTCACCGAGGCCGCGCGTGGTCATGGCCGGGCTCCCGAGCCGCAGGCCCGAGGGTTTGTACGGGGGTTTCGGGTCGTCGGGAACCGTGCTCTTGCTCGCGGTGATGCCAATGGCGTCGAGGACGTGCTCGACTTCGGCGCCGTCGGTCCCCCACGTCTGGTCGCAGTTTACGACCATGAGGTGGTTGTCGGTTCCGTTCGTCACGAGCTTGCCGCCCAGGCTCATGAGCTCCGCGGCCATGGCCGCGGCATTCTTCACGACCTGCGCGGCGTAGGTTTTAAATTCCGGCTGGCCGGCTTCGTGGAGCGCCACCGCAATGCCGGCGATCTGGTGCTCGTGCGGCCCGCCCTGGAACCCCGGAAACACCGACCGGTCAACGAGCGTCGGGAGGTTTCCCACGGTTTTCTCAACCTGCTTGAGGGGATTGCCCACCGTGCCGCGCGTTAAGATCATGCCGCCGCGGGGGCCGCGGAGCGTCTTGTGCGTCGTGGTCGTAACCATGTTGAAGCCGAAGTCGAACGGGTTCTTCAGAACGCCGGCGGCAATGAGCCCGGCAATGTGGGCCACGTCGGCCATGGCAATGGCCCCAACCTCGTCGGCGATTTTCTTGAAGGCCGCGTAGTCGAGCTCGCGCGGGTAGGCCGAGAAACCGGCGAGGATTATTTTCGGCTTCTCCCGGAGCGCGGTCTGCCGGAGCTCGTCGAAGTCAATGGCGCCGGTCTCCACGTCCCGCATCTTGTAGCGCACGAAGCGGAACAGCTTGCTGATGTACGTGACCGGGCTGCCGTGGGTCAGGTGGCCGCCGTGGCTGAGGTCCATGCCGAGGACCGTGTCGCCGGGCTCGAGCCAGGAAAAGTAGGCGGCGACGTTGGCCGCGGCACCCGACAGCGGCTGGACGTTCGCGTGGTCGCATCGGAAGAGCGCCCTGGCGCGGTCTATGCAGAGCTGCTCAACCTGATCGGTAAATTCCTGGCCTCCGTAGTAGCGCTTGCCGGGGTACCCTTCGGAGTACTTGTTCGTGAGGACCGAACCGAGCGCCTCGAGGACCGCGGGCGACGTGTAGTTCTCGCTCGCGATGAGCTCCATGCCGCGGGATTGCCGCCGTTCTTCGCCGCGGATGAGCCGGTAGATTTCAGGGTCGCCGGATTCGAGAGATGCGTAGTTCATGGGGAGTTTTTCGTTAGGTGGTAGTGCAAAAACATCCCCGGCCGCTAGCAGCGGGCCATCCGCTCAAAAATGAAAAGGAGGCTCTTTCGCATGTCACAGTAAAGTGTACATGAGCGAGAACAGGGCCGCCAGGAAGAATAGGACTGCGTAGCTGCCGGTCAGGGAAAAGAGCACGGCGCCGACGATTGCCGCCGCGAGCTTGCCGACCGACAGGCTCTGCTCGAAGAATACGGCGTACGGCAGGATGTGGGTTTCTTCGGCGCGGACGTACGTGAGCGCCGAGAGCGGAACGAAGGCGACCTCTTTCGAGGTCTGCGACAGCGCGTCAGCCGCGAACACGCCGCCGACGCTCGAGACGGTGGTCCGGAGCATCCAGACTATGGCGGTGAGGCCCGCGCCGACGCGAATGAGCATGCGCTTCGTGTACTGGTCGGAGAGCTTGCCCATGGCGAGGGCAAACAGCGCCGCCGCTACCGACGACGCCGTGGCGAGCGCGCCGGTGCCCCCGAAGTTCTTGACGACCGCGTACATGAATATGGGCCAGATGGTCAGCACGAGCAGCTCCTCGCCGAAGCCGAGGTATCCGGCCGCGAAGCGGGGGAAGCGGCGGTAGAGTGCGAGCGTATCCTGGAAGCGGTAGGGTTTCGGCGTGAACCGCTCGGGCGTTTCGAGGAGCGGTATGGCCGAGCAGAGGCAGACGACCGAGGCGACGACGAGGGTCGCCGGTACGCCGTAGGCTTGGGAAACGAACCCGCCGATGAGCGGCCCGACGATGTGCGAAGCCATGACGATGAAGTTCACGGCCCCGAACTCGCGGCCGACCTGCTGCTCGCGCCCGTAGCGGGCGAGTACGGCGTGGAAGGCCGGCCAGTAGGCCGCCTTCTGGAGCCCGAAGGCGGCGGCGGCGAGCGGCAGGACCACGGGGTGCGAGACGGCCGCGGCCAGCAGGAGCCAGTAGCCAATCTGGAGCGGCGCGGCGGCGGCGAGCGTCCGGCGGTAGCCGAGGACGCTCGCGAGCCAGGCGCCGGCGGGAATGCAGAGTATGTAAATCGCGTAAACCCCGGCCATGAACCAGAGCACCTGCGGAACCGAGAGCCCGACGCCGACGTGCAGGAAAATGGGCTCGAACAGCATGACGAGCGAGAGCCCGAGGTTGGAAATCGCACTCGAGGCGTAGAGCTCGGAAACTTCTGTCCGCACGCGCTTCGTGAAGTAGTGCGGGAAGTGGAAGTGGAAAATCATGCTCGGGGAAAGGCGGTAACCGGATTAATCAATGTTGATGGGTATTGATTAACCTTGATTACCGTTGATGAATTGCTTTTTTGATTTCTGATTTCGAAACGGGTCCCGATCGGAGGACGCTCACGCGGCCGTCGCCGGCAACTTTCACCACGGTGGAGGGTTTCGTACGCCGCAGCCGGCCGCCGTCGATGACCACGTCGGGGCGGTGGCGCCGCTTGCTGAATTGTACCACTACGTCGGCGGCGGAGTAGCTGTCGTAGCCGCCCGAACGCGCACCCGAAGGGTTCGCGCTCGTAGCGGTGTACGGCCGCTTGAATGCGCGGGAAAGCGCGGCAACGAACGGATGCTTCGGCATGCGCAAACCTAAGTACCCGGTACGTGCGCTCAATTTTTTGAGGAGCGGGGCGCGTGACCGGAGCGGCAGCACGAGCGTGAGCGGTCCGGGCCAAAATTTTCTAGCGAGCCGACCGGCCGTACGGTTCCATGCGACAATCCGCTTGGCCTGAGCAACCGACCCTACCACAACGTGGACGGGCTGCTTGAAGCTGCGCTCTTTTATGCGGTAGAGGCGCAAAACCGCCCACGCGTTGCTCGCGTCGGCCGCGAGGCCGTACGAGGTGTCTGTCGGGTAGGCTACCACCTTGCCCGCCTTAAGAAACGAAAGCGCCTCCTGCAAGGCGCGTTCGGATTTCGATTTTGGGTCAGCGGCCCGCACCCTACACAACCAGGTTTAAAAGCTTGCCGGGCACGAAGACCGCGCGCTTGATGACCCCGCCGCCGAGGTGGGCTTTCACCGACGGGAGCGCTACGGCTTTTGCCTGAACTTCATCTTGCGGTGCGGTCGCCGCCACCTCCATGCTGCCGCGAACTTTTCCGTTGACCTGCACCACGACGGTCACGGTCGCGTCGGCAACCTTTGCCGGGTCGAACTCGGGCCACGGCTCAAGCTGCAGGCTGCGCTTTACCCCGGCGCAGCTCGCCAGCTCTTCAGCAAGGTGCGGCGCGAACGGATGCATGAGGGACAGGAACCGGCGCAGACCCGCGAGTGAAATGAATTCGTCTTTGACCTCGTTATGGAACTCCATGAACGCCGAGACGCAGGTGTTGAAACGGAACGCGTTGAGGTCTTCGGTAATTTTCTTCGTCAGCTTGTGGAGCAGGCGGTCGACCTTCTCGGTTTCAACGGCGGTTTTCTGTTTCGCGTGCGGGGCAGAGACAACTTCGTTGCCCCAGGTCCAGACGCGGTCGAGGAAGCGGCGGACGCCCAAAATACCCTGCTCGTTCCAGGCGATGGTTTCGCCGTGCGGCCCAAGGAACATTTCGTACATGCGGGTCGCGTCCGCGCCGAACTTCTCCACGAAGTCCTGCGGGTTCACCACGTTGCCGCGGCTCTTGGACATCTTCTCGCCGTCGGGGCCGAGGACAATGCCGTGCGGCACGCGCTTTTCGAACGGCTCGCGGCAGGTGGCGAGCCCGCGGTCGAAGAGGAATTGATTCCAGAAACGGGCGTAGAGCAGGTGCAGCGTCGTGTGCTCCATGCCGCCGAAGTAAACATCAACCGGCTGCCAGTAGCCGAGCTTCCTCTTGTCTGCAATGGCTTTGGTATTTTTGGGGTCTGCATAGCGCAGCCAGTACCAGCTGCTGCCGGCCCACTGCGGCATGGTGTTCGTCTCGCGCCGGCCCGGGCCCTTGCAGACCGGGCAGCGGACGTTGACCCAGCTGTCGATGCCGGCGAGCGGCGACTCCCCCGTTCCCGTCGGTTCGTACTTGGCAACGTTCGGCAGGCGCACCGGCAGATCTTTTTCCGGCACCGGCACAATGCCGCTGTTCTTCGCTGACAGGATGAGCTTGAGCAGCTCGGGGTACACTTCGCCGTCGAAGTGGCCGTAGCCCTGCCAAAAGAGCACGTTCCAGCTCCGGGGAAGCTTTTCGTGGGTCTCTTTCAAAACGAACGGGTCGTCTTCCGAGAGTACCGCAGTCACCTCGCCGGCCAGGCGGGAAGCTTGGTTCAGGCTCGCCGGCGCGTTCCAGAACTTTTCGAGCGCCGCGTTGTCGGAGTCCGGCCACTCGCGGTCAAAGAAGGCGCGCTGCGGTTTGGAGAGCTTGCCGAGCGTGCCCGCAATTAAGAACAGGTGTTTGATCTTTTTCTTGGCTTTCAGGAGCGCGAGAATGGCGGCCTTGGCTCCGAGGCTGTGGCCCATGACCACGTCGTCCGGCCCGAGCTGCTGCACGAGCGGTACGAGCTGCTTGGTCCAAGACTCCACCGTAGGATGGTCGGCGTCCTCGAGCTTCGGTGCCACGACGGTAAAGCCGGCCGCTTCGAGCTCTCGCTTCAGGTACGGAAACTCGTTCGCTTCAGGGCTGCCCTCGAAGCCGTGAATGAGGAGCGCTTTCTGCGGCCGGCTCGCGCAGGCGTCGCAGTGGATGAGCGGAATAGGCTCGCCCCAGTAGCGCTGGCGCGAAAAGACCCAGTCGCGCAGGCGGTAGTTGGTCACGTAGCGGGCGTGGCCTTCGGCAATGGAAAACTCCGAAATGGCCCTGCGCGCTTCCCCGCTCTCCATGCCGATAAATTTGCCGGCGTTGATCATGACGCCTTCGCCGGTGTAGGCGGCGGCCATTTTCGGCTCGAGCGGCTCCTCGCCGCGCATGCGGCGGTAGAAGGTCCGGTGGAACGGACGGGTGCGGAGGAACTTCTCTATGTCTTTTCCGTCGAGCCACACCGGTTCCTGCTTGGCCTTCTCGTAGTCGGTCGTGGGTTCGAGTTCGTCAGAGTCAGCCTCAAAGTAGAGCGGCATGAGCTTCAGGAGCCGGTTCTCGTTCTTGCTCGGCTTGAAGTACTTGAAGTAGACCGGCTCGCCGAGCGAACGGATGAAACGGAAATGCTTCAGGCCTGTTTCCTCGCGAATCTCGCGTTCCCCGGCCTGCTCCGGCGTCTCTCCGGGTTCGAGCGAGCCAGAGCACGCCAGGTAGCCGTCCACGCCGCTGCGGTGGTGCTTGACCACCAGGTAGCGGTCTTGTTTCGCGTGCTTGATAACGCAGAAGGCGACATCGAGGCTCCGGGCCGGCTGGCCGGGCTTCGGCGCCGAGTCGCTGTTGTCGGCTTCCACCATGGGCGCCACCACCGGCACGAGCGGCAGCTGGTACTTTTTAGCAAACTCGAAGTCGCGCTCGTCGTGCGCCGGCGTGCACTTCACCAGACCGGTGCCGTAATCGTAAATGGCGAAGTTGGCAATGTAGATGGGCATCTTCCAACCGGTGAGGTAGTTTACGGCGTAGCGGCCGGTGAAGAAGCCTTCTTTTTCCTTCGCGACGTTCAGGGGATCTTTAATCTTGGCCTCAATGCAGCGCGCCGCGAATTTTTTGGCGCCGCTCTCGAGCTCGGTGCCGCCCACGAGCCGATCTATGACCGGGTGTTCGGGCGCCACGACCATGAAGGTCGCGCCCCAGGTCGTGTGCGGCCAGGTCGTGAACGTTTCGAGCGTGAGGTCCATGTCTTGAACCTGCCAGCGCTCAACGAGCCCCTCGCTCTTGCCGATCCAGTTCGCCTGCTGGAGCTTGACCTGTTCGGGCCATTCGGGCAGCTCGTTCAAACCCTCGAGCAGGGAGTCGGCGTAGTCGGTAATTTTCAGGTACCACTGCCGTAGCTCTTTTTTCTCCACCACGGTGCCGCAGCGTTCGCACTTGCCGTCTATGACCTCTTCGTTGGCCAGGCCCGTCTTGTCCTTCGGGCACCAGTTGATCATGCCGGTGGCTTCGTAGGCCAACCCCGCGCGGTAGAGCTCTAAGAAGATGCGCTGGGTAAAACGGTAGTAGCTCGGGTCGGTGGTGTTGATTTCCCGGTCCCAGTCGAACGACAAACCCCACGACAACATTTGCGCTTTCGCGTTCTTCACGTTCTGCGCCGTGGACACGCTCGGGTGCACGCCGTTCTTTATGGCGTAGTTCTCGGCCGGCAGGCCGAAGGCGTCCCAGCCGATGGGGAACAGCACCTCGTGTCCGCGCGCGCGCTGGAAGCGGGTGTAAACGTCGGCGGCGACGTACGGGCGCAGGTGGCCCATGTGCAGGCCCGCGCCCGACGGGTACGGGAACTCCACGAGTATGTACTTCTTCGGCCGCTTCGAAAAATCCTTGGCCTTGAAAACCTTTTTGGCCAGCCAGTGCTTCTGCCATCGGGCTTCTACTTTTTTTGGATCGTAGCGGTCAGTGGGCATACGGGTAGCCTTGTTACGAGGCTGTCTAGCAGCTAAACTATACGAGAAAGTTTGGGAAAATCATAGCAAAACGGGAGGATTGCAATATATGGACGAAAGGTTAATGCAGCTGATGCAAGAGCTCGGCAACGCGATCAATGAGTCGCTGTCTGACTCTGACCGCATCGCCGAAGCCATCGGTGAGATCAAACGCGCCGGGTACGACGTGTTCCTGGTGCTCGAGGCTACCATAGGCTTCAATAAACGGGACGACGGAGAAACGGGAGAAGACCTGCCCCTTGCTCCTGACACCCAAGCGGCAACCGGTGAGCCCGGGAAGATCAGGTGGACCAACCAGGATCACAAATTCTTGAAGGCGCTAAAGATCAACGCCGAGGAGGACACCAAATAGCTTTGCGGCGGAACGGTTCGTCGCTTCAGCCACCTCGGCTCCGCTCACACCTTTCAGCTCGGCAAGCTTCTGGGCCACGGACATTACGTACCGTGGCTCATTTCGTTTCCCCCGGAAGGGCACGGGCGCGAGGTAGGGGCAGTCGGTTTCGAGGACGATGCGCTCGAGCGGCACGGCCTTGACCACGCGCTCCATTTCGCCAGTCTTGTCGAAGGTCACAATGCCGTTGATGCCGATGTACGCGCCGCGTGAAACGAACGCGTTCGCCGTCTCTGCGGTGCCGGTAAAGCTGTGCGCCTCAAAGCGCAAACGTTCAGTCCCCTCCCCGTCCAAAATTTTCAAAATATCTTCGTAGGCGTCCTGCGTGCCTTTACTTGGACGGCAGTGGATGACGAGCGCCTTGTTCAGCTCTTTGGCCAGGCGGATCTGCGCCGCGAAGGCCTCGCGCTGGCGCTGCTTGATCGGCGCCGGATCTTCGTCTTCCGGCAGCCGGTAGTAGTCGAGCCCGCACTCGCCGATGCCGACCACGGACGGGTCGCCGGCGAGTTCCCGGAACGCCCCGGCGTCGAACACGTCGCCGTGGGTGCGGAACGCGTCGCCCTCTTCTTCCAAATCCTGCTCGTAGGTGTGGACCGGGTGCAGGCCCACCACCGCGTAGGCGAGGCCGGGGTTTTCGCGCGCCAGGGCTACCGCCGAGCGCGAGGTGCCCAGGTGCGTGCCGACGTTCACCACGGCAACGCCCGCCTCACGGGCGCGCGCTAGCACCGCGCCGCGGTCGGCGGCGAAGGCTCTGAAGTTTACGTGGGCGTGGGTGTCGACGAGCATGGGAACGCGCTCCTTAGGCCGCTTCGATGCGCTCGAAGAGGTGCGGCAGCTGCTCGGGCCACGATGGGCTCCCGAGCACCGCGAGCATGCGCTCGGCCGTCTCGGGCAGGAACGGCTGGAGGCGGAGCGCGAGCTCGCGGAGGCGCAGGAGCAGCGAGGCCACGTCACCGCGGGCCTGCTCGGGATGTTCCTTGAACACCTTGAACGGCTGCTTCGACTGGATTTCGCGGTCGAGCTCGGCGGCCTGCTCAAAGACGAGGCGCGCCGCCTCGGAAATGCGGTGGGCGGAAAGCGCGGCGTTGAAGGCGTCGTTCACCCCGAAAACGCTCGGCACGTCGCCGCTCGGCGGCGGCACGCCGTAGCTCGTGGCCATTTTCACCACGCGGCTGAACAGGTTGCCGACGCCGTTGACGAGCCTCGACTCGTAGCCGTCCGAGAAGCGCTCCCAGGTAAAGTCGCTATCCTCGAACGTGTTCGCCTCGTGGCAGACCCAGAAGCGGAAGGCGTCGGTGCCGAACCGCTGCACAATCTCGAGCGGGTCCACCACGTTGCCGACGGTCTTCGACATCTTCTCGCCGCCGCTCGTCACGAAGCCGTGAATGACAATCTGCTTCGAGGGCGCGACGCCGGCAGACATGAGCATGGCCTGCCACATGGCTGACTGCTGGCGGAGGTTATCTTTGCCCGCAATCTGCACGCCGGGCCAAAATGTTTTGAAGTCGCCGCCTTCGGCGGGCCACCCGAGGGTGGAAATGTAGTTCACGAGGGCGTCGAACCAGACGTACATGACCTGCGCGTCGTCGCCGGGCACCGCCACGCCCCACGGCAGCTTGTCTTTCAGCCGCGAAATGCTGAAGTCCTTCAGGCCCGCGCGGACGAACTCGGCTATTTCGGTCCGGCGTCCCTCGGGCACCACGAAGTCCGGCTGCCCGTAGAGCGCGAGCAGCTGTTCTTGGTACTTCGAGAAGCGGAAAAAGTAATTCAGCTCCGAAATGCTTTGGATCTCGAGGTTCGGGTGCAGCAGGCAGCGGCCGTTCTCGAGCTCGGAGTCGGTCTTCTCAAGCTCGCAGCCCACGCAGTACCTGACCTGGTACTGCTGCTGGTAAATGTCGCCGCTGGCCTGGCACCGTTTCCAGAACTCCTGGGCGGCGCGCCCGTGGGCCGGGTCGGTCGTGCGGATGAACCGCGTCCACGAGAGGTTCAGGGTGGCTTTCAGCGCCTTGAACTGTTCGGCCATGCGGTCCGCGTAGGCCTTCGGGTCTTCCCCCGCCTCGACGGCCTTCTCGTAAATTTTGAGCCCGTGCTCGTCGGTGCCGACGTTGAACTCCACCCGCTCGCCGAGCAGGCGGTGGTAGCGGGCGAGGACGTCAGCCTGCACGAACTCGAGCGCGTGCCCCATGTGGGGCTTGCTGTTCACGTACGGCAGGGTCGTGGTTATGTAGAAGGTGTTTCGTTCGGCCACGGAAATGAAAAAACGGCTTCGCTATGAGCCGTTCCAGTATACCGCGGCCGCCGGGCGCCAACAAGAACCGCGCCTACCGGGCCGCCTGCTCCTTGGCCGCGGCGAACTCCTGAATGAACACGGTCACGGCGCCCGACAGCGGCACGGCGATGAGCAGGCCGAAAATGCCGGCGAGCTTGAAGCCGACGAGCAGCGCGACAATGACCACGAGCGGCGAGGTGCCCACGGTCTTCTCCATGATTTTCGGCACGAGCACGTAGCCCTCAATTTTTTGGACGGCGAGGTACATGACCGCGGTGGCAACGGCGAGGGCCGGACCCGAGAGGAACGCGAAGAACACGGCCGGGATGGCTGAGATGAACGGCCCGACGTACGGCACGAGCTCGAGGAGCCCGGCGAGCGCGGCGAGCAGGAGCGCGTTCGGCACGCCGAGGATGGCGAGGCCGAGGTAGGTCAGCAGGAAAATGCTGCAGCTCAAGATGACCTGGCCGAGGAGCCAGAGGCCCATCTTCTTCTGAATTTTCTGAATGAGCGACTCGGCGAATTCCTGGTGCGGCTGGGGTACCACGGTGGCAATGAACTGCTTCATGCCGCGCTGCTCGGCCACGAGGTAGAACGAAATGACCATGATGGTGATGAGCGAGAACAGCCCCGAGAACACGCCGAAGGTGCGCGAGAGCACGGTGTCGCCCCCGCCGGTGTCGGTCGTAATCGCGCCGCCGAGCAAATTTTTCAGGTCGAGCTGCTGGGCGAAGGTGCCGCCGACCTTGGCGTCGAACGCCGTTGAGTAGTTGGCCCAGTTATCGCGGAGAATCTTCAGCTGCTCGACAATGGGCGGGACGATGAGCGAAACGACGAGCACGGCGAAGCCGACGACGAGCAGGTAGACGGCGAGCACGCTCACGCTCCGCGGAATGCGGTGCCGGGCAAGGTAGTCCACGAGCGGCTCCATGGCCGACGAGAGGATGAGCGCGACGAGCAAAATGAGGACAATGTCGCGGATGACCCACAGGAAACCCAAAACGAGCACCACGAAAGTGACCTTCAGTATGACCTGGGTCGACTGGTCGAGCTCGGAAAGCTTCATGGTGCTATGGTAGCCGTCCCGGAACAGAAAATCCAGCTAGGCCGCTGGATTCTGCTGCTGCATCTCAATGAGCCGCCGGGCCTCGTCGATCTGGGCGCTCGCCCGCTTGAGCCCCTCGAGGCAGTAGGCCCGGATCTGCTCCCTGAGGAAGTCGGTCAAGCCTTCGGAGCGCAGGTCGCGGATGAGAATCTGCTTGATGGTCGGGTCGAGCTCCGACTGCTCGACGAGGGCTACGATTTTTTGGACTTTGTCTTCTTCGGTCATGGGGTTAGGCGTCGAGCGTCTCGTGGAGCTCGGTGAACGTGCGCTGGGCGGCCTCGGGGTCACTGAAGCGCTCGGGCATGGCTTCGTGGGCTGCCGCGTACCCGGGCTTCGGTTCAGTCTCGGACGTTTCCATAGACGGTTCGCGTTACGTTTGTTTCAAGGACTAAAATGGCTTTTCTACTCTACTGCCCCACGCGCGCCGCCGTCAAGGTTTACCGGCGCCCGGACGCGAGCAGGCCGGCAACCGCCGCGCGGGCGCCGGCGCGGTCCAGCGCGATGGCCTTAACCGCGGCCAGGAGCGGCGGCGGCGCGGCGGCGAGCCGCCCGAGGAGCGGCTCGAGCGAAACGGTCGCCTCGGAAACCGGCGGCTCCTGCCCGCGCGCGAGCGCCCCGCCCGCGCGCCGGTTCAGGGAATCTTCGCTCGCGCAGGTGGCGACGAGGTCGGCGAGCCCGGCGGTGCCGAGCGCGGTTTCGGCGCGGCCGCCGAAGTGCGGCAGCAGCCCGGCCATCTCCCGCACCGCGCGGCCAATGAGCCACCCCGCGACGTTCTGGCCGTACCCGGCGCCGAAGCTCGCACCCACGAGGAGCGCGTAAATGTTCTTCAGCACCCCGCAGGCCGCGACGCCGGCCGCGTCGCTGCTCCACTCGAGCGCGAGCTTGCCGCTGTCCGCCCCCCTAAGGAGCAGGTCGTACGCGGCCCCCGATCCGGCTACGACGCCGGCGCCGACGCTCCCGGCCTCCACCTCTCCGGCGAGCATGGGGCCCGACAGGAGCGCGGACCGCCCCGCCCCGAAAACGTCCGCGAGGACCACGTGGGCGAACTTCCCGCTCACGCGCTCGACGCCCTTCGTTACCGAGTAGACGGTGGCCTCGGGCGGCGCGTGGCGGGCGACGGTCTCGGCGGCTTCGCGGAGCGAGGGCGACGGCACGCAGAGCACCACCGCGCCGGCGCCGCCGAGCACGGCCTCGGGCGAGCTGCCGGCCGAGGCTTCCGGGCGCTTATCCCAGAGGCCGACCGGAACCCGGAAGCAGCGCGACAGCGCGGTGCCCACCGCCCCGGCCCCGATGATTGCAATTTTCATACCGTGAATAAAAGCTGCGGAAACCTTCAGCCGCGGAGGCGCTTGAGCGCGGCAATGTCCTTCTTAACCAGATCGTGCTCTGTTTCGAGGATAACCGGGACGTCCATCTTTTTTTTCTGTAAAAATTTTAAAATCGCAGAGAACCCCCCTTCGCCGATCTGCCCGGAACCGACGTGATCGTGCCGATCCTTGCGCTCACCCAAGCCCGGTTTCGAGTCGTTCGCGTGGACGCAGGCTAGGTACCGGAGGCCTACGGCGGCGTCGAACTTTTTCATGGTTTCAGCTACCGCTGCCGCTGAACGCAGGTCGTAGCCGCTCGCGAAGCTGTGCTGGGTGTCGAGGCACACGCCCCCGAAGCCCGGGTGCTCTAAAATCGGCTCGGCTAAAAGCGCGACCTCCTCGAACGTGTCGCCGAGGATCTCGCCGGCCCCGGCCGCATTCTCTATTAAGAGCTTGCAGCTCCCGGCGTAGCCGTCGAGGACTTTTTTTATGCCGCCCCGGGCTTGCTTCAGGGCCGCCTCGCTGCCCAGGTCCTTGCCGCTGCCGGGGTGGAACATGAGGTACGCGGCGCCCAAGCTGGTGCCGCGCTCGAGCTCCTCGCGGATGACCCGGATGCTCGCCTGGTAGGTTGCGGGTTTCCCCGAGCCGAAGTTTATGTAGTACGGAGCATGAATGACGAACTGCCGGTACCCGTGCTCGTCCATGGCCGCGCGGAACGCGGCGAGCACCTCTCCGGTCAGCTTCGGCGCCGGACCGCCCTGCGGGCTGCGCGAAAAAATCTGGAAGGCTTCGCAGCCGAGTGCCGCCGCGTTGCCGGGCGCGTTCTGCACGCCGCCGGCTATGGAAACGTGACAGCCAATCGGGTTTTGAATATTTTCAGAAGCTTTCGGCACGGTTCATCGAACGTTAACGGGACGACCGGAACGCCGGAGGGGGCGCTAGCGCCGTACTTTCTTTTTCGGGGCCGGCACAATGGCCGCCACGGGGAGGCCGGCCTTCGTGAGCACGAAACTCGCGCCGGAGGTAAAGACCTCGCGCACGAGCTTGCCGAGGTGCACCCGGGCTTTCGTCATGGCAATCCGCTTCACCATAGATTAATCAACGTTAATTAATGTTGATGAGTATTGATTAACGTTAATGGATATTAATCAATCTTAATGAGCTTCTGGAGCGGAGCTTTCGACTTGTATGGCCCGATGACCGCGAACGAGCAGTTCCGGCCCGTAAGGACGTGCCGCGCCACCGCCTGGACGTCGGCGGCCGTGACCTTCTCTATTTTCGCGAAAGCCTCGACCGGGGTAATCATATTTTTAAAGAAAGCCGCGCGCTCTAAGAACCAGTCGAGCCTGACCTGGTTGTCTTCTAAGGCGAGCGTCGTCTTGCCCTTGATGTAGTCCTTCGCCTTGCGAAGCTCGTGCTGCGGCACCGGGTGCTGCTTCACTTTTTTAAGCTCATCGACGATGACCGCGACGGCTTCTTGGAGCTTGTCGACGTGCACGCCGCTGTTCACCCCGAAGCTGCCGGTATCCTGGTAGCTCCCGGCGCCGGCGCGGACGTAGTAGCACAGCCCGCGCTTCTCGCGGACCTCGGAAAACAGCCGGCTCGACATGCCGCCGCCGAGCACGGCGGCCAGAACCGAGAGGGCGGCGGTCTGCGGGTGCCCGTACGGCAGCGCCTTGAAGCCGAAGGCCAGGTGCGCCTGCTCGGTCTGCTTGAACTCGAGGGCGATGCGGGGACGGGTCTGCCTGTCTTTGGCCTTGGCCCAGCGGCCGTGGGGCTGACGCGGCGCCTTTTCCCAGTGCTTCTTTACGAGCGACCAGAGCTGCTTGCGGTCGTACTTGCCCGAGACGCCGACAATGGTGTTGCCGGTCTGGTAGTGCTTCTTCATGTAGCGGCGGAACATAGCCTGGGTGAACTTCGTCACCGTGCCTTTCGTGCCGGCAATGTCCCGGCCGAGGGCGTCCTGTGGCCACATGGTGCGTTCCAAAACGTTCTCAATCTCGTACATGGGCGTGTCCTTGTACATGTTGATCTCTTCGACGATGACGCCCTTCTCTTTTTCCAGCTCAACGGGGTCGAGCAGCGGCCGGCGGACCATGTCGGTGAGCACGCCGAAGATGGTCGGCAGGTGCGCGTGTGCGACCTTTATGAAGTACTGCGTGTACTCCTTGCCCGTGGACGCGTTCATTTCACCGCCGATGCTGTCGACGAGTTCGGAAATGGCCATGGCCGAAGGGTACTGCTCGGTACCCTTGAACAGGAAGTGCTCGAGGAAGTGGGAGATGCCCGACTCTTCGGGGCGCTCGGAGCGCGAGCCGGTTTTGACGAAAATATCAACCACGACGCTCTCGGCGTCGTGGCTCGGGACCTCAACGACCGTGAGGCCGTTCTTGAGGACGGTTTTGATGAATTTCAAGTCGTTCGGTAGTTACGGGTTGAGGTTCTTTGACTGCAGCCAGGGCAACAGCTCGGCGACCGCAATGCGCTCTTGCGACATGGTGTCGCGGTCGCGGACCGTGACCTTGCCGTCGGTTTCGGTGTCGAAGTCTACGGTGACGCAGTACGGGGTGCCAATCTCGTCTTGGCGGCGGTACCGCTTGCCGACGCTGCCGGTCTCGTCGTACTGCACGGTGAAGTGCTGCCTGAGACCCGCGGCAATTTCTCGGGCCTTGCCCTGGAGCGGCTCTTTCTTAGACAGCGGTAAAATAGCCACCTTAATGGGCGCGAGCTGCTTCGGCAGCCGGAGGACGATTTCTTTCTCGTGCACAGCCTCTTCGTCGCCGCTCCTTGCCTCAACCTCTTCGTACGAAGCGCAGAGTACGGCCAGTAGCGTGCGGTTTACGCCCCAGGTCGGCTCTATGACGTGCGGTACGAAGACCTCGTTCGAAACCGGATCGCGGTAGGAGAGGTCTTGGCCGGAGGCTTTGATATGGTTCTGGAGATCGAAGTCGGTGCGGTACGCGAGCCCGTAGAGCTCTTTCTGGCCGAACGGGAATACGAATTCGGTATCTACGCTCCGCTTGCTGTAGTGGGCGCGGTCGGCTTCGGGAATTTCCACGAACTTCGTCTTGTCTTCCGGCAGGTGCAAGTCTTTGCACCAGGCTTTCTGCTGCTCGAGCCAGTACTCGAACCACCGCTCCCAGTCGTCGGGTTTCACGAAGTACTCTATTTCCATTTGCTCGAACTCGCGGGTGCGGAAGATGAAGTTGCCGGGGGTGATTTCGTTCCGAAAGGCCGGGCCGATCTGGGCGATGCCGAACGGCACCCGCTGCCGCATGGATTCCTGCGCGAGCTTGAAGTCCACGAACTGTCCCTGCGCCGTTTCGGGCCGGAGGTACACGGTGTTGTCCTCATCCTCCACGGGCCCGAGGTGGGTGCGGAACATCATGTTGAACTTCTTGGGTTCGGTCAGCTCGTTGCCGCCCGGCGACTTCAGCTGCAGCTCTCGAACCTTGGCGACCATCTGCTCGAACGTCATGCCCGAAACGTTCACGCCGCGCTCTTCGAGGAGGTGGTCGAGGCGAAACCGCTCGTGGGTTTTTTTGTCCTCGACGAGCGGGTCGTTGAAGGTCGCCACGTGGCCCGAAGCCTGCCAGACTTTCGGGTTCATGATGTAGGCCGAATCCACGCCGACCACGTCTTCGCGGCCGCGGACGAACCGGTGCCACCACAGCTGCTTGATGTTGTTCTTGAGCTCAACCCCCAGGGGGCCGTAGTCCCAGCTGTTGGCCAGGCCGCCGTAAATTTCGCTGCCGGGGAAAATGAAGCCGCGCCGTTTGCAGAGGCTGACTATCTTATCCATCAAATCCAGTTCTTGTTTCGGCATGGCGCTGGGCGCGTTAATCAAACAAATCCGTCTTGTCTATGGCGAAAGTATAGCAAAAATGGGCTTTCCGCATAGCCCCGGGGCCTTGCCGGGGCGGGGCGGGGCTGCTACCATGCGCCCAAACTACAAAGGAGGTGCCTATGGCGGTGTCAGCAATGTGCGTCCAGCAACGGGCGCTTTCTTCAGACGACGTGTGGCGGGTTTGGGCCGAATTTTCTTGGGGGAAAATGACAGACCTCGGAACCGCGCTCGGCGGAGACCTTGCGCGCTTCGCGGCCTGCGGAGGCTGCAGGCTCTACCTGCTGCCTGACGCAGACGCGGCCGAGCTGCAGTACGTGCCGCCGGAAGCGCGCGTGCGGATCGGCAACGTAGCGGGTAGCGCAGAGCGCTACGAGCTCGGGCGGAACCGCTACGTCTACGACCAGCTCCGCGCCCGGCGTCTCGCCTGGTGCAGCACCTCGGGGCGACGCAAGCGTGGCGAGGCAACCGAGGAGTCGGTGCACGGCAACGGCCTGCACAATCTCGAGGACTCCGTGCGCTTTGTGCGCATCGGACCCGCGCGGTTAGGGAAGGGCGGCGAGGTATTTTCGCCGAGCGAGTGGGTGACCATTCACACCACCTGCCCGAGCTGCCAGCAGAGCCGCGAAAAAAACCGGAAGACCGGCTTGATCATACCGAACGGTCGGCTCATCATGCTCGACCGGGTGCGCCGCGGCGGACTAATGGCCCAAGAAGACGCCGAACTCGGCGACCGGGCTCCGAAGCTACTGAAGCTGTATGAACGGGGCGGTGAGCTTTGGTACTTCGACCACGGCAAGCAAGTCCCCCTGACCCTCGAATGGGACGGCGGGAAAGCAATGGTCCCGACCATCGAGCTTACCGGCCGCGAGCTCAGCGAACTCGACATTCACGCACCGCCGTTCGTGATAAATCTGGCATGTCGGCCGTACTACCAGGTTAGTATCTTGCAGGGAGGAAAACATTACCGTCTTTTCCTGCGTAACCAATAACAGGGTTCCGAATTACCGTTCGGGCTCTGTTTTGTTTTCTCCATAAAACAAAACGACCTCCCGCCAGCAACTGCACACCGAGTGTGCTGCTGCCGTTGGGAGGCCGTGTGCCTCTGAAGCAATCCCCGTTCGAGGTGAGCTTGTGATGGACTTCGGTCAGGCCGACTTGGCCATAGCGACTGGACCGGCTGCGGCACCGCCTTCTTTCTTTTTCGGCTTGCCATCCTTTGCAGCAGTGGCCGGCTTTTGCTCTTTCCGCATTTCGGCCAACCAGGCTGGCGGCCTGCCCCGCCGCTTGCCGCGACCCTGATCGAGGCGCTTAAGGGCAAGTAACGCCTCGCCGATCTGCTCCTGCTCTTCTTCTAACTCTTGGATCATCTTCTTGACGTCCATAAACGAACCTCCTGCTTTCTTTGTTTGCAATTGATCGGGTTCGAGCCCTGGTAGAACCAGGTATTTCAGCTCCCGATCGGGTATCAACTGAAATCGTCCTAATGTACAGCATATTGCCAAACTTGTCAAGGTTGACGTGGAAAGCCTAAAAGAATACCTTCTGAAAGTAACTCTAGATCAGGGGTTGCAAATCAAAAGTGCGGAGGGGATATGTTCAAATCACTTACTACGGCTGTCCTGCACACTGTGCTGGTTGCCATGACGTACGGGGTGTGCCAATCGTCGAAGCTCGAGCTACTGGAGGCGCTCATGGTGACGTTCGTGGTAGCGATGCTCTTGTGCATCCCCGCCTCAATTGCCATCTTCGGGTTCCGGCCGGGTCAAGGCCAAAATTGCAGGGACCGCTACGACGACGGCGCAGGTGGCGCCGCTTTCCTGTGGATTCTACTGCTGACCACTGCTGCGTGGACCGCCTTCCTCGGGGTAAGCGTGTCTACCTATCCCCTGCGAACGATCGGCTTTGTCCTGATCATGTGCGGGGCGGTTGTTCTCACCCTCAGCTCGGAGCTGCGCAGGTGGTGGGCACGGTGAGCAGTGGTGACCGAGCGGCCCCGCAACGCGTTGCGGGGCCGCTTTCCTTTTTTCGTTGACCTTACTTCCGTGAACGGATAGAATTTACGGTACGCATGCCGCACGGCGGCGCAACCATTAACGAAACCACCATGACCGAACGAATGTTTTTCGTAGAAACCACGAAGTACGAGGCGGCCCGCTTCACGGGCGTGTTTAACGCCCTGCCGGAAGGCAAGCTCGACTACAAGCACGCCGACGACCCGAAGGGCAAAACGGCCCTCCAGCTCGCATGCAGCATGGCCTCCGAGGCCGCGACGTTCGGTATTTTCCTTAAAACCGGCCAGATCGACTGGTCCAAGGACGCGCCCTCCCCGAAGACGCTCCCCGAAGCTAAGGATATGTTCGCGAAAGGCCTCGCCGAGGCGGGGACCGTGGCCGCCGCCATGTCCGAAGAAGATTGGGGCTCGAAGGCGGCGATGCTGGTGGACGGTAAAGAGGTCTGGGCCGCCACGAAGGGCGGCATGGCCTGGATGCTCATGTTCGACCTCATCCACCACCGCGGGCAGATGACGACGCTCATCCGTCCCATGGGCGGCAAGGTACCGGCTATCTACGGCCCGTCGGCCGACAGCGGCGAGTAGCTCCGCTAAAAATCCCCCGCCTATGGCAGGGGATTTTTTATTTCTCTTTCTTGTCGCTGTAGTCCTTAAAGCCCTTCACCATTTCGCCGAAATGCTCGTAGTGTATGGCCTGCCGGATACGCGCCATGAGATCCAGGTAGAAGCGCAGGTTGTGCATGGTCGCGAGGCGCTCGGCCAAAGGCTCGCCGGTTTGGAACAGGTGGCGGAGGTAGCTCTTGGTGTGGTTGAGGCAGAGGTAGCAGCTGCAGGCGGGATCCGGCGGGGTGAAATCTTCCTTGTAGCGTTCGAGTCGCACGTCCATGGTCCGGTAGCCTTCCACGGTCCCCTGCTTCGTCTCCACGTTCTGGGCGCGGACGTAGAGCCGGCCGTGCCGGGCTTCGCGGGTCGGAATAACGCAGTCAAAGGTGTCGCAGCCGCGGCTCACCCCCTGGACAATGTCGTACGGCGTGCCGACGCCGAGCAGGTGCTTCGGCGCCGCCTCGGGCAGCCCCGCGATTGACCACTCCACGGCCTTCATCATTTCAGCGAACGGCTCGTCGACCGTGGCCACGCCGCCAATGGCGTACCCCTCGAAGCTCAATTTGACCATGGCCTCGGCAGACTCGCGGCGCAGGTCTTCGAAGTTCGAACCCTGGACAATGCCCCAGAGCTTCTGGCCGGCGTTGACCGGGTCGCCGTCTTCCACAATGTGCCGGTGCTCGCGCTGCGCCCGCTCGGCCCAGCGGGTGGTGAGCTCGACCGAGGCCCTGCTCTCCTCGTACTCGAACGGCACGCCGGAAAAGTCGTCGAGGATGAGGGCGATGTCAGAGCCGAGGTTCGCCTGTATGTCGACCGACTTTTCCGGCGAGAGCATTTCCTGCTTGCCGTCGAGGTCGAAGTTGAAGAGCACCCCGGCCTCCATGACCTTCTTGAATTTCGCGAGCGACTGCACCTGGAAGCCGCCGCTGTCGGTGAATATGGGCCCCTTCCAGTTCATGAAGCCGTGCAGCCCCCCGGCTTTGTAAATGAGCCCGTCGCCGGGCCGCTGCCAGAGGTGGTAGGTGTTCGCGAGGATCATTTCCGCGCCCCAGAACTTCAGCTCCTCGGGCGTAACTGCCTTTACCGCACCCTTCGTGCCAATGGGTAAAAACGCCGGCGTCTGAACGTCGCCGTGCGCGGTGTGCAGCACCCCGGCGCGGGCCAGGGGGTGCGCGGTATCTTTCTTGGTAATGTCGAAGTAGGGCACGGCAGAATAAAAAATCGCCGGGAACCGTTACAAAAAATTATGCGGCCCTACGGTAGCCGGGTGCGGAACCAGGATGTGAGCTGCTGCCGCGATCGCTCGTGCCGGGCCGCGGTCCCCCGCCGGCGGCTTCGAGCTGGCGCGAGAGGTTCAGTACGGCCTCGTCGATCTGCATGGCGCTCCGCTCTTCCGGCGTCGCGACCTTCGAAAGCATGCCGTCAACGTGGCGGAGCGACTCGTCGAACGGCAGCAGCTCGCGCGGCTCCCAGCCGCTCCTCGCCGCGTAGGCCCGGAAGGCGCGGAGCTGCACCGCCATTTGCCGCAGGACCTGGAGGCGGGCGCCGCTCGCAGCCGCCTGGTTGCCCTCGTGCCAATCGCGCGCCACGCGGGTCGCGTCGCCGGGACTGAACCGAACAATGACGCGCGGAAGGTTGCGCAGGGGGCGGTGCTCGCCGTTCTGGCCGCGGTAGTAGCGAACCGTGCCGAGCTTGTGTTTGTCTATTTCGTCGAGCGCCGCTTGGAGCTTTCGTCCCGTTGCCTCGGCGCTGAACGTCACGTCGACGCCGATGCCGAGGTGCCCGTCGCTGAACTCGAGCACACCGTCGTACTTGTTGACGTAGTCGTCGAACTTCGTGGTCGAGCGGTAGCGCACGCCGCTCCCGAACATATTGCCTTCGTTGACGCCGTCTTTCAGCGCGGCCTCGGTCGCCGTGGCGAGCATCTTCTGTTTGCGGTGCTCGGGGTCTACGGCCTCTTTCGCCCTGAAGATTGCTTCGAGCCGCTCGACCTCGGCACAATCGCGGGCCACAATTGCCCGGTTGGCCCCGTCCGGGGCTATGAACGATTCGAGCGGCTCGCGGTCGGCTTCCAGCACCCGCTCGGCGTGCTCGTAGGCAGGTTCAAGGTCAACCGCCCGTTCGAGCCGGGGCGGCTCTTCGTGGAAATGTTCAGGTGAGCCGGGGCCGTGCATGGCTTCCCTAACGATCCGCGTGCTCGCCGGCCGCTGCCGCGTCGCCGCTCTCGGCGGGCGCACCGCCAAACAGCGCCTCGAACTTGGCGCGGGCATCGCTGTAGCCAGCGCTGCGTTTCGGCGACGGTCCGGCACCTTCCTCGGTCGCGCGGATGAGCGCGCCGAGGTCGCGGTTCGTTGCGGCAGCGGCGCCCTGCTCTGCGCCGGCTGCCGCCATGCCGCTTTCAAACTGCGACTGCGCTTGAGCTTTTTTGTACATCTCGAGCATCCACGGGATGCTCGACTTCAGCATGGCGAGCTGCTCGCTGCTCCACGTGCTCGGAATACCCATGCCCACGAGGCGCTGGCGGGCAGGCCCTGAAATTTCTGAATTCGGAACCAAGGCCCGGTCGAGGTCTGCCTCGAGCACTTCGCGCATTGTTTTTCTGGGCTGTACGCCGCGCGGGAGCGGACGCGTTCGCGCCGCAGCGGCGGTTTCGAGCTGTTTTTCTTCCCGCGCGAGCCGTGCGACGATGCCCTCGAGCACATGCTGGTACTCGCCTTCTGCGCGCTGTTCGGCGCTGCGTTCGAGGCCCTCAATCGGCCGACCCGGACCGTCTTCCCGGTGCGCCGAGAAACCGTAGGCCCCTGCTCTCATCGGGCGTGCCATGGTTTTTGTTTCGTTACTGCTCTTTAAAGTTCGAACTCTTCGAAGTCGTACTTCTGGCCGGGAGCGGCCGGCGCGCCGGGAGTTGCCGGGCCCTCGGGGCGGGGCGGGCGCGGGGCGCGGTCACCGAAGTCGCGGCGCGGGCCGCGGTCGCCGCCGCCGTGCCGCGGGCCGCCGTGGCCGCCCCGGAAACCGCCGCCGTGGCCACCACCGTGGCCACCGCGCGGGGGTCCGCTGCGGAAGTCGCGCGGGCCGCGGTCGCCGCCGGCCGGGCCGCGGGGCTCGGCGCCCTCGGGCGCGGGTCCGGCGAACGGACGGTGCGTGAGGTTCAGGCGGCCCTGGTCGTCAATCTCCAAAACCTGGACCTTGAGCGGATCGCCGACGCTCACCACGTCCGACGGCTGGCCGACGCGGTAGTTGGCGAGCTCGCTGACGTGGACCATGCCTTCCTTGCCCGGCGCAATCTCGACGAAGGCGCCGAAGTTCATGAGGCGGGTCACCTTGCCCTCGAAGACCTCGCCCGGCTCCGGGTCGCGGGCAATGGCGTTGATCATTTCAATGGCGCGGTCGGCGGCCTGCTTGTCGACCGAGACGACCATGATGGTCCCGTCGTTCTCAATGTCGATCTTCACGCCGGTCTTGGCGATGATGTCGTTGACCACCTTGCCGCCGCTGCCGATGACCTCGCGGATCTTCTCCGGCTTAATGTGCAGGGTGTAGATGCGCGGCGCGTACGGCGAGAGGTCGGGCCGCGGCTTGTCGAGGCACTCTTTCATTTTGGAAAGAATGTACGCGCGCCCGGGCTTGGCCTGCTCGAGCGCGGCTTCGAGGATCTCGGGCGTTAAGCCCTTGACCTTGATGTCGAGCTGGAGCGCGGTGACGCCCTCTTCGGTGCCGGTGACCTTGAAATCCATGTGGCCGTTGAAGTCCTCAATGCCGGCAATGTCGGTCAGGACCTTGAAGCGCGAGGGGTTCTGCTCGTCCATGACGAGGCCCATGGCCACGCCGCCGACAATCTTCTGAATGGGAACGCCGGCGTCCATGAGCGCGAGCGTGCTGCCGCAGGTGCTCGCCATGGAGGTCGAGCCGTTGCTCGAGAGCACCTCGGAGACGAGGCGCATGGTGTACGGGAACTCGGTCTGCGCGGGCAGGCTGAACTCCACGGCGCGCTCGGCGAGCGCCCCGTGGCCTATCTCGCGCCGGCCGGGGCCGCGGATGGGCGTCACCTCGCCGACCGAATAGCCCGGCATGTTGTAGTGGTGCATGTAGCGCTTCGGCGTGCCCTCGGAGGGGTCGTCAATGCCGTCGAGCATCTGCTCGTCGCCCTTGCTGCCCAAAGTCACCGTGGTCAGGGCCTGGGTCTCGCCGCGGGTAAACAGTGCCGAGCCGTGGGTGCGGGGCAGCACGCCGACCTCGCAGGTAATCTGCCGGGTCTGGTCCAGCTTGCGGCCGTCCACGCGGCGCTCCTTTTCCAGAATCTGCTTACGCGTGTACTGCTTCATTATTTTGTTGAGCGCGTCGGCCGTCTGCTTCTCCACGTTTACCGCTTCACCGAGCGTGCTACCGAACTTTTCTTTCGCCGCTGCTACGGTTTCTTTCTCGAGTTTAAACTCGCCGGCGTCGCGCTGCTCTTTTGTGGGCACGTAGAGTGCGGCGTCAATCTTGTCGTCGGTGGCAAACCCGTGGACGAAGTCCACAATCTGTTCGGCGGGCTTGCTGTATATGACGTCGGACGTCTTCTCCTTGCCGACCTGCTTGCGGAACTCGTCCTGGAGCTTGCAGAGCGCGCCGAGGTACTGCTGGGCGAAGCGGACACCCTCGACGATCTTCGTCTCGGGAACGAACTTGAGGCCGGCCTCAACCATGATGATGTGGTCGCCCGTGCCGCAGACCACGAGGTCCATGTCGCCGGTTTCAACCTGCTCGGGGGAAGGGTTCACCACGAGCTGTCCCTCAGCCATGCCGACGCGGACGCTCGAAATGGGGCCGTCGAACGGCACGTGGGAAAGGTGGAGCGCCATGGAGGCGGCGTTGACCGCGAGAATGTCGGGATCGTTTACGCCGTCGTACGACATGACCGTGGCCACGACCTGGACGTCGTTGCGCATGCCGTCGGGGAAGAGCGGGCGTAAGCTACGGTCAATGACGCGGCCGCGGAGAATGGCGTTGTCGGACGCGCGGCCCTCGCGCTTAATCCAGCGGCTGCCCTTAATTTTGCCCGCTGCGTACAGCCGCTCCTCGTAGTCAACGAGCAGCGGGAAGAACTCAATGCCTTCGCGGGCTTTCCTCGACATGACCACCGTGGCGAGCACCACGGTGTCGCCGGCGCGGGCCAGGACGGCCGCGTCGGCCTGGCCGGCCACCCGGCCGACCTCGAAACTTACGTCGGCGTTCCCGACGTGCGTCGAAACGCTCTTGCGTTCGAACATGCGTGTTCCTTGCGTGGGTTTGGCGTACGTGCGGACGGTGACTAACCGTTCGTTAGTCAACGCTGCACCCGCACGTCAAACCGCGTAAATTATTTTTCTGATGAAAGCGCCGGCCGTCTGCGCTGGGCAAACTGCCGGCGTGCCACCTATTCGGCCTGTGAAGCTACTTTCAGCTTCAGCTTTTCGACAATCTTGTCGAAGCGCTTCTGGTCTTCGGACTTGAGGAACCGGAGCAGCCGGCGGCGGTTGCCGACCATTTTGAGCAGCCCGCGGCGCGAGTGGTTGTCCTTCTTGTGCACCTGGAGGTGCTCCTGAACCTGCTCGACTTCCTTGGTCAGAATCGCAATCTGCACCTCGGGGCTGCCGGTGTCGTCCTTGTGGACCTGGAACTTCTTGATAATGGCTTGCTTCTCTTTGTTCGAGAGCATGTCAATCTTTCTGCACGCGGCGAGTTGCGGCCCCGTTCCTGTTTACGGCCGCATTACGTACTAGCCCGTGGAATTAATAAAACTGCATGAATTATACTTTTCTTTAGGCTTTTTTGCAAATTTGACAGAACGTCAAAAATAGTTGATTATATATGCGTACGTACAACTCCGCGACGGCGGAGATCCTAGGAGGTTCGAATTATGAAGCAGCCCAAGGCGCTCCGCCCGGGTATTACTGTCACCATTGATGGATCGGCGCACGAGTCGATCAAACACGGTGATCCGACAGGTTACTTCACGCTACTGAGCGCAGGTCCACCGGCTCGCGAAGCGAAACACAACGCCAAGGTATTCCTCGACGGAATTCATGACGGCGACGTCGTGTTCGCACTTCGAGGCCTGCTCAACAGGACGCCCCGCCTCGCGGTCGTTCGCCAAGGTGAACACCTCGAATTCCCGCCGCTATCCGCGGTGCATCCGGTGCGCAACCACCTGGCCAACGCGAGCTGACCAATTCCTCCCGGTCAACTGCTGCCATCTCGCCTCTACTAGAGGCGAACCTCTCTCGAACCCGCTGGTCTCCGGCGGGTTCCCTCTTTTTCTAGCCTTGCCTCGGGGCATTTTTTTATATATAGTGTGTCGTTAGCAAGGAGGAAGACGAAATGAATCGGTTCATGAAATGGCTCGCGGGGCTGATCGACGCGGCCATCAAGTCATTCCAAAGCGGCCCGCCGAAAGAAATCTTTGCGCTCGAACAAGAGCTGCAGAAAGACCTCGGGGTGCTACAGGTAATTCTCGGATCGAGGTCGAAAGATTCTGAGTGGCAAAAGCTGCTGGCGTTCTGCAGCATAACCGCCAAGTGGCACGACCGTGGCATGCGAATGGAAATCGCCATGCTCGAGGGCTCCAAGGACGAAGCCTTTGGCAAGATGGCTGATTGCCTGAAGGCGTTGCAAACTGCCTTTGAAAAGGCGGGGCGTTCAGACCAAGGAATCAACCGCACCCTCAGAGGCGAGAAGGTCACTTTGGATACGCTCGTCATTGGCAGTACAACCCACCGCATTTCAGCTCGGCAGGTGAGCTATTGGGCGGAGCTTCCGGACGACGGGCTCGCCTTGCCGGGCATTGGCCAAACGAGGCTGCAGTACCTGGCTGACAAGGCCGGGCAATGGATGGCTGCGCGGCACCGGGAGATTGAAACGGCCGCAAAAGAGCTTTCCGGCTGGCTCGACCCGTACCGGAAACGCTGATCCACTTCTACAACGTAGCCGGAGCACTCATGTGAGCGCTCCGGCTTTCGCTTGACCGCTTCCCTATTCCGTGGTACCGTAAGCTGATTTTACGGGAGGAAACCATTGAATGTTTAGTTGGAGGTCCGCACCACGTCTTTCACTACCACCATCTGTGCGCGCAGAGCTCAGCGCTCTCCAAATCGCGGTTTTTACGGCAGCGCAAGAAGCAACTCAAAACCGCCGTCAGCGAGCCGGAGAACTACTCGAAGATGCGACATCAGGCTTTTCGACAGAGGCCCGCGAGTCTGTTCGTGGGCTGATCCGCGGCTACGGGGCGATGCCCCTAAACGGAAACCGAGCCAAGCACGACGCACTTCAAGCCTTCATGGATAAACTCGGTGATGTGAGCCTCGGGACCACCTCGGAGCTGATTGGCGCGATCTCCGCCATTCATAAGCTCTTTCCGCCCTCGTAACGGGCAGACACAGAAAACGCCGCTCCCCCACGGAGCGGCGTTTCGACTTTTCTATACTCCCGCGGCGTAGCGCGCGAAGTCGCGCGCCAGGTTGTACCCGGTTTTCTTCTCGAAGAACTCGAAGCCCGGCCGGCGGTTCGTCTCCAGCACGTACGGCACTCCGCCCGAGACCGCCACGTCGGTCTTGGCTAGCTCAAAACCGCAGGTCCGGGCTGCGGTTTCGGCCGCCGCTACGACATCGCCGCATGATTCGATTGGCTCCGTCTGAGCGGTTTTGTGGTCCACCCGGAAACCGTTCGGCCGAGGCTCGAAGGCTTGCGCGAACGGCACCGAACGGTAACCGACGGTGTAAACCTTGAACTCTCGTTCTACCGGCAAAAATTCCTGCCAGAGCAGCTCGCCGGCGCCGTGCTTTTTCGCAATGTGCTCGTGCTGCTCTCCGCGCTGGACCAGGTAAACCTCTTTCCCCTGCATACCGTACGTCCACTTGAGAATGTACGGGAATCGCGCGAGGCGCTCGCCCGCGTGGACGTAGGCCACGGTCTCGGGAAAGCGAATGCCGGCCTCGCGCAGCTCGTCGTACATGACGAGTTTGCCTTCGTCTATTTTTCCGTCCGCGACTATGGCGTCGACCACCCGCTTCCCGCGCGCGCGAAAGTTCTGGGCGAGTTCGGCCACCCGGTCCAGCTCCGGCCAGGCCATGCGGACGTAGAGCGCGTCGAAGCTGTCGGCATCGGCTTCCAGGTCGCGATTTTTTAAATCCCCTACCTCAATCTGCGTAACCGGCACACCGAGCGCGTCGCATTCGGCGACGAGCCTCGTGGTAGCGTAGACGCCGGACTTGGCGAGCAGTAGCAGGCTAGGCATGGGGGCGTGTATACTGACCGTGTCGCAAAACGGTAAATTATTACGACGTGCAGAAACAGAAACAGTTCTCGGCCCTGAAGCGCGCGGTCAACGACTTTCTCGAGTTCTGCGAGATCGGTAAGAACCAGAGCCGCAACACCGTTGAAAACTATAGCAGGTTCCTCGGCCGCCTCGTGAGGTTCGCCGAGAGCGCCGGCGTTACGAAGCCCGAGCAGATTTCGCTCGACTTCGTGAAGCGCTACCGCCTCTTTTTGAACCGCCTCGAAACCCCGGACGGGCGGCCGCTCAAAATGGTCACGCAGAACTTCCACCTCATTGCGCTCCGGGCGTTCCTGAAGTACCTCCGCAAAATGGACCACGAGACGCTCGCGCCCGAAAAGGTCGAGCTGCCGAAGAACCCGGCGCGGCAGGTTGAGTTCCTAGAACAAGACGAGCTCGAGCGGCTGTTCAAGGCCACGGAACAAGAAGATGACGAGATCTTACGCCTGCGGGACCGGGCCATTTTGGAGCTCCTCTTCTCCACCGGCCTGCGCGTTTCCGAGCTCTGCCACCTGAAAAAAAATAACGTGAACCTCGACCGCGGCGAGTTCACGGTCCGCGGCAAGGGCGACAAGCTCCGCATCGTGTTCATTTCCCCGGAAGCTTCAAAAGCCGTGAGGCAGTACCTAAAAAAGCGGACGGACGCGAGCCAGGCCCTGTTCGTGGCGCACTCCACGGTGGGAACGGGCGGCATTGAGCGTGAAATCGAGTCCCAGGGCTACAAAAAAGGCGAACGCGATGAGGAAAAGCAGACGAACGCCGGCCTCACGCCCCGCTCGGTCCAGCGCACGGTCAAGAAGTATTGCCAGGTAGCGGGTATCGTCAAAAAGGTCTCGCCGCACACGCTCCGGCACAGCTTCGCCACGGACCTGCTGCAGAACGGCGCGGACATCCGCTCGGTGCAGAGCCTGCTCGGCCACGCGAGCATTACCACGACCCAGCTCTACACCCACGTAACGAACAAGGGCCTGCGGGAAATCCACGAACGCTTCCACGGGAAAAAATGAGTTAGCGTTTAGCGTAAGGCGGGTAGCGTTTAGGGAAGGCTAGGGGCTTGGTTGTGGGGATTAGGTTTTCGGCAATCTTTCGCGCGGGCGGTATTTACTCCCGGCCGAGCGAAACGAAGTAAGGAAAAGGATAGTTCACGAAAGGAAAAACGCAGTTTGTCCTTTCGTGTTTATGAAAATCCCACGCCTTGAACAAGCGTGGGATTTTCAGGACGACCTGATCATCGGTGACTAATATTGATCTGTTCAACCCTGGCAGCGGTGCGGCTGTCGGTGTGTGCCCTCGAACCGGCCCTAGATATACCACTGGAGTTCACGCATGGTGCGCATGGCTTCTTCCATGTCGACCTGGTACTCGCGCTGGGCTTCGCGGTCGTAATCGACCAGCGTCAGCTCACAGAACGGACAGGTCCCCGGCTTCTGCCTCGCGTACCCGCAGACTTCGCAGCGGTACATGAAGAGGTTCTGCATGTTTCTCACCTCCCCTCATCTACCCGCCTCGGACCGGCGGATTAATGCTGAGTCTGGATTGGAATCTGCAGAGAATGCCTCTACTAAATTTTTATCGCATTTTCGTTTGCGTGTCAAACAAAAAAGTGTGCGTTTCCTGTGCGTTCGCGGTGGATAAAATAAAATTCCCCTCGCGTAAGGGAAAACTTTTTCTCAAAATATTTGATATTTTACGTTACCTATATTTTTGGATAATACGGACAAACTGCTGAAAACAACTTCGATTGTTCCCCAAGGGTCCCCAAAAGCTACGGAGGAAGTTTGGGGTAAAGGGCCATGACAACTGTTCTCATGTTCCCTCGGGGTCCCCACGAAGACCCGGAGGGGTTCGTGGGGTAAGGGGAAACATCCTAGAAGCTGTTCCGAACGTTCCCTCGGGGTCCCCAAAAAGATCGAAGAGGTTTTTGGGGTAAAGGGGCATGAAAGCGGAAGCTGAAGTAATTCGCCGGAGGCGAAATACGTAAGCGGTAGCTTTCGATGACCCGTGGTGGGCCCGGCAGGAATCGAACCTGCGACCTCGGGCTTAGAAGTCCCTTGCTCTTCCAACTGAGCTACGGGCCCACAAATGCCTCGCGAAGTGACACCACTCGGAAAGCCTCGTGGTTTCCCCTCGCGGGCTCCCCTTCCATGTTGAGTTTCCAAAGCGGCGAAGCCGCGCTTGGAAACAAAAGAACTGAAGCCAGTCTAGCAAAAAATCCGCCTTCGGCGGATTGCTTCTTGATCCAATATTCTCCGGGGTCCCCACGAAGACCCGATAAGGGGGTTCGTGGGGAAGTGGGACAGCAACGGGAAGGCTGAAGTGGGCTGAAGTCTTTCAGCACACGAAAGCCGCATCGTTGCATGGCCCATGCTGGTGCACCCGGCAGGAGTCGAACCTACGACCTTCAGCTCCGCAAGCTGACGCTCTATCCAGCTGAGCTACGGGTGCAAAACAATTCGTGAGGGGACACCTTTCGCTTCGCTCAAGGTTTCCCCTTCCCGGCCTCCCCTTCCAGTTTTGTGTTTGCGTCCCCGGTACAGCCGGGACCGCGAACTGCACTTGGAAGACCAGGGCTGCACAAAAGACAGCTGACGCAATTTAGCATACCTTCCTAGTTTTTTCAAGCTCCGGGCCCTATACTTAGAGCTATGCTAGAACGGGTACAGAAATTTTTGAGCGCCGCCGGGGTGGCGTCGCGCCGCCAGGCAGAGCAGTTCATCCGCTCGGGCCAGGTTCAAATTAACGGTAAAAAGGCCGGACTCGGCGACAAGGTCGACCCGAAAAAAGACGTCGTAAAAGTCTACGGAAAGATCATCAAGGCCAAAAGCGCGAACCTCTACATTATCCTGAACAAACCGAAGGGGTACGTCGTTTCAAGGCGGGACCCCGAAGGCCGCAAGACCGTCTACCAGCTGCTGCCCGAGCAGTTCCAGCGCCAGGTCTGGAACGTCGGGCGGCTCGACTACGACACCGAGGGCCTGCTCGTTATGACGAACGACGGCGACCTGACCCAGCAGCTCGCCCACCCGTCGTTCGAGCACGACAAGGAGTACGAGGTGGTTACGCGGGAGGCGCCGAGCGACCGGCAGCTCGACACGCTCCGAACCGGCGTCGAACTCCCGACGGGCACCACGTACCCGGCGAAGGTCAGAACGCGGAACGGTAACGTCTACATCACCATCCACGAAGGCAAGAAGCGCCAAATCCGGCGCATGTTCGAGACCGTCGGGTTGTCGGTAAAAAATCTGAAGCGAATCCGCATCGGTTCGCTCGAGCTCCCGAAAGACCTCGCGCCCGGCCAGTACCGCGAGGTAGCCAGAGAAGCCATCATGAAGGGGTAACAATCGCATGAATCGCGGCCGAAAAATAATTCTTTGGTTCCTGACCCTCGCCGCCGGCATCACAGCCGCCGCGCTGTTTACGCTCGGCTCACGCTACCCTGACGTTGCCCCCACGCCGCTCCCCCGCCACACCGCGCCGGCAGCAGGCACGGCAACCGCCGCGCCGATCAAGGCGCCCCAGAAGGCCACCGGCAGCACGGCGCAAACGCCGCCAGCGCCCGCTCCGAACACGGACGACCGGGTGCTCCTCTCGGTTCCCTTCACCTCCCAGGCGCCGACCGGGAACTGGGATGAATTCCACAACGAAGCCTGCGAAGAAGCCTCCGCGCTCATGGCGAACGAGTACTTCCGCGGCAACCGCTCGGCTACCCTGGCTGCAGACGAAGTCGAGCGAGGTCTTTCCGCGCTCGCCGCCTGGGAGCAGTCCGCGTTCGGCTACCACCTGGACACGACGGTGGCGGAAACCGCGCGCATGATCCGGGAGAACTACGGCCTGACCGTGGAGCTGAAAGAAAACTTTTCAGAATCCGACCTCAAAACCGCGCTCGCCGCCGGCAAGCTTGTGCTCATTTCCACGAACGGTCGGCTGCTCGGCAACCCCTACTACAAGCAGCCCGGGCCCATTCACCACATGCTCGTGCTCCGCGGCTACACGGTTACCGGCGACTTCGTGACGAACGACCCCGGCACGCGGCGCGGACAGAACTACCCCTACCCGTTCCAAACGCTCTACGGCGCGGCGGCCGACTGGGACCACGCCCGCGGCACCACGGACACGTCAATAAAGATAGCCATGATCGTTTCCAGGTAGCGCCATTTCAAATACCCTCTGTTTCTTTTGAAATAAGGGGGTTTTTGTTTATCTTGGTCTTTGACAAATAACCTTTTTCATACTATAATAAAAAGCTACCCGCTGACCTTTGAAACGGCGGACCATAGCGAAGGAGGACTGTGTAATGACAGTCAGCGAGAGGTGGTGCATCCGTGCCACGCAGCTGCTTATTGTCGTCACCATGATCATTTCATGGTTTTCGATGAAAGAGCAGTTCACGGGCCCAGCCGAGTGGCTGGACTACCCCAAGATGTCCGCAGCCGAATTAGAGCGCCGGGTTGACGCGCTCTACGCGAGCCTACATAACCCAAGCACTCCCGAAGGTCACGCACTCGCTCTCTACGAAAGTGCGACGCTCGACCTGGCCTGCAGGCGCGGGCTAAAAGAATGGGGCGACAACGGCGACATCAACACGTTCATGCGCATGTCCCAGAAGCTCGAACTGTTCGGCAGCGCGGGAAGCATAACCAACGTCTACCAAGACAAATTTGGCTACCGCGCGGTTGCTGAAGCAACCCAACGCTACACCAAGACGCACCCGGGGCCGTACCGGCACAACGCGGCGGCAAGGGACGAAGAGAACAGCATTCAGTGGCGGAACGTGAGGCTGTTCTACCTGCTTTCGATTCCGGCTGCGTTTATGTTTTTCCTTCTGCGCATTTTGCAGGAGGAGCAGCTATCGCTCCGGCTCGAACTGCTCTGCCTCTGGCGTCCGCTCTACGCAGCCGTTTTTTGGCCGTTCATGATCTTCTGTTATCCAAACGGGACGATCTACGAGCAGACGAGGCGAGCCATGTTTGCCATTCGCTACGCTCTGTCGGCGACTATATCGGTCTGCGGGATGGGTGCGGTGAAGGTTATGGCTCAAGACACGGGGGTTCCCAATCCCAAAACCACCCGCGAAGTCGCCGCTCAGATTGACGTGCGCATGAGCGACAAGGTTGGTGTGCTCGGACAGACACAGCAGTTCGTGCGCTTCACGCTCCTGCCGAAGAGGTGGGTGGCGGACGTTATCAGCATCAAAACCGGCAAGGCCTTCAACGGCCGCTACGCTGCCGGACCCGAAGTGCTGAACCGCTGGGGCTTCCAAATCTTTGCCGCCGGCAGCGTTTCTCCGAGCAGCTCGGGAACCACGGCCGTTGGAGAAGGTGCCCAGGCGTACTGGGCAAGGCCGCCGACGAAACGAGTGCCGAAGGTTGAAGTCGCCATGCCGGTTGCCGAAGCTTTCCACGAATTCGGCAGCGGTCGCACTACCCATGGACTGAAGGAAAACCACCAGATACTGGTCTACCTTCACCGCCGCATCGCCGTTGGAGAAGAAACGTTCGTAGCTAAACCCTTCGGGCAAGCTGCGAGCGGCTACCACGGCCCCACGTTCGGCCTATGGCCGGACACGCACAAGAAGCTGATGCTCGAAGCCGGAGCTTTCCGTACCTTTGCCGGTGACTGGATGTTCCGGGCTCGCATGATCATCAATTTCAAAATCGCTTTCGGGCACTAAGGTGCCTACGCTGACTACAACGAAAAGCCGTCCCGCAAGGTGTGGGGCGGCTTTCTGTTTTCAGAACCCTATGGGTGCTACGATTACAGCATGAAACGAACGTTCCTAATGCTATCGGTTTGCCTGCTCGCGGCCTCGTGCGCCGGACCTTTTTCTTCGGACCCGAAACCGACCAAACCCGTCAGGCCAAGCTCGCCGGCGCCACCTACCGCGACCCAGGCCGTAACCCCTCAACCCGCGAACGGATCCCCAATTCCCCTCGACCGGGCCGGTGAACGCATTACCAAAAAACCGTTCGGGATTTTTATAGATAAAAAAACGTCGCCGGTACAGCCCGAGCGCTTCAGCGGCTACCACACCGGCACGGACTACGAAGCGTTCCCGGAAGAAGCGGCTGCGGATGTAGCTGTCCGCGCGATCTGCAGCGGCACGGTGCTGCTCGCCCGGACGGTCTCCGGCTACGGCGGTGTGCTCGTGCAGAGCTGCGAGCGGGACGGTCAGGCAGTTACCGTACTCTACGGCCACCTCCGGCTTTCGAGCATCAATCTAAAAATCGGCGATGCCATCTCGCGCGGTGATGCGGTAGGGATTTTGGGCACCGGCTACTCGAGCGAAACGGCCGGCGAGCGCAAGCACCTGCACCTCGCCGTCCATGCAGGCAGCAGCGTGGTGCTCGCCGGCTACGTCCAGCAAAAGAGCCAGCTCTCCGGCTGGCTCGACGCGGCACAGGTTATTGGCGAACTGCGCTAGCAGTCAGGCGCCTACTAACCGATCGAAAAGCTCAATGAGGAGGCGTCGATCTTTAACAATTTTACCAAGCGCGTAGCCATTCACAAGCGCGAGGTCTCGCTTGCCCTCTGCCCACCGCCGCGCTGAATAAGAAAAATTTGTGGTAGTAAAAAGGACTACGGCTGCGTAACCGAAATGACGCTGTGCTCCGTAAAGGTCGCGGATGATTGATTCACCAATGTACAGTTTGTCATGAAATTTTTTACACTGGATGCCGACCTTCTTGCCGCGGTAGGTCGCCACCACGTCTATACCGTGGTCGCCCTGCTGCCCGACCTGGGTGGCCTGGATGCCGACGGAGCGGAGCAGCTGCTCGACCCAGGTTTCGAACTGGGAGCCGCGCAGCAGGGCAATGACCTCGGGAACCTCCTGGTGGTTCAGGAACAGCAGCCAGCGCTGCTGCCTTCGCCACCACCACGCCGCCGCAAAAATGCCTGCGGCGACTAGAACGAGCACCACCGCAATAGGAACGATGGTCGAGAACAGCTGGGCGGCACCGAACCCACCCGGGGCCTGCTCGAAAGCGTACGTTGGCATGAAGTCAGTATAGCGGCTTTTTCAGGCTTAGAATTGACGGAAAGGCTCTTTTTCGGTACAATCTCGAAGACTTCTTCGGAAGATCGCGTGGTGGGTATAGCTCAATTGGTTAGAGCGCTGCTCTGTGAAAGCAGAGGTTGCCGGTTCAAGTCCGGTTACCCACCCCAGCATAGTTCTCATTTTAAATGCATCGCCCTGTTCCTTTTCAGTAAAAGAACTTCGAAACAAAAATGTCACTGAAAAACATAGACCTCCACCTCATCCGCTTCTTCCAGCGGGTTTCGGTTCCGGTGGCGCGCTTCGGGCTGTTCGTAATTTTCTTTTGGTTCGGGCTCTTAAAGCTTATAGGCCTGAGCCCCGCGGGCGAGCTCGTGCAGCAGCTGTTCGAACGGACCGTGCCGCTCATGTCGTTCGGAACGTTCTACTTCCTGTTTGCCCTGCTCGAGTGCGCCATAGGGCTCATGTTCCTGGTCCGGGGCTTCGAGCGCGTGGTTGTTCCCCTGCTGTTCCTGCACATGATCACGACCTTCATGCCGCTGTTCCTCCTGCCGCAGGTCACCTGGAGCGGACTTCTAGTGCCCACCCTCGAGGGGCAGTACATCATCAAAAACCTCGTCATCATCGCCGCGGCGATCGTAGTTGCGGCGCACCTCCGGCCGCTCGGCGCGAAATGGAACCAAAAATCTCCGTAGGCAAGGGGGGCGAAAATTGGGGGTCTTGCCAGACGGTAAAAAAATTGGTAACGTTCCTCCCGCAGCGGACCTAATGGTCCGCTTTGTTTTCAAAAAATGGGAGGAACAATACAATGCAGCTCGCGTTACTCGCGACGCTATGGTGCTTTATGATTCCTAAGGCCTTCGCCGAATCCTTGCTGGTCCCGAACGCCCGGAGCGAAGTTTTGCCTGGGCGCTGGATGGTCCTCGTCGAAGGCCGCCACGAACGGCTTTCGGTCCGCGGGGTGGACATCTCGTCTACCTCGATCTTCTTCGGGCCGGCGGTAGGCCTCACGAACACGGTGACGCTTCGCGCCTCGCTCGAGGCCGGGCGCTTTACCACGGCGAACGGGCAAATCCACGAAGTCGGCGTCGGCAACCCCGAGGTCAGCGTAAAGTGGAACTTCGTTTCGTTCCTAAAACCCGGCCGCTACCACCGGCTGGCCGTTGAGCCAAAAGTCGTCCTCGCCGGCGGCCACCCTACGACCTTCTTCTTCTGGGAGCCGGCGGTCCGCGACCAGGTTCAGTTCACGGCACCGGGCTGGAGCCCGGGAGCAGACCTCATCTACTCCTACGGTAACGGCAAAATGGTTACCAACCTCATTGCCGGCTACAGCCGCCCGGGTACCCACGAAGGTTTCCGCCTTGGACAGGAGTGGCGCGGAACCGCGGACGTTGAGCCGGTACTGAAGCGTTTCGAGGGTGGCGAAATTTCGCTCATCTTTGGCGGGACGTACCAACAGAACGGGTCCATCCATGAAGAAGTTCGCGGTGCCATACCGGGCACCGCGGCGAAACGGATGTGGGGCATTGGCGGCATTCAATTCGCCGCTGGGGAACGCGTGGCCGTCGAGGTACAGTACCGCCACGCCTTCAACCAAACACTCGGCCCCCTCATTCCGAAGTGGGGAAACGAGATCCGCGTCGGCCTACGCCTCGTGCAATGAAGCTGCAATCGAGAGCCGGACAACCTGGGAGGACTGTCCGGCTCTTCCTTTTGGTATACTTGCCGTATGAAATTTTACGATCTCTCGCTCCCCCTCTCCGCAAAAACCGCGGCATGGCCCGGCCAGGCGCCGTTTTCACGCGAAGAGACCAAAACTTCGGCTATAGTCTCGCGCCTCGAACTCTCAAGCCACTTCGGCACCCACGTTGACGCGCCGAAGCACTTTTTGTTCAACCGCGCCCCGGTCGACAAAATTCCCCTCGAAAAACTCGTCGGCCGCTTCCGGGTGGTTCGAGTCGCCTCGAGGCCTACGATCACCGGCGATGATGTAAAAAAAATGAAACCGAAAAAGGGCGAACGAATTCTCTTCCGCACCAAGAACAGCGACGGCATTGTCCGCCAGAGCCGCTTTACGCCGAACTACGTGAGCCTGTCCCCCGAAGGGGCGCATCTCCTCGCGAAAGCCGGGGTCTGGCTCGTGGGCATTGATTACTTCGGCATTGAGGCCAAGGGCAGCCCTGGCCACCCGGTACACACCGCGCTGCTGAAAAAACACATAGTTGTCGTTGAGGGCCTCAACATGGCGGGCGTGGCACCGGGCGGCTACGACGGCGCGGTACTCCCGCTCAAGGTATCCGGCGGCGACGGTTCTCCCGCCCGAGCGGTACTCTGGAAGTAAATCAAAACCCACCGGCCGGTGGGTTTTTCAATCAGCGCGGTGCGGGCGACTTCCACTCCACGAGCTTGCCGGCTTGAATTTCTATGGGATCAGCCTTCCGCAAGTTCTTGATTTGCTGCAGGGTGAGGATGCGGTAGTGGCGGGCGTCGTCGACCGCTTCGGGAATTTCAAATAAATCTTTTTCTGACGTTCGCCAGCCCAGGCCATTGAACCGTTTCAAGTTTACGGGGGCCGAGTACTCGCGCAGGGTCTTTTTGCCGCTGTCTAAAAAGTACTCGTGAAAGTACGAGAGCGCGAGTTCGCGCAGGGTCCGGTAGACCGGCTCGCGGTAGCGCAGGACCGCGTGGTTCGTCTTGCCCACAGCGCCCCAGCAGCCGCGCAGGCGAAACAGCGCCACGACGTGGTCTACGTCGTGCCGGCTCGAGCGCAGGTCCATGACGAGCGGCGGGAACCCGTGAAGTTCGAGGGCGGCTGCGGCCAGCAGAGCCCCCTCCATGCAGTGCGCCGATCTGCTACGCAAAACCACGCGGGGCGACTGAACGGTGTCGCCGCGCGTTTCAAAATTTACTTCCAGGGTCGCGAGGAAGTCCTGAACTTTTGGCGGCGTGTTGAGCCGGGAAAGGGTGCGGAGCTCGCCCGGCGAAAATCGCTCGACAGGCACCTAGAGGCTGGAAATATTCTGGCGGAGCTGGTCAATCTGGCCCGCGTCGTGCTCCTGGCGCAGCTCGTGGGCCGCCTGGCGAACCTCCCGTTCGAGGTCCTGAATTTCCCGGGCGAAGCGCGCGGTTTCTTCGGCGAGATCGCGCTTCATTTTTTCTACCTCAAGATCAACGGTCAGTTTTCGGTCCGACTCGCGCTGCTTCATGAGCCGGTAAACCTCGCCGGCGACCTCGGGAATGTTTTTCGGCACGGCGAGGCGCGCGAGCAAGAGCTCGACTTGGTCGGGCGGCGTTTCGAGCTCGGCGAGAAGCCGCGCGATGTGCGCTCTCAGTTCGTTCATGGCTTCCCGAGTACCGCGTGGCCGCCGAACTGCTTGCGGAGCAGCGCCACGATCTTATTTGAAAACTTCTGCTGGTTCTTCGGATCCTGGGATTCCCGGCGGACGTTCAGGCTGTCCTCAATGACGCGGACATCGACGCCGAACTCGTGGCCGGCGTTCACCGTCCACTCCCCCTCCCCGAGCGCGCCAATGACCCCGGCCGTAGCGGCGACGTCTTCGTGCTCGAAGATGTTCCGGGTCAGGTCAATGAGCCAGCTGCGCACGACGCTGCCCTGCTGGTAAATTTTCGTAACCTGCGCGAGGTCGAGCGAAAACGGCGAGGCTTCCATGACCGCGTAGCCCTCGGCAATGGCCTCCATCATGCCGTACTCAATGCCGTTGTGCACCATTTTCACGAAGTGCCCGGCGCCGCTGTTCCCGACGCGCCCGTAGTTCTCCCCCGAGGAGAGCGTTTTGAAAATGGGCTCTATGGCCGGCCACTGCTCGGCCGGGCCGCCGACCATGAGCGCGAAACCGTTCTCCTCACCCCACACCCCGCCCGAGGTGCCGGAGTCAAAGAAGTGCACGCCTTTTTCTTTCAGCGCCTCCCCGCGGCGGACGGAGTCTTTGTAGAAGGAGTTACCGCCGTCGATGACAATGTCGCCGGGCTTGAGGAGCGGCCCGAGCTGCTGCTCTAAAAACTCTTCAACGATGGTGTGGGTGAGCATGACCCAGAACACGCGCTGACCGGAAAATTTTCCGGTAACTTCGGCGAGATCCTGCGAGGCGAACATGCCGAGCTGCTGTGCCGCGGTGACGGGTTCGGGCGAGCGGTTCCAGGCGAAAACAGAAAAGCCGTTCTTGTGGAGCCGGCGGGCAATCTGCCCGCCCATTCTGCCGAGGCCGAGGACTGCGATTTCCATAGCGGGTAGTTGTGAATGCGTTACCGAAAGTATACCAAGGCTACGGATTGTAGCGGTAGCGGCCCATGTCGACCGTAAAATCCTCGCCCACCGCAACACCCTCGCGACGGAGCAGCTCGGCTTGCACTTCTTTCGTCGCCTCCCAGTTCCCCTTGATGCTAATGAACCCTTCACTATTTATAACCCGCCACCAAGGCACACCCTGGCCCGGATCGAGCGCTCGCAAAATACCCCCGACCTGGCGGGCGGCGCGGGGGCTGCCGGCCGCGGCCGCCACCTGGCCGTAGGAAACGACCTTGCCGCGCGGTACCGCGGCGATGATTACCAAAACGCGTTCTCTAAAATTCTCCATACGTCTATTGTAAACCAAACGAAAGAGCCGCCCCAGGGTTTGCCCAGGGCGGCTCTCGGTATTGGTTCAGCGAAGTGTTAGCGAACGCAGGCCATCTCGGACGGGAGCGAATCCCCCGTCTTGGTCATGAGTATCTGCCAAACGTCGAGCGCACCGACCTCGAAGGCGGCCGCACAACTTGTAAGGTAGTACTCCCACATCCGGTAAAACCTGCCGTCGACGAGGTGCTCGTAGCTTCCCCGCAGCTTTGGCCATCCGCGGTAGAAATTCTCTTTCCAGGCACGGAGAGCCGGCGCGTAGTTTACTCCGATCGCGTGCCAGTCATGGATAGCCCACAGCGGATCGACAACTTCACGAATCTCCCCCTCGGTCGGCACCTGGCTGTCGGGAAAAATATACGCCGCGGTCCAGGGGTCGGTCGGACCAGCCTCCTTCTTCCCGATGGTGTGAAGGAGGAAACGCCCACGCGGCTTCAGGAGCCTCCACAGCTTACTGAAGTAGAAGGCTCGATCCTTCGGGAGGAGGTGCTCGAACATACCGAATGACGCGATGTGGTCGAACTTCTCGGTTTCGTCGAGGTCGGCATAGTTCATGCACCGGATGTCGATACGATCACCGAATCGGGCGCAGAGCTCTCGGGCCCGCCGGCCCTGCTCTTCGGCGATGGTAACGCCGACGACGGTAGCGTCAAAGTTATGAGCCGCGTACCGTTCGAACGGAGCCCAACCGCAGCCGACGTTCAGGACGCGATCACCAGCCTTGAGGCCGAGCTTACGGCAGCCGAGGTTCCATTTCGCCGCCTGCCCAGCCGCAAGATCACCGAGTTCTTTCATGCGGTAAGGGCACGAGTACGATTTACTGGCGTCGAGCATGGCCCCGTACAGATCGTGCCCGAGGTTGTAGTGAGCCGCGACGGACCGTATGGCTCGTGGCTCGCCCTGGCAACCGTAGAGCTTCCACTTGCGGGACACGAAATCCAGCATCTTGGACCGGAGTATGTGCTGGAACATCTGCTCCAACTGCGCCGGATCGCGACATTCCCACAGGCGGCCCATGTAAGCCTCGCCGAGGCCGAGACTGGCGCCGTCCTGGGCCATACGTTCGAGCAGCCCTGCCGGCTGGCTCGTGACGATGTCCCACGGACGGTTGCCGTTGATTTTGATTCCAGCCCAGCGCAGCAGGGCCTGAACCGCGAACGCTTTCGCTGAAAGCATTGTTTCCTCCCCTTGTTTTGCAATGTGCGAAACAGCACATGGTAGAACATTTCAGGCCATTTGGCAAGACAAAAAACTGCCGTGCGGCAGTCATGCACGGGCGCAAATCAACCGGCTGCTAGGGCGACATCTTCGGCCCTCGTCTTTCGGTGAAGTACGTAGAAACCGGCGAGGAACAGTACGGCAGCCGGGATGGTCTCGAGCGGGCCGCGGACCGAGGCGCTTATGACGCCGAGCGAAATGCAGGAAAACACGAGCGTCCCGAGCAGCGTCTTGAGCTGTACGTTCAGCGCCCAGGGCTGCATGGTTTTGGCCGCGCGGTAGAGCAGGTAGAGGGCGAGCCCCGAGGCGCCGAAGCACAGGGCGGCCGGAAGCTTGAGCCCGGAAATAATCGCCGGCAGCCACAGGTACAGCAGCGGCGCGAAAAAGCCGAGCCAAAAATGCGGCCTCGCTCCGGCGACCGTTTCCGGCCGCGCGCCGCTCCCCTGCAGGCTGGCCGCCGCGTAGAGCAGCGCGGCGGCGGCCAGCATGGCCGCGTACCAGAGCGCCTTGTTCGTCGGCAGCGGGGACCAGAAGTACAGGAGCGCCCCGCCGGCTATGGACAGCAGGAAGGCCAGCCAAGTTTTCGGTACCGTCAGCCACGGCTGGTTTTGGACAGTGGGAAACAGCGCGTGGGTCACCAAAATGGGAATGACGACCGCGTGCACCGCGTGCCAGGTACTTATGGCCAGGGCCCAGGCCGCGTTGAGCTGGCCAACGGCGCCGTAGCCGACCATGCTCGGCGCGGGGTGGTGGACGGCGGCGAAGAAGGTTTTAGCCAAGACGCCTTCGTTGTGCATGCCGTAGACGAGCCCGAGGGTCAAGAGGCTCGGCAGCCCCCAGCCCTTGCGGACCCACAGCTCGCGAATAGCGAGCACCGGCAAGCCGTACCCGAAGCTCAGGAGGATAATGAGGTTGAACGGCTGCAGGAAAACAGAAAAGACCTGGTTACCGGAAAGCAGCTCGGTCAGCACCGCACTCAAAGCAATGAGCGTGAGCGCCGGTTTCCAGTTTCTTGCCCGCGGGGCTTCAATTACCCGACTGCTCACGGCGGAGCTTAGGACCTTTTCGGTTCCGAAGCCGGCCATGCGCCAACGGTAATGAAAAGGACCGCGGCGAAAAAGATTAATCCGAGCGCGCAGGTCGGCAGCCCGAGCGCGTAGGCCTTGAACCCGCGATCAAAGAGCAGCGGCAGCTCGGCTACGGTGAAGCGGCCGGCGAACAGGGTGCCGAGCAGGGAAAAAACAAATGCGCCGTAGCGTGCCATCCGCTCGTGCCGGCTAAAGACCCAGAACGCGGCGGAGATAAAAATGAGCAAGAACAGTGCGAAGCCGAAGTAGCAAGCTGGCTTGCCCAAAAAGAGCGGACAGCCTTCGCCGAATGCGCACCGCGCGCTAAAAAACTTCACGCCGCTCAGGTACCCCGAGAACAGCACCCCGGCAGCGCCGAGGGCGAGCACCACTTTCTTTGCCATTGGTCTACGGTTAACGGTTACTACGTGGTCCACCAAGTTCGCCCGTCGCCGGCAACGAGATCGTCCGCCGCTTTCGGGCCGCTGCTGCCGGGCCGGTAGCGGTGGAGGGGCATTCCGCTCCAGCTGCTGGCAACGGAATCGACGAACTTCCAGGCAGCCTCAATCTCGTCCGAGCGGATGAACAGCCGCTGGTCGCCCTGCATGAAGTCGAGCAGCAGCCGCTCGTAGGCCGACGGCAGTTCGCTCATGAAGGCCTTCTGGTAGCCGAACTCGTAGTCGCCCTGGTGGAGGTCAATGCCGAAACCCGGCACCTTGTTGTTGAGCTGGAGGTGGACGCTCTCGTCGGGCTGGAGGCGGAAGGTCAGGACGTTGCCGGCGCAGCCCCGGAAAATGCAGCGCGGCAGCTCCTTGAAGTGGACCGAAACCTCGGCGAGCTTTTTGCCCAGGGCTTTGCCGGTGCGCAGGTACATGGGGACGCCGCGCCAGCGCGGGGTGTCAATGAAGGTTTTGAGCGCGAGGTAGGTCTCGGTCTGACTCCTGTTTCCGACGTGCTTCTGGTACCCGTCGTACTGGCCGCGGACGAGGTCTTGCTCCGCGCCCTTGGCCGTGAACGGAACGAGGTGCTGTAAAATTTTCAGCTTCTCGCCGCGGATGTGGTCTGCGGTTAAGTCGTACGGCTCGTCCATGGCCACGAGGGCGAGTATCTGCAGGAGGTGGTTCTGGAGGAAGTCTTTGAGCGCCCCGGTCTGGTCGTAAAAAGCGGCCCGGTCACGCGCGTCGTCGGCCTCGAGCGCCGAGACCTCAATGTGGCTAACGTAGTCCCGGTTCCAGAGCGGCTCGAACAGCGAGTTCGCGAAGCGGACGACCATGAGGTTCTGGACGGTTTCTTTGCCCTGGTAGTGGTCAATGCGGTAAATTTGCCGCTCGTCGAACGTCTGGAGGAGCTCGCGGTTCAGCGCGCGGGCCGACGCGAAGCTGCTGCCGAACGGTTTTTCAATGAGGACGCGCAGAGAACGCTTCGGATCGTCGCAGGACACGAGCAGGCCGAAGCGCTTGAGGATGTTCCCCACCACGGCGAAGTAGGCGGGCGCCGTGGCCAGGTAGAACAGGCGGTTCATGCAGCGGTCGCCCTCGAGCTTCTTGAGGAACGGGGCGAAGCCCGCAAAGCTCTCGGCGTCGTCGAGGTCGGCCCTGAAGTACGCGAGGTGCCGGAGCAGCTTCCGGCGATCAGGCTTCGAGAGCTTCAGCCGGCCTGATTTTTTTTGGACGAAATTGAGGTAGGTTTGCGGCGTGAGGTCTCGCCGACCGACGCAAACAAGGAAAAAATCTTTCGGCACGAGGCCGTGGCAGACGAGGTGCGCGAGCGCGGGCAGGAGGTAGTCCGACGCCAAGTCGCCCGTCGAACCGAAGATGGTCAGAATGGTCGGGGCAATGGGCTGCGGGAGGCGGTGGATGCGGTCTTTGAGCGTGGTCATGGCGGGTTGAGCATTGTTTGCCTGAGTATACCCTAAACCCCTAGCGGTTGCCGTGGCTCCGGAGCAGGCCGGTGAGGCGGCGCCGGATCTCTTCGAGAACGAGCACCGAGAGCGAAACGGCCGCGATGGTAACCCACTGCGCGGGCGAGAGCGGGACGGTGCCGAGCAGGTCTCGGAGCGGCGCGAGGTGGAGCGCCGCGAGCTGGAGCACGAAGTTCAGAACGAGCGCGACTACGATCGGCATCCGCGGGCGGGAAGCTTTCGAGAAGAGGGTCCCGGATTCCAGGTCGGTGCAGGCGAGCGCGTTCCACCACTGGAAGACGGCGAGCACGGTCAGCGCGACCGACGTCGCCGCGCCGTAGCCGAGCGGCAGGGCGCGCGAGAACAGGAGCAGGCTCCCCGCCGCCATGCAGAGCGGCACGAGGAGGAGCTGCGGCAGGTGCCGCCGGCCGAGGAAATTTTTGGGCTGCTCGCGCTTCGTGCCCGCCGCCTCGGGCGCAGCCGAGAGCGCGAGCGCGAGGCCGATGAGCGGATCGGTTACGAGGTTGAGCCAGAGGATCTGCACGGCGAGGAGCGGCAGCGGCATGCCGAGCGCGACCGCGGCGGCGACGGTGAGGAGCTCGCCGAGCGACGTGGAAATGAGGAACATGAGCGCGCGCTGGATGCTCGCGAACATGGCGCGGCCCTCGGCCACGGCGGCCACCACGCTCCCGAGGTTGTCGTCGAGCAGCACGATGTCTGCGGCCTCGCGCGCCACCTCGGTGCCGGCCTTGCCCATGGCCACGCCGAGGTCGGCCGCTACGAGCGGCGGCGCGTCGTTCACGCCGTCGCCGGTCATGGCGACGATTTTCCCGTTCGCGCGGTAGGCCTCAATGATCTTGAGCTTGTGCTCCGGGCTGACCCGGGCGAAAACTGAAACGTTCCCGAGCCGGGCGGCGAGCCGCCCGGTGGTGAGCTCGTCGAGCTCGTCGCCGGAAATAACCTCGTCACCGGGGTGGAAGATGCCGACCTGCTTGGCCACCGCTTCGGCGGTGCGGCGGTGGTCGCCGGTGATCATGACTACCCGAAGGCCCGCGGCCTGGGCGTCGGCGACCGACGCTTTCGCCGCGGGACGGATGGCGTCCTCGATGCCGAAGGTTGCGACGTAGGTCAGCTGCTCGGGCCGCTCGAGCGGTTCGCCCGCGTGCTGCTGGCGCTCGGCGATGCTCACGAGCCGGAGGCCCGCTCCGGCAAACTCCGCCGCCGCGGCTTCAATTTCTCCCCGCTCGTGTCCGGTGAGCGGGTGGCGCTGGCCGCCGCGGAGCACGTGCGTGCAGCGAGCCAGTATGGCTTCGGGAGCGCCGGCGGCGGCGCAGAGCACCCCGTCGGCAGCTTCCCGGTAGTAGGTGGCGCGCAAGCGCGTGTGGTGGTCGAAGGGCGCCTCGGCGACCTCCCGGTAGCCGGTAGCGCTGCCGCGCGCACGGCCGAGCTTCTCGGCGAAGACCGAGAGCGCGACCTCGGTTGGATCGCCGGTCACGAGGTAGCGGCCTTCGGACTCGCTGAAGGCCGCCGTGGCTTTCACTGACAGACCGGCGACCGTGGCGGCGCGCAGGACGTCTGCATCGGTGACGCTCGGGCTGCCGGCGCGCGAGACCGAGCCCGTGGGCCGGTAGCCGTCGCCGCTGACCTGGTGGATGCTGCCGCCCGTGTGGAGGCGGCGGACGACCATGGCGTTCTCGGTTATGGTTCCCGTCTTGTCGACGCAGAGCACGTCGGCCCGGCCGAGCGCCTCCACGGCCTGCAGCTTCTTAACGAGCGCGTTCCGGGCGGCCATGCGCCAGACGCCGGTAACGAGCGTGAGCGTGACGACGAGCGGCAAACCTTCGGGAATAGCCGAAACGGCGAGCGAGACGGCCACGGCGAACATTTCACGCACGTCGCGGCCTTCTGCCACGCCGAGGATGAAAATGCCGACGCAGGCCGCGGACGCGAGCGCGAGAATGGCGCGCGAAAAACCCTCCATGCTCCGGCGGAGCGGCACGTCGGTGTCGGGCCGCATGACAGCCGCCGCGGTTTTGCCGAGCTCGGTTGCGGCGCCGGTGGCCACGACCACAGCCGTGCCGCTGCCGGTGAGCATGGCGGTACCCTTGAACACCACGTTCGTGCGGCTGCCGAGGGAAACGTGCTCGCCCTCGAGCACCGCCGAATGCTTTTGGACGGCGCCCGACTCGCCGGTGAGCGTCGACTCGTCAACCGACAGGTCGTTGCCCGAAAGGACGCGCGCGTCGGCGGCGACCCGCTGGCCCTCTTTCAGTACGAGAATGTCGCCGACGACGACGGAGGTTTCGGGCACCACGGCCTCGGCGCCGCCGCGGAGAACCGTGGCCTCGGGCTGGGTGAGCTTCCGCAGGCCGAGGAGCGCGCGCTGGCTCCTCCCCTCCTGCGCCGCGCCCACGGCGGCGTTGAAGGCGAGCACCGCGGCAATAATGACCGCGTCACGGTGGTTGCCGAGCAGGAGGACGGCCAGGGTGCAGATGAGCAGGACGTAGACGAAGGGGCTCCGAACCTGCCGAAATAACAGGACGCCCCAGCCCTCGGGCTTGGGTTCGGGCAAACGGTTCTCGCCGTTTGCGGCGAGGCGGCGCCCGGCCTCGACGGGCGTAAGGCCGCGACCCAGGTCAACGCCGAGTTCGGCGGCGAGCTGGGCTTTCTGGTACTGGTGCCACTGCATGGAAATCTCGGGCCGGTCCGCTACCGCGTGAGGGCGCCCCGGAGGTCGGTACGGTAGATGTCGACGAGCGTCACGAACAGCGCGGCAAAAATGGGTCCGAGCAGGAAGCCCATGAAGCCGAAAACCTCAATGCCGCCGATAACCGAGAGCAGGACCCAGAGCGGGTGGAGGTTCGCCTTGCTGCCCACGAGCTGCGGGCGCAGGAGGTTGTCGACGTTGCCGACGAGGATGAGCGACCAGGCGGCCAAGCCCGCGGCCGGCAGCACGCCGCCGCTCGCGAGCAGGTAGAGCGCCGCGGGAACCGTGGCAATGGCGGTGCCGATGGTCGGCAGGAGCGAGGCCACCGTGGCGAAGGTGCCCCAGAGCAGCGGCTGGGGCAAACCGAAAATCCAGAAGCCGATGGTCGCGAGCACGCCCTGCGAGAGCGCGACGAGCAGCGAACCCTTCACCACACCGTTGACGGCTTCCGACAGCTTCGTGAAGATGGTGTTCTCGTGGGCGCGGGACAGCGGCAGCAGGTCCGCGGTGACCTGGAGAATGCGGTCGCCGTCGCGGAGGAGGTAGTAGAGGGTAAAGAGGAATACGAACAGCCCGAAGAAGAACGATGCGACGTTCGAGGCCACGTTCGAGGCCGCCTGGAAGGCGTTGCCGGCGAAGCTCGCGAGCCTGCCGCGAAGGCCTTGGACGAGCGCATCGGTCGCCGCGACGACGGAGTCGGGCAGGCGCTCGCGGACGTCGGGCGGCGGGAACGAATCGTCCGAAGAGCGGAGCTCGCGGTAGGTTTCGAGGGTCTCGGAAACGATGGCCCGGCCGAACAGCGCCGGCGGGACGATGATGCAGCCGAGCACCGTTGCAATGACGATAGAGGCCGCGAGCGCGGGGCGCCCGAGCTTGCGCACGAGCGCGCGCTCAAGCGGCTTGAGGAGCACCGCGAACACCGCCCCGAGCAGGAGGATGGTCACGTACGGCCGGAGCATGGCCCACACGACCCAGCCGGCCACGGCGAGGATAACGAAGAAGCTCGCAATCTGTATCTTTCGGTGGGTCATTTTGTTTCGGAAAGCTTAAACCGCTGACCCCGGTAGTATACCAAAGGTTGACGGTAACCTCCGAACGTGCTACCATGCTGCATCAGTGGCCCCCACGCCCGGGCCCATTTTTTTCTGCCCCGCAATAGACCCCATGAAACGAGACTCGATCCGCAATATCGCCATCATCGCGCACGTCGACCACGGCAAGACCACGCTCGTGGACGCGCTCTTGAAGCAAACCTCGGCCGTGAAGGCCGAGGGCGACTTGGTCATGGACTCTATGGACCTCGAGCGCGAGCGCGGCATTACCATTCGCGCCAAGAACGCCTCGCTCACGTACCGGGGCGTCCGCATCAACATCGTCGACACCCCGGGCCACGCCGACTTCGGCGGCGAGGTTGAGCGCACCCTGCGCATGGCCGACGGCGTGCTGCTCCTCGTGGACGCCAAAGAGGGCCCCATGCCCCAGACGAAATTCGTACTCAAGAAAGCCATCGAGCTCGGCCTCCGCGCCATTGTCGTCATCAACAAAGTCGACAAAGACGGCGCCGCGCCCGACGAGACGGTCAACAAAACTTTCGACCTGTTCGTCCGCCTCGGGGCATCCGACCACCAGCTCGACTTCCCCGTCATATACAGCAGCGGCATCCGCGGCCTCGCCCACCCGAAGCTCGACGAGCTGAAGGCGCGCATCGACTCCGGCGCCGCGCCGGACGTCACCCCCCTGCTCGACGCCGTCATCGAGTACATTCCCGCCCCCGAGATCACCGAGGGCCAGCCGTTCGCCATGCTCGTCCTCGCCCTCATGTACGACACCTACAAGGGCCGCATGGGCGTCGGCAAGGTCGTTTCGGGGAAAATCAGCAAGGCCCAAACCATGGCCCTCGTTTCCGGATCCGGCACCGTCACCGGCAAAGCCACGAGCCTCATGGTCTACGAAGGCATGAAGCCGGTAGACGTGGAGTCGGCCGAGGCCGGCGACATTGTCGCCGTGGCCGGATTCGACAGCGTGCACATCGGCGACACCATTACCGACGCGCAAAACCCAGTCACGCTCCCCCGCGTCAGCATTGAGCCGCCGACGATTAAGATGACCTTCGGCGTGAACACCTCTCCGTTCGCCGGCCGCGAGGGCAAGTTCGTCACCTCCCGCCAGCTCCGCGAGCGCCTGGCCCGCGAGCTCGAGACGAACGTCTCGCTGAAGGTCGAGGCGGCCTCCGAGGGCGCCGAGCGGTTCTTGGTCTCCGGCCGCGGCGAGCTCCACCTCGCCATCCTCATTGAAACCATGCGGCGCGAGGGCTTCGAGCTCGAGGTCAGCCAGCCCGAGGTTATCTACCGAACCGAGAACGGCCAGAAGCTGGAACCGTTCGAGCAGCTCTCGGTGGATGTGCCCGGCGAGTTCCAGGGCGCGGTGATTGAAGAGCTCGGCCGGCGCGGCGGGCAGCTGTCCCACATGGACAGCAACCACTCGGGCGAAATACACCTCGACTACACCATTCCGACCCGCGGCCTCATCGGCCTCAAGAACCTGCTCCTCACCCGCACGAAGGGCACCGTGGTGCTCAACAACATCTTCGACGGCTACCGCCCGGCAGACTCGCTCGGCCAAGTCGGCACGCCGCACGGTTCGCTCATTGCCTCCGAATCCGGCACGAGCCTCGGGTACGGCCTGAACAATGCCCAGGAGCGCGGTACCCTGTTCATCGGCCCGGCGACCGAGGTGTACGAGGGTATGGTCGTCGGCCAGAACGCGGTTACCGACGACATTGAGGTCAATGTCTGCAAGGGCAAGAAGTTGACGAACATGCGGGCCTCGGGTTCCGACGACGCCATCATCCTCACGCCGCCGAAGCAGGTCGAGCTCGACTACGCCCTCGAGTACATCGGCCCCGACGAGCTCGTCGAGATCACCCCCCAAAGTCTCCGCATCCGGAAGCGCTACCTGAACGCGAACGACCGCCGCCGCTTCTCGCGGAAGCAGAGCTAGCGCAACGAAAATCCCTCCCGCTGTATAGCGGGAGGGATTTTCTGAACCGTTACTGGGTAGAAGTCGGGGTGGTGCTCGCCGTGCCCGGACGGCAGGGTGCCTGCGCGGCGCTGATGGCGGCCTTGCGGGCCTGCTCCGCGGCCTGGTTGGCGGCCTTGCGTTTATCCTGGGCGGCCTTCACGGCAGCCCGGTAGGCCTCGTTCGCGCCTTTCTGCGCGGCCTTACGCACGTCCTGGGCGGCCTTCACGGCAGCCCGGTAGGCGTCCCGGACCACTTTCTTGCCGGCGTCGTCGGTGGCGGCCGCAAGGTCGGTTTTCCGTTTCTCGAGCGCGGCTTTGACCGAGCTCGCGTAGGTTTCATTCGCGGCCTTGATCGCGTCGCGGAGCGCTTGGCGGGCAGCCTTGGTCGCATCTGCGTACGCGGCGTTGTTGGCCTGGACCGCTTTGCGGAACGCGGTACGGGCATCCTGCTCTCCCTGACGGCAGAGTTTGGCCTTCTCGCGGCGCTCTTTCAAAGCTTCAGCCTTCTCTTTGGCCTTTTCGATTCTCTCTTCAGCCTGTTCCGCTTTCGAACGGTCCGGGGACGATGAGCCGCTTTCGGCGAAAGCTACGGCGCCCGGGACGACCATTGATGCGGCCAGCAAGCCCGCCGCTGCAACTTTCCAGAACTTTCCGTTCATGTTCTTTTTTTCTCCGGCACGGCCACCTGGGGCGCCGCGCCATGAATTGCCTGTTTCGGGTATTGTACCACCCTTCCTAAGCCCTTATACGCCGGCCCTCGAGCAATGTTTCAGCGGCCCGAGAGCTGCGCGAGAACCATGTCGAGCAGCAGCCGGGCCGGAGCGCCGGAAGACTTGAGCTCAAGATCGAGGTGCTCGAGGCGGCCCAGGGTCTCGGCCACGCGCTTTTCCTGGAGCCGTCCCCCGAGGCGGCGAACCATGGACAGGCGGCCGGGCTTCCAGCCGGTGAGCGAGAGCGCGGCCTGGTCGGGCACGCGGCGGGCCGTGAAGTCCTGAACGATGAGCACGGCGCGGAGCTGCTCCGACAGGAGCACGGTGAGCTGGATGAGCCCGTCTTTGGCTTCGCCGCCGGGGCCGAGGAAACGGTCCAGGAGCAGGGCCGCGCGAGGCCGGTCGCCGGCCGCGGCGGCGTCTACGAGCTCGAAGGCGTTCGCGGTCCGCTCGGCGGGCACGAGCAGGGCCACGTCGGCGGAGGTGATGCCGCGCCCGGTGGCGTAGGCCGCGAGCTTCCGCAGTTCGCCGTCGACCTGCCAGAGGCTGAACGTTTCGGTGACCGAGACCACGGCGCCGCCGGCCCGAACCTCTTCGGCGTCGTCGCGGCCCGCGGCTACGGCGAGGGCTTCGACCGCGTCCGGGTCAATGCTCAGAGGCAGCTCCCCCGCCCGCCGCTCGATCCAGCGGTTCAGTTCGCGGCCGTGGGGCAGAACCATTTTTTCAGTTTTCAAGCCCGGGGTATCGAGAAATTCTTTCGTCGCGGTCTTCCTCCGGTCGAGCGATTCTTCGAGGCAGTACACGGCGTTCGACCCCGCGGCGAGGCGGGCCCAGTCGGCGGTGCCAAAGGCGGCTGAAGAAACCGCACCCACGAGCCCGTAGACGTGGGCGCCGCCGAACAGGTCTCCGCCCGACAGGCTCGAGGCCGCCGGCGCGCCGTCACCCGGAAAATAAAAGAAGCTCACCGGCGCGCCCGTTTTTTGGGCGGCCTGCTCTACCGTGCGCCTCGCGGTGAAGCTGTCGGGTCCGAGCAGGAGTGTAAGCATGCAAACGAATGAGCGAATTGTACGAGCGGATTCTTCTGTTCTACTGGGGTCCCCGCGAAGACCAAGTAGGGGCTTCGTGGGAAAAGGGGCAACGTGACGGAGGTAGGGTTAGCGGGGTCCCCAAAAAGCTCGGAAAGATTTTTGGGAAGACGGGAAATGTCCTGAAAGCTGAAATGATTTGTTGCCCTCGGGGTCCCCATTCGAACAAAGTTCGAATGGGGAAAAGGGACGGAATGTGAACTGCTCGTCGGGGTCCCCACGAAAACCCGAAGGGGGTTCGTGGGGCAGAGGGGCAACGTGACGGAGGTTGGAGTGGATTCGACGAAGTCGAGTACACGCAAACCGCAGTCACGATTGACCCGTGGTGGGTCGGGCGGGGCTCGAACCCGCGCGCTTACGCTTAAGAGGCGTCTGCTCTACCAGCTGAGCTACCGACCCATACTCCACTGAAGTTACGTAGGGTAAACCCGGAACTATTTGATTGTGCGTGAGCGATTGGACGGAATTTGATGTGCCGTCCGCAGCCGAAACCGGGCGACAAACATCCAACAAACACCGCTGCATTCTACCGAAACAGCACTAAAATTTCAAGCTCCCCTCCCCCTGGTGTCCCCGGAGGGATTCGAACCCCCAATAGCGGTTCCGAAGACCGCCGTGATATCCGTTTCACCACGGGGACCCCAGCGGGAGGCGGCCGCCAGCTCCCGGAATCCTACCAGCTACAGCCTAGGCTGTCACGGCAAGACCGGCTTGAACGGGTCGCGGCTCGGCGGAGACCCGGGCTGGAAATCGGCCCAGGCGTCAATGCGCTTACCGGCCTCCGAAAGCTCGCCGAAGTTAACCCGCACGCCTCGCGAGGCCCTGACTTCGGGCTGCTCGCCGCTGCGTTCGACGGTGTCGAGCGACGGCTTGGCGGCCAGGAGGGCCGCCACCGCGAGCGCGGCCAGGAGGAACGTAAAAATGAGGCTGACGTTCGTCGGCAGGCGCCTGAGCGAGGTTTTGAGCTGGAGCCAGTAAAGCTTGGTGCTGACTTTGGCCACGGGAGGATCGGGGGTTACTTGCGGACGAAGAAACTGGCGGTGAAGCTCGCGGCCGTCTTCCCGCCGCTGCCGGCCGAGAACGAAATGGCGCTGACCTGGGTAATGAACGGCAGGTTCTCGAGCGTCTCCAGGAAGGCCACCACGTCGGCGAACGATCCGGAGACCGACACGGTATACGGGAGCTGGACGAGCTCGGACTGCGTTTTGGCCTTCGGCGCGCGCTGCACCGTTCCCGAGAGGCCGGAGAGCGTGAAGTCGAGGTGGAGGCTCGCCGTTACGTCCTCGAGCGTCTTAATCTCGTTCACGAGCGTCACGTCTTTGCTGAACAGCTCGGCCGGCTGGTGGGCGGCCTTGCTGGCCTCTTCCACGTCGCGCTTGGCCTTCTGGAAACTGTCCTGCTCAGCCAAGAGCAGCTGCTGGTCGCGCGTCTGGTCCTGGAGCTTCTTGAGCTGGAGGTCGTTCTGCTCGTTGAGCCAGCCGAACCCCAAGCCGAACATGGCGCCGGCAGACAGCACCCAGAGCGCGGCCACCACGATAATTTTTCCGCGGGCCGACATCAGCGCAGGACAGAATCTTTAACGACGAAGGAGAAGTGGAAGCTGACGTTCCTCGGGCGCTCGACGTTCTCGAGCGGGTAGTCCACGGCCTCGAAGTGGTCTGCGTCGGCGCGGATACGGTTGTAGAACTCTATGACCTGCTCGCGCTCGGGGGCGAAGCCCCGGATGCTCACCGTGCGCCGGCCGACGTCGGCGGTGACGCTCGTAACCTGCACGCCGTCGGGCGGGAGCTCGGAGAAGGCCCGGAGGACCTTCGACCAGCGCGGCGTGGTGCTCGCGAGCTGCTGGTAGTCGGTAATGAAACCGTTGAGCTCCTTGACCTGCTGCTTGACGCTCGCGTTGTCTTGCTTGTCGACCTGGCGCCTCAGGTTCGAGTTCTGGGCCACGAGGTCCTTTTCGACGCTGCCGAGGTAGAGCTTGGTGGCGTACTGGCCGGCGAAGGCGAACAGGTACACGGCCCAGGACAGCCCGAGGAACGTCAGGCACGCCCGGTAGAAGCGCTCAAACCGGAGCTCTTGCTGCTTGCGCTTGGGGAGGAGGTTGACGAGCTTCATTACTCGGCGAAGTTAACGCCGCGGAGCGCGAGCCCGATGGCGGTGGTGAAGTTCAGGCTCTCCTGGGCGTCGAACGGCCGCTGGCGCAGGCCGGGCACGTTCCGCCACGGATCGGCGAGCAGCACCTGGGAAATACCGCTCGGCTTCAGGGCCGCCTGCAAAAATTCGGCCAGCCCCGTAAGGCGGGCGCTCCCGCCGGTCAGCAGCACCGTGGCAACCTCGCGGCCGGCGTGCTCGCGGTAGAACGAGGCCACGTTCTTCACCTCGCTCGCGAGCACGTTCAGGACGGGCTCGAGGGCGGTTTTAACGTTCGGGTACTCGGCGGTGTTCGTGAAGCCGACCTTCCGCTTGACCGCTTCGGCTTTCACGCTCGCCACCCCGAGGCTCCGGGCAATGGCTTCGGTGAAGGCGTTGCCGGCCACCGGAATGGTCGAGGTGAAGTGGAGGTTCCCGTCTTCGACGACAATGAGGTTCGTGTGGTTCGCGGCCAGGTCGACGATGAGCGCCGTCGGGCCCGAGCTCCAGTCCACGAGCGCCCGGTGGCAGCTCTGGGACTCGACCTCGAGCGCCGCCACCTGAACGCCGGCGCGCTCTAAAATCTCAATGTAGCGGTCAACGTACTCGCGCGGGGCCGCGACGATGAGAACATTCATCTTGTCGCCGTCGGTGCCGAGGATCTGCCAGTCGAGGTAGACCTGGTCAATGGGGAGCGGAATGAAGTTCTCCGACTCGACCGGCACCGCGCTCTCGGCCTCGGTCTCGGTCATGACGGGAATTTGAATGACGCGGACGAAGGCTTTCGCCTCCGGGATGTTCACCACGGCGTACCGGCTCGACACGCTGCCGTACTGCGGCTGGTGCATGGCCTGGTCCACGGCCTGGGAAAACGCCTTGCTGTCGGTTACCTCGTCGCCGGTCACCACGCCCTTCGTGAGCGGCACCTGGGCGAAGGCCTGGACCGAAAGGCTCTTTGGGGTACCGCGAAACTGCACGATGTGCACCGAGCTCGTGCTCACGTCGAGGCCGAAGGCGTCCTGGGTTTTGCCGAAGAGGTTGAACAAATCAGTTTCAGTATACCAAGGGTTCGCGGGGCACCGTTAGTTGATGGTCTGGCTAATGTTGTAAATGGGCCCGATGAGCGCGAGTGCGAGGAAACCCACCACCCCGCCGATGATGAGCAGCAGGATGGGCTCAATGACCGAGGAGAGGTTCTTCAAGGTATCGTCGACCTGGTCCTCGTAGTGGCCGGCGAGCTCTTCGAGGATAACCTCCACGGTGCCGCTCTCCTCCCCCACCTGGAGCATCTGAACGACGAGCACCGGGAAGAGCACGGTGTCTCTCCCGAGCGACTCGGACAGGGGTTTGCCGGTCTTCACGTCCGCGCCGCCCTGCACCACGCGCTCGCGGTAGTGGACGTTGCCCATGGCCTGGCCGGTAACCTCGAGGCTCTGGACAATGGGGATGCCGCTCTTGAGCAGGGAGCTCAAGATGCGGGCGAACCGGGCGAGGTTGACCTTGCGAACCACGGTGCCGATGACGAACATGCGGATGGTGAGCCAGTCGAAGGCCCGACCGCCCGGCTCGGTCTTCAGCAGGGCAATGAAGCCGGCAGCGAACGCCACAATCCCGCCGATCATGAGGAAGGCGTGCGCGCCGGCGAAGTCTGCAATGGCCATGATGATGCGCGTGGTAATGGGCAGGTCGGTGTTGAAGTCCTTGAACACCGAGGTCAGCTTCGGCAGAACGAACACCGCCATGAGCACGCCGATGATGACCATGGCCCCGACAATGACCGAGGGGTAAATCATGGCGCCCTTGACCTTGGCCCGGAGCTCGGCTTCGCGCGAGAGCTGGACGTTGAGGTAGTCGAGGCTCTTCTCGAGGTTGCCGGAGAGCTCGCCGACCTTGACCATGCTCACGAAAATGTCGGAGAACACGCCCGGGTACTTGGCCATAGCCTCGCCGAGGGGCTTACCGGACTCTACCTGGCTGTGCACGTCGGCAATAATGCCCCGGAAGCGGACGTTCTGCGTCTGCCTGCCCAAGATGCTGATGCCGCGGGCGAGCGGGATGCCGGCTTTCAGCATGATGGCGAGGTTGGAAATGAAGCCGATTTTCTCGTCGAGCGAAATGTTCGAAATAGAGCGGAGCCGGTCGAGAATGCCGGTCGTCTTCTTCTCGCGCACGAGCGTCGGCAGGAGCCCCTGCTCCTTGAGCAGGCGCGAGGCCATGGCCGCAGACGGCGCCTGGATGCTCGCGGACTCGCGCCGCCCGTCGTGGGTTACCGCTTCGTAGACGTACTCTGCCACGCGCTACTCCTTGGACACGCGGAGGATTTCCTCCACGGTCGTAACGCCCTGCGTCGCCTTAATGAACCCGTCCTCCCAGAGCGTAACCATGCCCTGCTCCTCGGCGTAGTTCTGGATCTCCTGGGACGTTTTGCGCTCCATGATCATGGTGCCGATCTCGGGGGTAACCTCGAGCACCTCGTGGATGCCCATGCGGCCGCGGTAGCCGGTGCGGTTGCACTTGTCGCAGCCCTCGCCCCTGAAGTACGGCAGGTCGCGGAAGCCCCGGAGCTTGCTGCCCTTCTGCACGAGCCCCTCCCGCTCGAGGGCGCGGGCGAGGCGGTCGAAGTGGAACTGCTTCTGGAGGCTGCTGTCGGCCGCCTCGTCGAGCTTCATTTCGGTCTTGCAGTCTTTGCAAATGACGCGCACGAGGCGCTGGGCGAGCACCGCGTTCATGGTCGAGGCTATGAGGTACGGCTCAACGCCAATGTCCAGGAGCCGCGGCAGCGCCGCGGCCGCCGAGTTCGTGTGGAGGGTGGAAAACACGACGTGGCCGGTCATGGCGGCGTGAACCGCTTCCTCGGCCGTCTCTTTGTCGCGGATTTCACCGATCATGATGATGTTCGGGTCCTGCCGGAGCAGGGAGCGCAGGCCGAGCGCGAACGTCAGGCCAATTTTGGGGCTGACCTGCATTTGGTTCGTGCCGACGATGCGGTACTCGACCGGGTCCTCAATGGTCGAAATGTTCACACCCTTCGTGTTCAGCAGCGAGAGCATGGTGTAGAGCGTCGTGGACTTGCCGCTGCCGGTCGGGCCGGTGACGAGGAACATGCCGTGCGGCTTTTTCACGTTCCGCTGAATGACGTCGAGCGCCGAGGCCTGGAAGCCCAAATCCTCGAGCGCCATGGCCTTCGACGACTCGTCGAGCAGGCGGATGACGACCTTCTCGCCGTCGAAGACGGGAATGGTCGAAACTCGCAAAGAAAAATTGTAGCCCTCTTTCTGAATCTTGAACCGGCCGTCCTGCGGCAGGCGGTGCTCGTCTATTTTCAGGTTCGAGAGGACCTTGATGCGGGCCACGAGCGCGGCGTGGATGACTTTCGGCAGGGTCATGACGTCGTGGAGCACGCCGTCAATGCGGTAGCGGACTATGAGCTGGTTGTCCTGGAGCTCAATGTGGATGTCCGAGGCTTTCTCGAAGACCGCGTACTCGAGCAGGGTGTCAACCACGCGGATAACCGGAATCTCCTCCGCCATTTTGGCGAGCTCGTCGTTCTGGTCGGCCGACTCCCCGGTGGCCTCGGTCTTCAGCCCCTCGCCGCTGCCGGGGGCAAAGAGGTGCTTAATCTCTTTCTCGAGCGAGGAGTGGTACTTCGACAAACCGTGCTCGAGGCTCGCCTTGCCCATGAGGAAGGTCTTTATCTTGAGCCCCGTCTTCTTCTGAATGAACTCCCGCGTCTGGAGGTCGTCGGGGTCGAGCATAGCCAGGTGGAGCTCGTCCTTGGCCTTCGAGAACGAAATAACCCCGTGCCGCCGGGCAATGGGCTCGGGCACGATGTTCAGCACGTCGGCCGAAATGGTCTCGTCGCGGAGGTTAACCACCGGGACGCCGAAAACCTCGGCCTTAGCCTTCAGGAGCTGGTCTTCAGACAGCGCCTTCTTGCCGACCAAAAACTCGTCCCACGACGCGGCCTGCCGCTGGGACTGGCTGTACTCTTTTTCGAGCTGCTCGAGCTTTTCCTCGTTTACCAGTTTTTGCTCGGCGAGCGCGACGTTCAGTTTCGTTCTGTCCACGGTGCCCTAGGCAGAAATTTTTGTTTCAGAATTAGCCTTTTTTCCAAAAAAATTATACCACGATTTTCGGCAAAATAAAAATGCCGCGCCGGCGGCAAAAGCACTAGAACACGGGGCGAAGGGGTCTCGACGTGCGCGTCCCGTCGCTACTCCCAGCAGAGATCGATCGGCTCCCCGAGCTCGCGTTCGAGGTACGACTCAACGGCCGGCAAGCCGCCGGTCTGGTCAACGAGCCGCAGCTCTTTCCCCCGCGACCCGAGCACGTCCGAGCCGTCGGCGAGCTGCCGCACCTGCTCGACCGAGAGGTGGCGCGCCTCGGCTACGGCGCGAACGAAGCTGTCGTAGACGTCCTGGAGCTGGGTGAGCACGAGCTTCTTCTCTTCGTCGGTCAGGGGCTTGTCGGGGTTGCCGGTGTCCTTGAAGCGCCCGAGCGACAGCTGCACGAACGACAGGCCGTCTTGCCGGTTCTTTTCAGACCGGTCGACGTAGCTGCTCGTAACGCCGATGCTGCCGACCGAGCTGTTCTCGCTGGCCACAATGCGGCTCGCCCCGAGGCTCGCCCAGTAGGCCGCCGAGGTGCCCATGGTCCGAATCCAGGCCGCCGAGGGCTTCCCCAATGACCGGAGCGCGGCCGAAACGTCCTCGCCGGCCACCGGCGACCCGCCCGGGCTGTCGACGTCGAGGATGACGGCCTTGATCTGGCTGTTTGCTCTCGCGTCCTTGAGCCTGGCGATAATTTCCGAAGACACGGCGCCGACCTCGGTGCCATCCTGGTAGGTGCCGTAGCTCGTGTCGAGCACGCCGTAGAGCGGCACGACCTGGACGTTGCAGGCGCTGTTTGCGGCCGAGTGGCTGTAGGAGCCGCGGTCCACGTCCGCGCGGTCGCGCGACACGGAGCGGACGGCGAACGCGCCCATGGCCACGAGGACCAAGAGCAGCGCGAGCTGAATAGACGACAGGGCAACCATGAGCCCGCGGCCGCGCGGGCGCGGCGGCTGCGGTACGGGCGGAAGGTAGTTCACAAAAAGAACGTTAATGCTCCCCTACTCTACCGTACTTTGCGGTACGGTGTAACAGCACGCGCTACTTGAGCGTCTTTAGGAAATCCTGCACCACCTGCTGCTTGCTCGGGTCCGACTGTAAAACCTGCTCGGCAAAATTTCTCGCCTGGTCCACCTTTCCGACTTTCGCGTAAGCCTTCGCGAGCTCCCACGCCACGTCCACGTTCGCAGGGTCGGCGGAGTAAGCGTATTCGAGGTAGCGGACCGCGTTTTCGTAATCGTCGTTCCTCAGGTAGTAGCCGACGAGCCAGCCCACGTCGTTCGGGTCGCTTATCCGGTAGCCGAGCGCCACGGCTTCGTCCATGGCTTTGGCCGCCTCCGCGTCTTTTCCCTCTTCGTGAAGGACCAGGGCCAGCTGCAGCAGGGCCTGCGGGTGACCCGGCGTCAGGCTGAGTAAATTCCTGAGGACACTCTCTGCTTCGGAAAGACGATTTGAAATGGTCAGAACGCGGACCAAGCCGAGCTGCGGCTCGGGCCGCCGGGGTGCGAGCTCCGTTGCTTTTCGGCTCGCGGCCTCGGCCCGCGGGTCAACATCGGTTTTTTCAACAATGGCCTTCGTAAAAAATAGGTTCGAAATGCGGTGGTATACGGCAGGGTCGTTCGGCACGCGCCGAGCAGCTTCCTCGTTTGCGGCAATGGCTCCGTCAATGAGCTGCACTATCGTTCCGTGGGTAGCGGGATCCGTACTGCCGTTCACCGCGGCGCTGAGCGCGGTCGCACTGTACTTATTGCCGAGTTCAACGGGATCGAAGTCCGAATTGCTCGTTCTCGCCCGTTCAAATGATTCTAGCGAGTGGGTCAGGTACGCTCCCTTAGTTACAAATCCCTCGTGGATGGCTTTATTAACGCGCGCCCCGAAGACGTTCGTCACGTACACGAGGTATACGGCCACCACCGCGGAAACTGCCAGGGCGATGTTTGCGGCCACCGGCGAACCGCCGTAAATTTTCTTACCGTTCGCCTGCGCGGTCGACGTATGCGTACTGCGGTACCAGAGGTAGGCGCAAAACCCGGTCGCCGCAAAGAAGGTCATGCTCGCCGGAATGGTATCGAACACGAAGAGGTTCTGAACCTGGTAGGCTACGAGCCCCCCGAGCAGCACGGCGAACTCGGTCAGGCCGTAGAGCTCGGCCTTGAGGCCCCGGTAGAGCGCGTAGACCGAAAACACAAAGATGCCGAGGTAGGCCAAAAATCCCAACGTGCCGGTGGTTACCAAAACCTCGAGCTGGTAGTTGTGGGGCTTGTCGAACCAGGAGGGATCGTACTTATAGATCTCGGGGTTATAGTGGGCGTTCGCCACCACGTAGTAGTTCTCCGGGCCTACTCCGAGCACCGGACGGTCTTTGAACCCCTCGAGCGCGGTCTTCCACTGGATGATACGGGCGTTCGTGTTGTTGTCGCGCAGGTTCGTGAAGCGCCAGAGCGGGCTCGACTGGGGAATTTTGTCGTTCAAGGCCAGCAGCAGCCCGACAACAATTACGAGTCCAATGAGCGAACCCAAACCCCACTGCCGGGTGCGTTTGCTTCCGCCCTTGTAAATGTAGGCGCAGAGGCCGACGAATGCGCCGATCACGAGCCCCACGGCCGCGCCGCGGGTGCTGCTCATGTACACGCCCATGAGCTGGAGCGCCGCGAAAACCCAGAGGGCAATCCGCTTCCAGCGCACGTCTTCCTGCAGGGCCAGAAAGGCCGTCAGGCAAATGGGCAGTATGAGGAAACTCGCGAAGAAAATCGGATTGCCGAAGGTGGAAGAAATGCGCGGGTAGGTCGGGTCAGGTATGAAGGTAAACCAGCCGAGCCAGACGAACCAGCCGTAGAGCGTGGCGAGCAGCGCGCTGCCGAGGAACACGTACAGGAACCGTTGGATCCACCGGTCTCCCATGTGGCCGAGCAGCACCGTGTAGAAGTACAGGAGCGTCAGGTGGAGCAGGTAGTACGCCCCGCCCATGCGCTCGAAGTTGCCCCAGAAGCTCTTTAGGGGGTTCACCCCGAACACCCCGGCCAAGAAAGAGAACACCCAGAACAGGATGACCGAGAGGTGCAAGGGATTTTTTAGGTTCGGCCACATCCGCCGGTCGGAGAGCAGCAGGTAGGCGTAGAATGGCAGCGCGAGCTCTACCAACACACGGAGCGGGTAGGCCTTGGACGTGATGTACGGAAAGAGGTAGTCCCGAAAGATGAACAGCGGAGCGAGCCATACGGCGGACACCAGCAGGAAGAAACAAGCCTGGGCGAACTTTTTCATAGAAATGAGACGCGCTGAGGTTACAGGTAAAAACTAGAGGCGCCCGTCTTTCTGCAGCCGCTCTTTGGCAGCTTTCAGCTGTTCGGCTCCGGTGGTCAATATCCCCCTCTCCAGGGTCTCTAAGGCATCCTGCCTGGTCCCGCCCTTGCCGTCCGCCTGTATCTCGGCGAGGTTGTAGTAGAACTCGACCTCCTGAGGAATGGCCTGGATAGCACTGCGGTACGTTTCAATCGCTTCCGTCCACCTCTCCTGTCTCTTGTACAGGTTTGCCAGGTTGCCCCAAGCTACGAAACCACCTTTTTGGTTTGTGCCGATAGCCTTACGGTAGGAACTTTCCGCAGTGCGGTAATCACCCAAAGCTTCAGAGACCACGGCCATGTCAATCCAGGCGTGATAACTACTCGGTTCGGCCTTAACTTTCTCCTCTGCCTCGGACAGCTGCTGCTCGTATTTTGCGAGCCGTTCAGGGTCAGTGGACTGCAAATTTTCCGTCATCTGCCGCTGCCTTACGGAATTTGGGTCGGACAACTGCCTCCGTAAAAGAAACACACCGGTAATCAAAATAGTGGAGCAAACGATGACCAATAAAACTGCCTGTTTCTTTGACATGGTCATGTCATCCTAACAAAAAGGAAAACATAAGAAAACCCCCGACCTTGCGGCCGGGGGTTTTCGGTTCTCTCTCACCCACCCGAACCAGGGTGGACCTTACGCTAGAGGATTAGCTCTTGCTGAGGGTCTGGTAGTCAGTCGGCAGAGACTTGACCAACTTGCCGTTGGTCCAGTCGGCCGAACCCGCGTCGGTGTCGTTGTGCGGCACCGCGGAGTTGTCAGACCAGATGAAGTTGTAGTCCGTGCCACCAACACCTGCACCGCCACCGCTGAGCGCGCCGGTAACAGTAGCGCTGTCGCCGAGAATCTTGGTCTGCACCGAGGCAGAGCCAGTACCCGCGGAGGCGACGTTAGCCTTCAGTTCGTACGTCTTGCTGGTGCCGGCAGAGACGGTCTGCTCGCTGGTGAAACCGATAACACCGGTTCCACCGGTCACAGCGATCGTGCTGCTAACCGTGCCGAGGTCACTGCTCGCACCGGACTCGCGAATGGTCAGCGAGTTAACGGTGAGCGTGGCGTTGCTCAGCGCAATGTCGAACTTGATGGTCTTCAGACTGACCTGTTCGGCCGCGTCGGCCGTGACGGTGAACTTGGCGATGACCGGCGTACCGGGAGCCAAGACCGTGTTGGGCAGCGAGACCAAGGTAACGGTCGGCTTCGTCTTCCTGAGGATCATCTGGGCGTGGGCCGGAACCTCAGCCGTGATCGAGCTGATCAGGGTGTTAGACGAGCCGGTCCCGCGGAACTCAATGTTGCTGTAGTTGACCACCGGCTTGAAGAACGCGCCGGAGTCAGCACCCGCAGGCACCGTGTTGAAGCTGGCCTTAACGGTCAGGTTCTTACTGGTGTCTTTGGGAATGACGAAGCCAGGAGACAACAGGCTGTTGAAGGTCGCGACGGCGGACGTGGCGGTACCCGCAATCGGGGCAACCGTACCGAGCAGCGTCGAACCATCGTACAGTGAGATCGCGGTAATGTCATCCGTCGTAGTGGCCGGAATGAGGATCTCGATCTTGGTCAGCTTCAGTTCTTCGTTAGAAGCCGTGAAGCGGAACTTCTCGAGGGTCACGTCCGACTGGGCGGCGACTAGGATGCGAGCATCGGTCACACCGAGCTCTTCCGGAGCGGTGGTCACCGCAATGGTGCCAGCGCTGGAAAGAGTGATGGTGGTACCGTTCGCCATCGTGGCGCTCGTGTTCCCATCCGAGATGGTGATGGGCGCGCTGTTACCATCGATGTCGTTAGCGCTCACACCACCAGACTGGATGCTGAACTTGATCTTGGTGTTAGCACCAACCGAAGAGTTGGTGTTCGACTTCACGGTCAGTGTCTTCGTGACACCGGCCGGAATGACCCAGTTCAGGTTGGTGAAGGCCAAAGAAGCGCCAGAACCGGTCGCGGTCGATACGGTCGGGCTCTTCGTCTCACCAACTTTGGTGGCACCGTCGTACAGCTCGGCGGTAACAACCGCGTCGCTGAACTGCACACCAAGATCCTGGCCGATGTTACCGGTACCGTCGTTGTTACCGTCAACGATACCAGTCAGTGTCAGAGAGGTGACCTTGATGTCCTTACCGGTCGAGGCAGCAAAGCTGAAACCGGCGGACGGCACGTTCTGCGAACCCCTCACGAACGACTGGGAGGTCGGTGTGCCAGCCAAGGCGACGGTCAAACCCGGAACCTTCACAGTCATTTGGTTACCGTTCAGGTTACCGGTCGGGACAATGTCGCCGCTAGCCAAGAAGGTGTTGTTGTCGAGGTTCTTGACCTGGCTGGAAGTCAAGTCAGAGGTGTTCAAGATGGCGCGGAACTTGTCGTTGTTAGCCACATCGGACGTGTTAGCAACGTCAGTGGTCATCTTGAAGGTCTTGGACTGACCAGCATTTAAGACGATGTCCTCGGTGAAGGTCACCGTCATGCTGGTGTCGTTACCAGACACGCTGCCAGACGAGGTAGCGAAGTCCACCGGGCCCCAAACAATAGAGTTGCCGGTGGCATCCCATATCTTGACGTCGGTGTAGTTACCGTTCGAGGCACCGAGGAAGTTCGCGGTGCCGGAACCGCCGTTGTCGAAGGTGAACTTGATCTGGCGGACCTCAAGGTTAGACTGCGCCGTCATGGTGAAGTTGAAGACTTCCACGTCGCGGCCGTCCTTGGCAATGTCACTACCAGCAGGACCGTTGAAGGCACTGGTCAACTGACCGGCATCAACCGAGGTCCAGGATGCATCGGTGCCATTACCAGCGCTGTTGTCGTAAGCAGTCCTGGTTACGCGAGCACCGAAACCAAAGGTCTTACCCATGGCATAGAGGTCAGTATCCTCTTCCTGGTAAAACCTAATGGTGTCGTCCTTCTTGGCCTGGCCGTCGATATCAGCCGAGATCTCAAAGGTGCGGCTGTTGCCTTTCTCGAGGTTGAACGTGAGATCGAAGTTGATCTTGTCCTTCGAGTCGATGGAGGCAACAGAGGATACCTGGGTCCCAGCCTGAGTCAACTTAAAGTTGGTCAGGTATGACCGGTTGATGGAACCACCGTTGATGAGGGAAATGCGCTTGAGCGTCAGATCCTCCTCAGAACCAGCAGTGATCTGGAACTGGGCAATCTTGACGCCCTTCTCGCCAACCTTCGGGTTGGTGAGAGTACCACCGTTCGCAGCAATGGTAACCTGACCGGAAGTCGCCGAGGCCATGGTCATGGCGTTCGAGGAAACCGAGCCAGAGGCGGTGCCGCCGTTGAGGACGACGCCAGAGGCGGTCAGGATGTGCACGTTGCCAGCGCCAGCAGTGGTCGTCATGTCAGCGAGGACGTCGAGGGTTACGGAACCCATCGCCGGGATGCTGAGGGTCAAACCGTTGAACACCGCCTGGTTGGTCGAGCTGTTGACGCTGCGGCCAGAGGTCAGGCGGGAGCTGCCCTGGTAGAGGTAGACGTTCGAGAAGTCGCCAGTAGAACCAGCACCCGTGCGGGTAACGGTCACACCGTTCACCGTAACGGCAGAGGCGCCGCCGTTGCTGATGGTGAACTTCAGGAACGGAACGTTCGTCGCGCCCTTCGGGATGGTCGAGGCCGGGGTCATGCCGGGGGCGGCAGACACGGTCACGCTACCCGGGGTCACGGTGCCGCCGGTCGTGGCGATCGGCGAGAGCATGCCAGGGGTGCGGGCGGCCATAACGCCGGACTGGGTCATGGCTTTGTCGGCGTCGTTCGCGGGAACAACGTCGGCGAAGCTGTAGCCCCAGGTGTTGAACGTGGCAATGTCCGGGATGCCGAGGTTACCAGAGGTACCGCGGAGCTGGACCGTGCCGCCGTTGTTCACGAGCACGCCGGGCAGGTGGGCCGCGGTCGTGTTGTCGACGTTCGTCGCGCCGGAGGTGAGGAACGAAACGTCACCGCTCTGGGCCCGAGCGAAGCTGAAACCGAGGCCGGTGAAAACCGCAGCCGAGGTAAAGCCGTACTTCATGGCCCCAGAGATGACGTAGCAGGTGCCCTTGTCGGCACCGCGATCGGAACAAATAACCTTGCCGTCCTGCGGCGGAATGAACGCGCCGGCGGGAAGGGCGAGGTCGTCGCTGTTAGCCTCAACTACGTTCGCGAAGCTGTTGAACCCGTAGGAGAGGAAAGCGCCTGCGGAGGTGTACGCGCGGCGGGTACCGTCTGGCATAACCATCCAGATGGTCCCCTGGTAGTTCACGTTCGTGCCAGCGGCGTGCGGAGCAGCCTTGGCAGCGAGCGGAGCCAGGCCCATGAGGGCCGTAGAAGCCGCGAGACCAACCGCGAAGAGCTTGCGAGCAACAGAGTTACTCATTGGTTGGAATCCTTTACAGAGGTTTTGAACGGCATTGGGAGCTCAATTGCGGCCACCAATGATCGTTCAAATTTAATTGGGTTCCCCTTTTGGGGGACGCCACCGGAAGCCTTTTGCCGATCCGCTGTCTAGAGCAACGGGAGCCTGTACTTTCGGTAACGATTACGACGCCTTACGTTAGAGGGCTATTGCGCCGGCAGATCGACCCACGCGAGCTCCGGGATTAGCCCCGGTGCTGCAGCTAACCGACTTGCCCTTCTAAAGGGGCGAACGTAATAAAGGCAATTTCACGAAAGAGAAAACCTACCGGTTTTCCCTCTCGTGGACTCTCCCTTTCCCTTCATTCGCTCGGTCCGGAGTAAATCCGGACCTCGCGAAACTGAAAAAGGTTTAGGGAACAGCCACAGAGGTCTGGGAGCGAGCTCCCATGGATTTTACCCAAGTTTTGGGGGAAATCCGCGAAAGCCTGCGTTTACAGTAGACGGTATCCGGAATGTTCTCGTTACAGGAAACCAGACAAACAAAAGCCCTAGTTCCCTGGCTTATTTCCGGCTTACGTAAGCCGGAAAACGGTACAAACCAGGTTAAACTAGGTCTTTTAAAATCAGTCTTGGTTCTCTAGAAACCACAACGATATATACAAACTTCGCTTAGTATAAGATAAACCTTACAAAAGGTCAACCGTTTTTCAGTCTGAAAACCAGGCTATTTTTTTAGGGTAACCCGGTACATGGCCACTTCGCCGAGCAGCCGATTGCCGCCGGGAACCTGTATGGTCCGGGTGCCGAAGACCGAAAACGGCAGCAGCAGGACGTTCCGGTTGTACGAAACGGCCAGGTCGTAGCGCTTGCCCGTCTCCTGCTCCACTTTGCGCAAGGTTTGGCGGATTAGGTACGGGGTAATGGGCGTAATGTGGCCGGAGTGGAGGCTCTCGTGGAAGAACGACGGCACGCCGGTAATGAGCTGTTTCAGCAGCGAGTAGAGGTTCGCGGTGTTCGGCGAGGACATGAGCAGCACGCCGTCCGGGCCCATGTGCTTCACCGCGTTGCGGATGAAGTGGTAGGGGTTCTCCACGTGCTCGAGCAGCTCGGTGCCCATAACCACGTCGAACTGGCCGAAGTTGAAGTCGTGGTCCAGGTTCGCCTCAACGAACTCAACGCCCGGGGTGCCCTGGGCCTTGAAGTAGCCGGGGTCTATGTCCGGGGCAAGAATGCGGTAGCGCAAGCCCTTGGCCTTCAGGATGCCGGCGAGGGCCTGGGCGTTGTAGCCTTCGCCCGTACCGAGATCTAAGACCGAAACCTCTCCCCCGCCCCGGGCTTTCGAGAACCGGCTCGCGACCTCGGCAGCCTGCGCCACGGTTTTATCGTTTACAAAGGGCGCGTT
>CAZLPF010000001.1:0-80002 GCA_964561365.1 uncultured Candidatus Saccharibacteria bacterium | reverse complement strand
ATTGAGCAGCTGCTCGAGGTCACCGGACCCGTCACGGCCGGCACGCCGGCGGTTACCTACTCGGCTGAAAATTTTTTTGAGACCGTAGAAGCCGCAACGACCCAGAGCACCGGGCTGCCGACGAACGAGCCGAAGCAGGCCCTCGCCGACCTCTTCCCGCAGCTCCTCAAGCAGCTCGGCCAGCTCCCCCGCGAACGCGCGGCGGAAGCAATCCTGCGGCTCGAGCGGGCCCTCGCGGCGAAAAAGGTGGTCCTCTTTTCCCGGGACGGGGAAGCCGAGCGGTTCCTCGAACGCTACGGATGGGCCGGCGCGGTGCGGGCAACGGACCGCGATGCGCTGACGCTCGCGACCGCAAACCTCGGCGGAACGAAAACCGACCGCTTCGTTACCCAGACGGTGAAGCTCGTCAGCACGGTCGACCCCGACGGTTCTGTCACCGACGAGCTGACGGTGACCAGGCGGAACCGGCTGCCGGCGGTACCCGAGTCCGAGAACGTGGTATTCATCCGCGCCCTCGTCCCGAAGGGCTCAGAGCTCCTCGAGTCCGCGGGCTTTGATCTAAAAACGCCCCCCGCAAACCCCGAAAATCTTACCGAGGACCCGGCGGTCCACGCGTGGGAAGCGGGGAGCAGGCGGGACGTGCTGACCGGAACGACCGTCGGTACAGAGTCGGATCGAACCTTTTTCGGCAACTGGATCACGCTCCAGGGCGGGGAGGAGCGAACCGTACGCCTCCGCTACCGGCTGCCGTTCAAGCTCGGCACCGTTGACCGGCTGAGCCTGCTGTCCCAGCTCCAGGTCGGCGGCCAGCCGTACGACCTCACGTACCGCATCGACCACCCGAAACGGACGCTCGCCTGGAAAAACTTCGGTACCGGGGAGACCGAAACGCTCTCCGGCTCGCTGAACGTCTCGGGCGACGCCATGCTCGGCGCGGTGCTTTCGGACGGAGGACGGCCGTGATCGGTCGGCTCAAGAACCTCGAGCGGAATTTCTCGGTCCCGAAAGCCGCCGCCATCGTCGCGCTGCTCACCGTGGTGACGAAGCTCGGCGCGCTCGTCCGCGACAGCCTGCTCGCGAGCCACGTCGGTCCCGGCCTCGAGCTCGACGCCTACTACGCCGCTTTCCGGGTCCCGGATTTCGTCTTCAACCTGCTCGTGCTCGGTACCTTGCCGGCAGCCTTCATCCCGGTATTCTCCGAACTCAGCGAGGAGAATCAAGAGCGTGCGGCGCGCCTCGCCCGGCAGGTGCTCGGCAGCATCGGCGGAACGGTGCTCATCGTCTGCGCTGTTCTGTTCGTGTTCGCCGAACCGCTCACCCGGGCCATTGTTCCGGGATTTTCCGGCGAGCAGCTCCGCCTCACCGTCCAGCTCAACCGCCTGTTCCTGCTCTCGCCGATCATCTTCACGTGCTCGAGCCTGCTGACGGCCGTGCTCCACTCCCGGAAACGGTTCCTGACCGTGAGCGTGGCGCCGCTCCTCTACAACGTCGGCATCATCGGCGGAATTATCTTCGGCTACCCGCGCGCCGGCATGGTCGGGGTAGGCTGGGGGGTCATTATTGGCGCGCTCATGCACGCGGCAATCCAGCTGCCGGAGGTCATTTCGCTCGGCGTGCGGCCCTGGCCGGCGCTCGGCGCGTTGACCGGCGACCTCCGCCGCGTTATTCGCCTATTTTTACCGAGGATACTGAGCTTCGACTTGAGCAGCGTCAGCTTGATTGTCGCGACCTGGGTCGGCTCGCGGCTCCCGAGCGGCACGGTGAGCTCGTACAGCTTCGCCTCGAACCTCGAGTCCGTCCCTTTGGGCCTGCTCGCGTACCCGCTCGCCCTGGCCGCCTTCCCCGCGCTCGCCGAGGCCCACGCGCGCCGCGACCGCGCCGGCTTTACCCACCTCCTCACGCGCACGCTCCAGCAGGTTCTGTTCTTCGCCGTGCCGACGGCCGCGTTCACCATCATCTTCCGCGCGCAGGCCGTGCGCCTGCTCCTCGGCTACGGACGGTTCACCTGGGACGATACCGTAACGACGCTCGGTGCCCTCGGCGTACTGGCCCTCGCGGTCGTACCGCAGGCCGTGGCGCCGCTCCTCTCGCGCGCCTTCTTCTCGCTCCACAACACGGTCTCACCGGTGGTGGCGAACCTCGCGAGCATTTCGGTCAACCTCGTCGTGGCGCTCGCGCTCGGGCACCGCGCGGGCATCGGCGGCATCGCCTGGGCGTTCGTCATCGCGAGCTGGCTGAACGTCGTCCTGCTCTGGCTCATGCTCCGGCCCAAACTCGGAGAAGGGGCCCGCGCCATTGAGCGGAGCGCCTGGCGGACCCTGGTAGCTACGACCGGAGCGGCGGCCATCGGTTGCGCGGCGGCCTACGGCGTGCTCTACGCCTCGGCCCCGCTCGTCGGGACCGACACCGTCCTCGGTCTCGCCATTCAAACCGGCTCCGCCGCCCTCGCCGGCGTGATCGCGTTCTTTGCTACGGCCGCGCAGCTCGGCACCCAAGAGGCGCGCGCGGCCCTCGACCTGATCAAGAAAATCTGGTACCGTACCACGGCTTTCCGAACGTAAATTCCGCCCAGCCCATGGCCCAAGCGCGCACCCGAAACTTCTGCATCATCGCCCACATCGATCACGGGAAGAGCACGCTCGCCGACCGGCTCCTCGAGGTAACCGGCACGGTCTCGCACCGCGACATGCGCGACCAGCTGCTCGACCAAATGGACCTCGAGCGCGAGCGCGGCATTACCATCAAGCTCCAGCCGGTACGCATGGACTACGCACTCGGCGGCGAGCGCTACACGCTGAACCTCATCGACACGCCGGGCCACGTCGACTTCAGCTACGAGGTCTCGCGCTCGCTCGCGTGCTGCGAGGGTGCGGTCCTCGTCGTCGACGCGACGCAAGGGATTGAGGCCCAGACGCTCGCGAACGTCAACCTGGCCCTCGAGCACAACCTGACCATCGTTCCGGTCGTCAACAAGATCGACATGCCGAACGCCGACCGCGAGGGCACCGCCCGCGAACTGAAGGATGCCTTCGGCTTCACGGACGAAGAAATTCTGTTCGCATCGGGCAAAACCGGAGAAGGGGTGCCGGCCCTGCTTGAGGAAATCGTCAAACGGGTGCCGCCGCCGACCGGGAACGAGTCTGCTCCGTTCCGGGCTCTCATTTTCGACTCGGTCTACGACCAGCACCGCGGGGTCATCAGCTTCATCCGCATCGTCGACGGCTCCCTCGCGCCACGACAGAGCATCACCATGCTCGGGAGCAAAGCCGAAGCCGAAAGCCAGGAGGTCGGCTACTTCCGCCCGAAGTTTGAGCACAGCGCCGGGCTCGTCGCCGGCGACGTCGGCTACGTGGTGACGGGCCTCCGCGAAGTTGCCCGCGCCCGCGTCGGCGACACCATGGCGCTCACGAAAGACGCCAGCCGGGTTACGGCCCTGCCCGGCTACCGGCAGGTCAAGCCCATGGTCTACGCGACCATTTTTCCGTCTTCCGGCGACCAGTACCCGCAGCTCCGCGACGCCATGGACAAGCTCAAGCTCTCCGACGCCTCGCTGGAATTCGAACCCGAGCACGTCCCGAGCATCGGCTTCGGCTTCCGCACGGGCTTCCTCGGGCTGCTGCACATGGACATCGTCCAGGAGCGCCTCTCGCGGGAGTATGGGCTCGACCTCGTCCTCACCGCGCCGTCGGTGGCCTACCGCATTATTCTCTCTGACGGCTCGGAGACCGTGGTCCACAACCCGGCGAGCTTCCCCGACCCCTCGCGCATCCGCGAGGTCCGTGAACCGTGGATGCTCGTCGACGTCATCTGCCCGCCCGAGCACATCGGCGCGACCATGGAGCTCGCCACCCAGCGCCGGGCTATCTCGCGCGACATCCGCTACCTCGGCAAGAACCGCGTGGACGTCCAGCTCGAAATGCCGCTCGGCAACATTATTCTGGACTTCTACGACAAGCTGAAGGGGGCCACGAGCGGCTACGCGAGCCTGAACTACGACTTCTTGGAAGAGCGTCCCGGGGAGCTCGTAAAGATCGACATCGTGGTAGCCGGGGAGCCCGTTGACGCGCTTGCGGCCATCGTTCACCGCTCCACGGCGGCCCAGGACGGCCGCGAGCTCATTGCCAAACTCAAGGAGCTCATTCCGCGCCACCAGTTCGAGGTTGCCCTGCAGGCCGCCATCGGTGGTAAAATAGTAGCGCGGGAAACCATCTCGGCCCTCCGCAAAGACGTCACCGGCTACCTCTACGGCGGCGACGTGACCCGCAAGATGAAGCTCTTGAACAAGCAGAAAAAAGGCAAGAAGCGCATGAAGCTCATCGGCAAAGTAGAAATCCCGCAGGAAGCCTTCCTCGCGGTACTAAAGAAGTAGCCCTATGGCGAACGCTGATTTAAAACCGGTCGCCGATTTTTTCTTTGAGGTCGGGCAGCTCGCGCGCACGCCGCGCAGCTTTACCGGATTGCTCGGCTCCGGGCGCCAGAGCGTCGCCGAGCACCTCTGCCGGGCCAGCTACATTGGCTACGCGCTCGCGCACGGCACGAGCGGGGCAGACGAGGGCAAGGTTATGCGCATGTGCCTCTTCCACGACGTTGCCGAGGCGAGAACCTCCGACCTTAACTACGTCAACCAGAAGTACGTTACCGACGACGAGGAAAAAGTTCTAACGGAAATAGCCGCGGCCGTTCCGTTCGGCCATGACATGAAAGGGCTCATCGGCGAGTGGAATGAAGGCACAACGCCCGAAGCCCAGCTCGCGCGGGACGCCGACCAGCTCGAGCTGCTCTGCTTCCTGAAAGAGCAGTTCGACGCGGGGAACCCGAGAGCCGAACGGTGGGTTCCGTCGCTCGTCGCCCGGCTGAAAACAGACGCCGGCCGCGAGATTGCAAAAAAAATTTGGGAGACGAGGTCTGACGGCTGGTGCTTCCAAGACCTGGACGACCCGTGGTGGGTCAACGGCGGCAAGCAGAAGCACCCGAATGTTTAGGAACCGAAAACTCGTCGGCCGCATTTCGTACGTCATGGCCTGGCTCGTCATTGCCGCGATGGTCGCCTTAACGGTCGGCTTCGCCGCTTTCCAGTAGAACCATGCTGTCGGTAAGCCTCCACCCCCTCGAGCAGCCCGCCGGCATGTTCCGGCAGCCCGAGACGGCGCTCATTGTCCCGGCGGCTATTGCCGCCACCGCGGCGGCTGTTGCCTGGACCCTGAACGCCCGTTCCGGCGGCGGGCACGCCCTTCTGGCTTTCGTCTGGTCGCTGCTCTGCCTCCTCTGGCTGTGGCTGCGGTACCGATCGTGGCTCGGCTCTGGCCTGCTCGTCACGAGCGAGCGGTCGGTGCTCGTCCGCTCCTCGCTCGCCGCCTCGGTGACGCAAGACGTTCCCCACGCCGCCGTGGACCGCTGCACGGTTGAGGCGAACTTCGGCCGCCGCGGACGGCTCCTCCTCCACACCGCTTCAGGCAACGTCGACGCCGGCGTGGTTGCGAAACCCGCCGAAGCCGCGGAAACCATTTGGCAAATGAAGCGCCGCGCGCAGGGGAGCAGCCGTGCGGACGGGTAGGCCATCGCCGCTCACGTACGCGGCCGCGGTAGCCGTCGTAGCGGGGCTCGGGGCGCTCGGCTGGGCGCGCCTGCAGCAGCACAACCGGCAGGCGGCCGTCGACGCCGAGGCGGGCCGCCTCAAGCAGCAGGTCGACGACCTCGGGCACCAGAACGCGCAGCTCGAGCAGTCGCTCTCGTACTTCAGCTCCCCAGAGTTCCGCGAGAAGCTCGCCCGCCAGCAGCTCAACATGAAGCGGCCGGGTGAAATTGTCTTCAGCTTCCCGAAAACCGACGCCCCGAGCGCGAGCCGCGCAAAAACGGCAGGTCCGGGAAACGTAGAAAAATGGGTTCGCTACTTTTTTGGCCAGCCGTAACTCCGATACCCGATGATCAAAACGCTCCTGAAAGCCGTCGCATGGTTCGTGCTCGCGCTCGTGGTTGTGACCGCGGCGGCGGCTTTCGCCGTGCGCCAGAAGCCCACGTCGCCCGCGGCCGAACGGCTCGCAAAGATCCTGCCGATTCCGGCGGCTACCGTCTACGGACGGCCGCTCTGGCTCTCGGATGTCCAGGCGCGGGCCAGGGCTGCTGAAGAGAGCGGGCGGCCGAGCACGTCGGCCGCGGCGCTCAAAGCGGCGGTGCGCGGCGCGGTCATTGACCGCCTCGGGGCAGAGCACGGCCTCACGGTCAGTCGCGCCGAGTTGAAAAACGCGGCCGCAGCCGGCGTACCGGAAGCGGCCGCCCGCCAGGCGCTCCTGACCGAGCAGCTCCTTAGCTGGTACTACCAGCAGCGGGACCTAAACGGACAAACGTACCGCCGGGCTGACACCATCGTCGAGCGGCTCAAGAAGGGGGAGCGGCTGGACGCGCTCGCCCAAACCTACAGCCAAGACGAGGCCTCGAAGCAGTTCGGGGGCTCGGCCGGCAGTTTCCGTGACGGCGAGCTGCTGCCGGAACTCGCCGCCCAGATCAGCGGGAGCAAACCCGGCGACGTGAAGGTCGTCGGCACCCGCTACGGAGTCCACGTCATCCGGGTCAGCGGGGCGAACGGCAGCGCTTCGAACATCGATCAAATTTTCCTCGGCGGCGAAGGTTTCCCCGCCTGGCTCGCCGCGCAGGTCCAGGCAGCGCCGGTTCGTGTATTCATCCGGGCGAATGACTGAGCGTCGGGGCGGTCTCCGTACCTGGATCGAGGTTTCGCGTGCGGCCGCGCGCCGGAATCTCCGGCTCATGAAGGGGCGCCTCGGCAGAGAAACGCGCCTCCTCGCCGTCGTGAAGTCGAACGCCTACGGCCACGAGCTCGTGGGCTTTTCGAAGCTTGCCGAGGCTTCAGGAGCCGACTGGCTCGGCGTAGACTCAATCACCGAAGGCCTCGCGCTCCGGCGCGCCGGTGTACGCCTGCCAATCCTCGTGCAGGGCTACACCTTGCCCGAAAACCTCGGCCGCGCCGCGGCGGCTAACCTCAGCGTTACCGTTTCGAGCTGGGAGTGTCTGGCCCTGCTGCCGAAGCTCAAAAAAAATCTGGCCGTGCACCTCAAGATAGATACCGGCATGCACCGACACGGCTTCCAGCTCCCCGAGCTGCCGCAGGTTCTTAAAACTTTGCAGGGTGCGCCCCGCGCCTCGCTCGAGGGGCTCTACACGCACCTGGCGGCCGCCAAAGAGCCCCGGTTTCGCAAGCAGTCCGAAGCCCAGCTCGGGAGATTCAAAACGGCCGTGCACCTGGCGCGCGCGGCGGGCTTCTCGCCCATTTGCCACGCGGCGGCCACCGGCGGGACGCTCTGGTACCCGAAAGCCCACTACGGCATGGTCCGCATCGGCATCGGCCTCTACGGGCTCTGGCCTTCGCCCGAAACCGAGGCGCGCTTCAAGAAAGCGGTACCGCTCACCCCGGCCATGAGCTGGAAGTCGGTCGTGGCCGAACTCAAGTGGGTTGAAAAAGGGGAGCGCGTAGGCTACAATTTCACAGAGCGTTTGGCTCGGCGGAGCCGCCTCGCGCTCGTTCCCGTGGGCTACTGGCACGGCTACGGCCGGGCGCTTTCAGGCAGGGGCCACGTGCTCATACGCGGACACCGGTGCAAGGTCGTGGGCCTCGTGTCCATGGACATCCTCACCGTCGACGCCACAGACGCAATCGGCGCACGGGTCGGCGACGAAGTCGTGCTCATTGGCCGGCAGGGGAAGGCGAGCGTCACCGCCGCTGAACTGGCCAAGGTCGCCGGAAGCACGGCGTACGAGATTGTCACCCGGACGAACCCGCTCATAAAAAAGTTTTTCGTCTAGCTCCCGTTTTCTTTTGTTGGTCTTAAAGTGTAGTTCATTTGCTCTGGATTTTCTCCAGAGCAAATGGTTCCCCATGAAGGGGGTCTACGGGGAAAACCCCGTCTCCCCCGTAATTGTGCCAGCTTAGCTCAGTTGGTAGAGCGACGCACTCGTAACGCGTAGGTCGTGGGTTCGACTCCCACAGCTGGCTCCACGAAACTTATTACCACGGCCGAGACGGCCTATTTTTCAAATGAAGCGGAGCGCGATCCCACGGCAGGCGAAACGGGTTTTCAAGGGGGTCATTTTCGACGTCTACCAGTGGCCCCAGAAAATGTTTGACGGCACAACGAAGACCTTCGAGAAGGTCCGCCGGCAAAATACGGTCGTGGTCATCGCGAGCATCGGCAAAAAACTCGTCGTGCTCAAGCAGCAGCAGCCGGGCAGCACCTGGTACTACGACCTGCCCTCGGGTCGAATGGACAAGGCGGGGGAGCAACCTCGGGCCGCTGCGGCCCGCGAGCTGCTCGAAGAAACCGGGCTCGCTGCGAGGAGCCTGAAGCTCTGGCGCACCTACAGCCCGAGCGGTAAAGTCGTTCAGAACGTTTACTTTTACATCGCGACAGACTGCCGGAAAGCGCGAGGCCAGCAGCTCGACAGCGGCGAGCGGATTACGGTGAGCACCGTCGGCTTCGACCAGTTTTTGAAGCTCTCGGACCACCCGAAAGCTTTCTTCGGGCCGCTCATGATAGACCTGCTGCTCGCGCGCATCCACCCCGAGAACTACCGCTACCTCAAAAACGCCTTCTTCGGCAAAACGGTCAAACGCCTGCCGCCGATCGGTCCCACTACCAACTGGTAACCTTTCTGTCAAGGCGGACCGTTTTTGCCAGGTCTTGACACGGGAGGCGTTTTTAATGAGAATGTACGCGTTCTTATGAGCGACACGCCCCCAAAGTCGAGCGCGCCGTTTGAGAGTGGTCAGCAGGGGACCGAGCAGCAGCCGTCCCCGACGAAAACCTCCGGCATGAACCCCTGGCTGCTCGGCGAGTGGGGTCTTCAGGTAGCCGTAGACGTGGCCGTTCCGCTCCTGCTGTTTGTCTGGCTCGGCGGCAAAGTCGACCGGCGCTGGGACACGAAGCTCGGTACCGTGGTCGGCATTCTCGTAGCCTTGGCCGTTTCGTGCCTGCTCATCTACCGGAACCTCAGCCAGCTACTCAAGAAGAGCCGCCAGCGGCCGGTGCCGCCCGCAGAGAAGCTATAAATTCCCATGAACATCGTCATTCCTCCGCTCTCCGCTGAACCGATCTTCCACCTCGGAAGCTTCCCGGTCACCAACGCCTACATCAACAGCACGCTCCTCGTCCTCGCGCTGGTATTGGGCGCGCTCTACCTGAAATCAAAGTTCCGTGCGGCCTACGCCCCGGGCGCCGGCGCGCCGGGGGGGTTCGTCGGCGCCGTTGAAGCCATCGTCGAGGGCCTGACCGACTTCTTTAGCCAGGTCACGAGGGACCGGGCGCGCGCGGTCCGTTTCCTGCCGCTCGTCGGCAGCCTGTTCCTGTTCATCCTGCTCTCGAACTGGGCCGGCCTCATCCCGGGGACCGGGACCATTACCGTCGTGGCCGAACACAACGGAGCCCTCGAGGCGTTGCCGCTGTTCCGCCCCGCGAATACCGACCTGAACATGACGCTGGCCATGGCCGTGCTCGCCGTGGTGGCTTCGCACCTGACCGGCATCGTGGCCCTGGGCTTCCTCGAGCACGCCGGCAAGTTCCTGCAGGTTCAGAAAGTCTGGAAGGCGCTGCTGGCGCTCAGCCCGGTCGCGATCCTCACCGCGGTCATCGAATTCTTCGTCGGCATCATCGAGATTTTTTCCGAAATCGCAAAAATGGTTTCGCTCTCGCTGCGGCTGTTCGGTAACATTTTCGCCGGCGAGGTGCTCCTGACCGTGCTCGCCGGGCTCCTGCCGTTCTTCGTGCCCCTGCCGTTCATGTTCCTCGAAATCATAGTCGGGCTCGTCCAGGCCGTCGTCTTCAGCACGCTCGCCTGCGTCTACCTGACCATGGCTACCGAGAGCCACGGCGGGTCGCACGAAGAGCACGCCCCGGCACACTAGCTCGCCTCGTGCCTGCAGCGCGCGGACCGCTCGCGCCCTGCTCTTCACCAGGTAAGCTCCGCACCGCCCGACGCTAAACCCCTCCCAAAAAACGTCGGGGCCGAGCGGAACAAAGGAACCAGGTATGGCAATTGAAGCCAGTGCCCTGACCTCCATCGCCAAAGCGGCGACCATCGCCATCGGCGGCGCGCTCCCGGCCTACGCCATCGGCAAGATCGGCAGCAAGGCCATGGAGTCCATTGGCCGCAACCCCGAAGCTTCGGACAAGCTGTTCGTTCCCATGCTCCTCGGCATGGCCTTCGCCGAAGCTATCGCGATTTACGCCCTCGTCGTCAGCTTCACGCTCTAAGGTCCAGCGAGTCCGGGCGGTTCTGCAAAACGGCCCGGCCACGGTGCACCTTACCTAAAACAAGCATTGACTCCAGGATCCCGATGATCGATCTCCTCATTCCCGTCGCGCACGCGGCCGAAGCGGCCGCGGAAGCGGGCAGCACCGGCGTCGCCGGCAGCCTCGGCCTCTCGGCGAAGCTCTTCGTAGCCCAGCTCGTAAACTTCGGCGTGGTCCTCTACGTCCTCTGGCGCTGGGTCTTTACCCCGGTCTCAAAGCACCTCGAAGAGCGGCGCGCCAAAATAGACGCCTCGCTTCGGGCCGCCGAGCAGGTGGCCAAAGACAAAGCCGAGTTCGAGACGTGGAAAGCCGCCGAGCAGACCAAGGCCCGGCGCGAGGCTTCGGATATTTTAGAGAGCGCGAGGGCGGCGGCGGTTCGGCTGCAGGGCGAAGAGCTCGAGAAAACGAAAACCGAACAGGCCAGGCTCCTGGTGCAGGCCAAAAACCAGATAGAAGCCGAGCGGGTGGCCGGTGAGCGCACGGTCCGCGAGCACGCGGCCGAGCTCGTAGCCGAAGCCGCGAGCAAGGTTCTCGGCGAGAAAATCAGCCCCGAGAAAGATCGAGAGCTCATTGAGCGGGCCCTGAAGTCAGTGGCCGCGAAGGCCTAGACCCATGAGGCTCAGCCCACAGCAGTACGCCGAGGCGCTCCACCGGGCCCTGCTCGAGGTCTCCGAGAGCCAGCACGACGCGGTGCTCGGCCGGTTCGCGGCCGCGCTCGCCGAGGCCGGCGACCTCGGCGCCTACCCGGACATAGAGCGCGAACTCGCGCTCCTGCTCTCCGGAAAACAGGCGGCCACGGTCACGGTTTCCGGCGGGGGCGAGGTGAGCGGTGAGGTCATGGACGGGTTAAACCGGATCGCGAACGCGCAGCTCAGCCCCGAGGTTCGGCGGGACCCCAACGCGCTCGGGGGCATAGTGCTCAGGACCGGAGACCTGCTGCTCGACGCGAGCCTCAAACGGCAGATTGAAGACTTAAAGAACCAAATGGCCCGCTAACCACCACTTATGGCAAACGCAGAACACATCATCCAAGAGCTCAAGCGCAAAGTCGCGGCCTTCGAACCGAAAACGAAGCTCGAGCGCGTCGGCAGCGTCCTCGAGGTCGCCGACGGCGTGGCGCGCATTTCCGGCCTGACCGAAGCCGCGAGCATGGAAATGCTCGACTTCGGGAAGGGGACCATGGGCGTAGCCCTGAACCTCGAAGAGCGCTCGGTCGGCGCCATTATCCTCGGCGACTTCAGCCAGATCAAGGTCGGCGACACCGTGAAGGCCACCGGCCGCATCCTCTCCGTACCCGTGGGCGACGAGCTCATCGGCCGCGTCATCGGTGCGCTCGGGGAGCCGAAAGACGGCCTCGGCGAACTGTCGGGCAAAACCTTTTACCCGGTCGAGAAAATCGCCCCGGGCGTCATTACGCGGCAGTCGGTCAAGCAGCCGCTCCAGACCGGCATCAAAGCCATTGACGCGCTCATCCCCATTGGGCGCGGGCAGCGCGAGCTCATCATCGGCGACCGCCAGACCGGCAAAACCGCGGTGGCCATCGACACCATTCTGAACCAGAAGGGCCAAGACGTTACCTGCATCTACGTCGCCGTCGGGCAGAAGGAGAGCAAGGTCGTCAAAATCGTCGAAGAGCTCAAAGCCCGCGGCGCCATGGACTACACCGTGGTCGTTTCGGCCGGCAGCGGTGAGTCCGCGGCGCTCTCGTACATAGCCCCGTACGCCGGCTGCGCGGTGGGCGAGTACTTCATGGACCAGGGCAAGGACGTGCTCATCGTCTACGACGATTTATCGAAGCACGCGGTGGCCTACCGTGAAATTTCGCTCCTGCTCCGCCGCCCGCCGGGCCGCGAAGCCTTCCCCGGGGACGTCTTCTACCTCCACTCCCGCCTCCTCGAGCGCGCGGCGAAGCTCTCCGCGGAGTTCGGCGGCGGCTCGATAACGGCGCTCCCGATCATCGAGACGCAGGCCGGCGACGTGTCGGCCTACATTCCGACGAACGTCATTTCCATTACCGACGGGCAGATATTCCTCGAGTCCGACCTCTTCTACAAGGGCGTGCGCCCGGCGCTCAACGTCGGCATTTCGGTTTCCCGCGTCGGCTCGGCCGCCCAGACGAAAGCCATGAAGAAGGTGGCGGGAAAGCTGAAGCTCTCGCTCGCGCAGTTCCGCGAGCTCGAGGCCTTCTCGCAGTTCGGCTCGGACTTAGACGAGCAGACCAAGAAGCAGCTCGAGCTCGGGCGGCGGCAGACCGAGATCCTAAAGCAGCCGCAGTACGAACCGGCGGCCCTCGAGGCCCAGGTCACCGCGCTCTACGCGGTGGGCAACGGCTTCTTGGACCACGTTCCCGTCGAGCGCATCCGCGAAGCCGAACAGAAGCTCCAGACCTACCTGAAGGCCAACGCCGGCGGCGTGCTCGAAGAAATCCGCTCGACGAGAGACCTCTCTGAAAAAGCCGAGGCGCAGCTGAAAGCCGCGCTCGCGGAGTTCGTAAAAACGCTGTAAGACAGGTTTTGCTGAAATGATTACCATAGAAAAAGCCCATCCGAGGATCTGGCTTCGCCAGGCCGAGGGTGACCGCTTTCAGAAAGGGAAGGCCCGCGGAAGGGAAAACCGTGTGGGTGTTCCTTTCCGCGCGTAACCCATGGCAAGCACGAGAGATCTACGGCGCCGCATTAAGTCTATCCAGGGCACGCGCAAGGTAACGCGGGCCATGCAGCTCATTTCGGCTGCCAAAATGCGCCGCGCCCAGAACGCGGTCCTCGCGAGCCGCGACTACGCCGGGCTGCTCTGGGAAGCCGTCGGGGAGCTGTCGCAGCAAACCGAGTCCAAGCTCCCGCTCCTCGAGAGCCACCCGAAGGCGGAAAAAATCCTCATCGCGCTCGTGGCCACGAACCGCGGGCAGGTCGGCGGACTCAACAGCGGCCTCGTCCACGCGCTCCGCCAGGTGGCGAACTCGAACCCCGGCCTGACCCCCGAACTCGTGACCTTCGGCCGCAAAGCCGCGCCGCTCGGGGCGCGCCTGCGCTGGACCGTGGCCGCGGACTTCGAGAAACCCGAGCGGGGCCGGAGCGCGAGCGACGTTTACCCGCTCGTGTCCTACCTCGTGAAGCGCTACGAGTCGGGCGACTACCGGAAGGTCGTCGTCATCTACAGCCACTTCCACAGCACGCTTTCCCAGAAACCCGCCTCAAGAACCGTTCTGCCGCTGAACGAAACCCTCCTCGTGCGCCGCCGGGAGCGGGGGCCGGGCAGCGGACGGAGCCGGTCCGCCGACAGCTACCTGCTGTTCGAGCCGAGCCCGGAGCGGGTGCTCGAGCAGCTCCTGCCCCGCATCGTCGAGAGTCAAGTCTTCCAGGCCATCCTCGAAGCCGACGCCTCCGAGCACAGCGCGCGCATGATCATGATGAAGAACGCCACCGAGGCGGCCGGCGACCTCATTGCCAGCTTCACCCTCACGTACAACCAGCTCCGCCAGAACAAGATTACGACCGAGCTCGCCGAAATCACGGCCGGCCGCATCGCCCTCGAGTAAGTAACGAGAACCAGACCATGAACGCAAAGCACACCGCAGCAGCGCAGGGGACCGTCGCCCAAGTCATCGGGCCGGTCGTTGACGTCCACTTCGACGGCGACCTGCCCGCCACCTACGACGCCCTCGAGCTCGACCTCGGAGAGGCGACGCTCACGCTCGAAGTCCAGCAGCAGCTCAGCGGCGGCATTGTCCGGACCATCGCCATGTCCTCGACCGACGGCCTCAGGCGCGGCATGCCGGTCCGCGCCACCGGCGCCGGCATTTCGGTTCCGGTCGGAAACGTCACCCTGGGCCGCATCTTCAACGTCCTCGGCAAGCCGGTGGACGGCGGGGAGCAGGTCAAGAAGGGCGATACCTACCCCATCCACCGCCCCGCCCCGGCCTTCACCGAGCAGAACCCGAAAACCGAGATCCTCGAGACCGGGATCAAGGTCATTGACCTCGTCTGTCCCATTCTGAAAGGCGGCAAGGTCGGCCTGTTCGGCGGCGCCGGCGTGGGCAAGACGGTCATCATCCAGGAGCTCATCAACAACATCGCGAAAGCCCACGGCGGCGTGTCGGTCTTCGCCGGCGTCGGCGAGCGCACCCGCGAGGGCAACGACCTCTACCACGAAATGAAGGAAGCGAAGGTCTTAGACAAGCTCGCCATGGTCTTCGGGCAAATGAACGAGCCGCCGGGAGCCCGCGCCCGCGTGGCGCTCTCGGGCCTGTCCATGGCAGAGTACTTCCGCGACGAGCAGAACCAGGACGTGCTCATGTTCATCGACAACATTTTCCGCTTCACCCAGGCCGGCTCGGAAGTCTCGGCGCTGCTCGGGCGCATTCCCTCGGCCGTCGGCTACCAGCCGACGCTCGCCACCGAAATGGGCGAGCTCCAGGAGCGGATTACCTCCACGAAGAAGGGGAGCATTACCTCGGTCCAGGCCGTGTTCGTGCCGGCCGACGACCTCACCGACCCGGCGCCGGCCACGACCTTCGGCCACCTCGACTCCACCGTCGTGCTCTCCCGCGCGCTGACCGAGCTCGGCATCTACCCGGCCGTCGACCCGCTCGACTCCTCCTCGACCATCCTCGACCCGAACATCGTGGGCCGCGAGCACTACGAGGTCGCCCGGGGCGTCCAGAAGACCCTGCAGCGCTACAAGGACCTCCAGGACATCATCGCCATTCTCGGCATGGAAGAGCTGCCCGACGAAGACAAGGTCACCGTCGCCCGCGCGCGCAAGATCCAGCGCTTCCTGTCCCAGCCGTTCCACGTCGCCGAGGTGTTCACCGGCCGCAAGGGCGAGTTCGTTACCCTCAAAGACACCGTGGCGGGCTTCGGGGCCATCCTCGGGGGCTCGTACGACGACGTCGCCGAGTCCGACTTCTACATGAAGGGCGGCATTGACCAGGTTCGCGCCTAAATTTCCAACCCGTGTCTGACCTCGCGTTTGAATTTCACCTCGTTACCCCCGAGCGCCGGCTCGTTTCCGAGCGCGTGCGCAAGATCACCTGCGTAACCGAGCTCGGGCAGGTCACGGTGCTGCCGCACCACGCGCCGCTCGTGGCCACGCTCGTGCCCGGCGAGGTTCACGTCGTTCCGGAAACGGGGCAGCCGCGCTTCGTCCACGTCGCCGGCGGCTTCCTCCAGATCCGCCCGGGCGGGTCGGTAACCATACTCGCCGACGCCGCCGAGCACCACGAGGAGCTCGACGAAGCCCGCGCGCTCGCCGCCAAGGAGCGCGCCGAAAAGCTCTTGGCCGAGCAGCGCATGAGCGAAGAAGAGTACGCCACGGTGGCCGCCTCGCTCGAGCGGAGCCTCTCGCGCCTGAACACCATCAAGCGCCGCCGGCACCGCGCCGGCGGACCGATTACCTCCGAGGGCGTCCTGAACGAGTAGTGGAGCGCCTCCGGTACACCTTCACGCCGAATACTTCGCTCGAAAAGTTCGGGCTGGACGTTTCCGCAGCGCTTGTGGACAACTTTCCCCGGACTTTTTTCGTGGGCGGCTTCGTCCGGGACCTCCTGCTCGGCCGGCAGCCGACCGACGTTGACCTCGCTACCGAGGCGACGCCCCGCCAGGTCGCCCGCGCGCTCTCGCGCGCCGGGTTTTCCTGCGACCTGTCTGCGGCCTCCTTCGGCTCGGTGAGAGCCTCGCGGGGCAGCCAGGCGGCCGAGGTTACGACCTTTCGCCGCGAGACCTACGGCGCGTCGCGCTACCCGCGCGTGCGGTTCGTAAAGAGCCCGGCCCTAGACGCGCAGCGGCGCGACTTCACCGTCAATTCCTTATATTTGAGCGCCAAAACTGGCGCGGTCTACGACTACGCGGGCGGCCTCGCCGACCTCCGCGCAAAAAAAATCCGCGCCGTCGGCGAACCCGCGCAAAAATTTTCCGAAGATTCGCTCCGCGCCCTCCGCGCCCTCCGCTTCGCGCGCGCGCTGAAGTTTACGATCGAACCGAAAACGCTCGTCGCGCTGAAAAAAATCTTACCGCTCGACCAGCGGACGCTCGCGCGCCCGCGCTTTCGCGCCGAACTCGCGCGCGCGGAAACAAAATCTGACGCGAAAAAAATTTTTGACGCGCTCTCGGGCAAAAAAATCCTTGACAAGAGTTTCACATCTCGGTAGGATTGACGCGTACGTAGTTCTCACGCTGAAACGAAAGAAACACGGACGCGGGGAAAAAAATTTGTTCGCTATCGAATCGGGTTTACACCCGGCGGTAGAAATTAAGGAGCGGTATACCAAAAATAAGTCGACCGCTCCGGGAGACTAGCCAGCATGGCTAAGAAGAAAAAGGCCACCAAAAAGGCGGCCAAGAAGAAGACCGGTAAGAAGAAGACCGCGAAGAAGCGCCTCTAAGCGCTCCCCGCGGAACCTCTCCTGAAGGTTTCACCAGACCGCCCGAAAATAGGGCGGTTTTGGTTTCTATAGTGGCCGGCCGTACCCCGAAGCCCGGGGTCGCGCGGCAGGGGAGCGCGTGGTATATTTTGCGCATGGGTAACGTCCTGCAGCACCAGCACGCGCGGCGCCGGTTCTATAGAAACCTGGAGCCGTTCCCGCACCCGAACGCGGGGAAACGGTTCCTCGACCGGCTCATCTTCGTCATTGGCGCGCTCGGACCCATTTCAACCGTGCCGCAGGTCTACACCATCTTCGCCCACCGGAACGCCGCGGGCGTCTCGGCGCTCTCGTGGTCCATCTACTTCCTGTTTTCGTTCGTCTGGGTCACGTACGGCATTGTGCACAAGGAGCGGGCAATTATTTTTACCTACTCCCTCTGGATAATTATGAACGGGCTCGTCGCTCTGGGAGCGGTCATCTACTAGCAGCGTTTGTGCGTACACAAAACCGCCCGTTCGGGGCGGTTTTGTACTGGCGGGGACGGCGGGACTCGAACCCGTGACCTTCCGCGTGACAGGCGGACGCTCTAACCAACTGAGCTACGCCCCCACACATAAAACTACTCTGGGCTCTTTGGGGTCCCCAAAAACTCCGTTCGGAGATTTTGGGGAGGAGGGGCACAAACCTGGAGGGCGCAGCGAGCTGGATATTCCAGCGCGCGGAGCCCGCAAGGTTTAATGACCCGTGGTGCCGACGGGAGGACTTGAACCTCCGACCTAGGGCTTATGAGTCCCTCGCTCTAACCAGCTGAGCTACGTCGGCATACGTAATCGTGGTCGAGCCTTAAAACCAAGCCAACGCTCAATTCATTTGAGCGCTCGCTTGGTTGCGGGAGAGGGACTCGAACCCCCAACCTCCAGGTTATGAGCCTGGCGAGCTGCCAATTGCTCTATCCCGCGATACCAGGGAACCTCGAGCATTTTACCTAAACTGGCTTAAAAAAGCAAGGTTGAGGCTCGGCCGACGCGCTATACTGAACGCTATGAATCTCATTGTTACCGGCGCGACCGGCATGGTGGGCTCCGAGGTGGTTCGGCAGGCGCTCTCGGACCCCAGAATTCATGCCGTTACGGCGATCGTCCGCCGCCCGCTCGGCCTGCGCGACGCCAAGCTCACCGAAGTCCGCCACGAAAATTTTCTAGATTACGCGCCCCTCGAGCAGCTCTTTAAAGAGAGCGACGCCTGCATCTGGGCGCTCGGCATTGCCCAGTCCCAGGTAAACGAGCAGCGGTACCGGGAAATAACGTTCGGCTACACCCTCGCCGCAGCGGAAACCATTGCAAAGGTAAACCCGAACCTGACCTTCGTGTTCGTCAGCGGCGCCGGCGCAGACCAGAGCGGAAAGGCCTGGACCCTGTTCGGGCGGGTGAAGGGGGAGGCCGAAACCGCGCTGCAAAGGCTCGGGCTGCGCCGCCTGTTCATCGCGCGCCCGAACATTATTTACCCCGTCCACCCGAGCGACCGCGGGCCGTGGTACGAACCGTTCGTGGCCGCGCTCTTCCCAATTTTGCGCCTCGTGGTGCCGTCGCTCGTTATTACCTCCGTCAGCCTCGCCCGGGCGCTCATTGCGGTCGCCCTCGGCGGCGCGCAGAAACGTCTGCTGACGAACGCGGACCTCCGAACGCTCGCCGCTCGCTGACCCCGCAACTCCGGCTGTACATTCCCCGCGGCTGTACTACAATAAAGAAAACAGGTAACCGATAACGAAACCTATGGAAACCGTACCCATGCCCCCGCAGCCGGAAATGAAGCACCCGGTGCAGCTCGCGGTCCCGTACCCGGAAAGCTCGTCGCGCTGGCTCGCGCTCGCCACGCTCCTCGGGTTCGTGAAGCCCCTGATGCTCATTCCGCACCTCGTTGTCATTTACATCCTGGCTTTCTGCGCCTTCATTGGCGCCGTCGTGGGCCAGATTGCGGTGCTGTTCACCGGCCGCTACCCCCGCCCCATGTTCGCGCTCGTGAAGGGCGTGTTCAACTGGCAGGCGCGCGTGAACACCTACTTCTTCGGCCTCACCGACAAGTACCCGCCGTTCGCGTTCCAGACCGACGACGCAGCCGAAGCCAAGAAGGGCCTCATGTGGGTCCTCATTCCCGGGCTCATCCTCTTCGCGCTGTTCATTTTTGCCATGGTCAAGGGCGGCAACGGCCCGCGCTCCGGCTACTACGGCGACCGGGACCTAGAGCGCGTCATGCAGCAGTACCAGCAGACCTACCCGAGCGACAGCGGCGCAGACTACGATCCGGGCTACGATTACGCCCGCTAAAGAAACCGAGCAAACCCTTTCCCGCCAGCAGGCGGGGAAGGGTTTTTCTTTGCAATTGACCGCACAGAGCCGGGGGTGAATAATGCCGTCAACGGAAGCTATGCCGAAAGACACCAAAAACCTGACGCTCTACGTAGCCGGAAAAGTCTCCGGGAACTCTTCGTTCGGCACCGAACGCTGGCGCGACGAGCTGTGCAGCCGCCTTTCAGCAGCTACCAGCATGAACGTAACGCACCTCGACCCCGCCCGCACCCGGGACGGCCGCAGCCTGCCGGAAACCGACCCGAAAGCCATTTTCGGCCGCGACTGCTTCCTCATTTCCAAAGCCGACCTGGTGCTCGTGTACCTGAGCGACGACATTTCCGTCGGCGGATCGCAGGAAATGCTCATAGCCAAGTACTACGGAAAGCCCCTGGTAGGTTTGGCCGCGCGCGGCAGCAAATTCGTAAAAGACAGCTTCACCCTAAACGGCACCACGCACCGGAACTGGGTACACCCGTTCGTGAGCGTCCCGTGCGACGTAGTCCTGCACGACTTTAACGAACTGATCAGCTACCTGAAGCTGCGGTGGGGGAGCGAGAGCATCTTTAAGAGCCTGAGCGTCATAGACGACGCCGTGGGCTACTACCGCACCAGCTACCCGTACCTCGACAGCCATTTGATGCAAAATTCTTCAAACAGCCGGTCCTACATTGCCCAAAAGGTCGTGGTGACCGACAAAGACCGCGGCATGCTGGTCATAAAGTACGCGGACCGAAAGAACGTTTCAAAAAAAGTCCGCGGCAAGTACGCGCTCCCCGGCGGCAAAATGCTCGCCACTGGCGTAGACCCTGACCAGGCGTTGACCCAACGGGTAAAGGAAGAAACAGGTGTGGAAGTTTCGCCGAGCGATGCCACTTTAGGCACCTACACTTGGAGCTACAACCGAAACGGCGGCAACAACCGTATCATCGCCCTCGTCCGAAAAGCTACCTACCGCACCGGGGTAATACAAGATCCCATCCGCCGATCCGAATGGGACCTCGACCGCGCCTACTGGCTTCCACTAATAAAAGCTAAGGCAAATAAATTTGTTTTTGATGAACAGCAAATCTTAATAAATTTGCTTTTTAAATAATTGTTAAACATGTTTATATTTCTAGATAAAAAAATAGGGGAAGTTAATTCCTTCTTAAAAAGAAAGACAACTCTTGATTTTTGCAGCTGGGCAATTTTTTTACTTTCAATCCTACTAGTTTGTGTTTTTCAGCAAATTCTTGGAAATGAAGAGCTAAAAGATAAAGTAAATATTTACGTTATCTCCTTTACTGGAATTGTTGTTTTGATTTATACAAAAGAGACGCATGATCTTAAGGAAGTAAATATTAAGCAATACAATTTTCAGCGAGCCCCTTTTATAATTTCAAATTTTGATAAACAAGAATCGTTTTTTTACTTGAAAAATGTTGGGAATGGTCTTGCTCGCAATGTTAAAATGGCTCCAATAATAAGCCCACTAGATTCAAATAAAATATTAACTTTTTTAAACAAGACAGTCGTTGTGCCTGACAAAGCAGGTACAATCGTTTTAGATAATTTAGGTAAACCGGTTACAGGATTAGTTTTGATGGAATTCTTAAAAGCTGCCAAGTCCGCAGGATTGCCTGGATTAAAAATCCAAATAAATTATTATGATGCCTATAATACAAATTATTCGACAACTCAGTTATTTAAGGAGCTCGATGATAGCTCGGAGATAATAAGCTATCAATAATAAATAAAAAAACCGGCCAAAAGGTTGACCGGTTTTTTTATATTACTCTTTCCGGACCGAAATCTTTTTTGGCTGGACCTCGGGGCGCTTGGTGAACGTCACTTTCATGATGCCGTTCTTACAGGTCGCCTCGGGTTCTTTCGTCTCGTCCACGTCTCCGGGAATGGCCACGCGGTAGGAGAAGCTGGACGCCGAGCGGCGGTAGAACTTCCGCTGTTCGTTCTTCTCTTCACGGTCCTGCGCGGCCTTTATCCAGAGCATGCCCTGGTCAAAGGTCACGTCGACCTTGTCGGCATCTACGCCCGGAACCTGGGCCTCCACGTAGACGTGCCGGTCGTCTTCCGAGACCGAAAGGCCGGAAGAACCGGCGGTGCCGGAGAGCGGCCAGAGGTCGTCGGCGTCGTCCCAAATGCTCGGCAAGCGGGACAGCCCGAATGCGGAGCGGGGGATTAAGTTGACCATTGGTTTCCTTTCTTTTAGGTTCCGCCCCTCCTTGTTGGAACCTAGTTAATCCTATTAGCAGTCTAATACCGAGACTGCTAATTCGTCAAGGATAAATTGACAAAATCTTCTAAATATAGTAAAATATATAAGGAGGATATATCATGTCACTTGGTAAGATGTTCGCGATCGGTGTCGCGATTGTGCTTGGGATGATGTTGCTTCGGGGCTTCGGCCCAGCAATCACCGCCATTGGCCCAGACAAGGCCAACGAAGTGGTTTCCAAGATGGTGTACGTAAAGGACCCCAAGCGTCCTGGCGTGTGCTACTCGATGTACGCCACGGCGACTGTTGTTTCTTTCTACAACAACACCGTGCAAATCACGTACGTCCCATGCGAGAGGCTTGAGGCGCTTGCCGCAAAGCCCGAAGCGCAAAAGCCCGCCCAGTAACCGGGCGGCAGACATTACCGACTACCGGCACTCCCGTGGGTGCCGGTTTCGATTTAGCACGGGTGATTGGGCTGAAATGGGTAATGAAAAAGGTGGCGTTTATGTTACAATTAAGCCATGAATACCCAAGTTTTATTTGCGCTCGGGGCCATAGTTTTACTTGCAATCGGGGTCCTGCTCTACGTGGTCTGGCAGCTGAAAGCTAGGCTCAACCAACCCCAGGACAACCAGGCCCTCGGGGTCATGATGGAGTGGATGAAAGAGATAAAGCAGGGCACGGACAGCATCCGCGAGGGCACCCAGCAGAGCCTGAACGAAACGAACAAAGCCATAAACGAGCGGCTCGACAACGCCGCCAAGGTCATTTCGCTGCTGCAGCGCGAGCTCGGCCAACTCTCGCAGGTCCAGCAGAACATTGGCCCGGACATAAAGCGGCTGACCGAAACGCTCGCCAACAGCAAAATGCGCGGCAACTTCGGCGAAGAGCTGCTCGAGAACCTGCTCCAGCAGGTGCTGCCGCAGGGCGGCTTCGAGGCCCAGTACCGCTTCAAGAGCGGCGAGGTGGTAGACGCCGTGGTATGGGTCGGCGAAGAGCGGCGCATGCTCTCGGTCGACAGCAAATTCTCGCTCGAGAACTTCCGGCTGCTCCAGGAAGCCGGCACCCCCGACAGCCAGGACACCCTGCGCAAAGCCTTCCTGAAAGACGTGAAGAAGCGCATCGACGAAATCCACAAAAAGTACATTCTGCCGCAGGAGGGCACGCTCGAGTACGCGGTCATGTTCGTCCCCGGCGAGGGCGTGTTCCAGGAAATCTCCCAGTCGTCCGAAGCCTCGGAGTACGCGCGGAGCAAACAGATCTTCATGGCCGGCCCCAACAGCCTCCACCTGCTGCTCAAGAGCATCTTAATTTCGCTCCGCGGCCAGCAGATGAACAAAGCCGCCGGCCAGCTCCTGAACATGATTTCCGGCATGAAGAAAGAGAGCGACAAGTTCGGCGACAACCTAGACAAGCTCTCGGTGCACATAAAGAACGCCGGCAACATGATGGGCACGGTCAGCACGGATTTCATGAAGCTCCGCGGCAGCATTGAGAACGCGGCCAACCTCCAGGTCGAGGCCAAGCCCGAACCCGACCCGCTCCTGACCGACCGCACATGAACATTTCCCCTGACGTCCGCTACCAGCGCGTCGGCGTGTTCGCCGACGTCCAGAACCTCTACTACAGCGCCCGCTACCTCTACAGCAAGCGGGTCGACTTCAACGCGGTCCTAGCCGCGGCCGTAAACGGCCGGCACCTGGCGCGGGCCATGGCCTACGTCGTGCAGGCCAAGGAGCCGCTCGAGCACACCTTCTTCGACGCCCTCCAGAAGGGCGGCTGGCAGCTCAAGGTCAAAGAGCTCCAGACGTTCGCCGGCGGGCAGCAGAAAGGAGACTGGGACGTGGGGCTGACCGTAGACATTATCCGGACCATTCCGGCGGTGGACACCATTGTCCTGTGCAGCGGCGACGGCGACTACCTGCCCCTCGCCGAGTACCTCAAGGAGCTCGGGGTGGGCTTCGAGGTCGTGACCTTCGGGCGCTCGTGCTCGGGCAAGCTGCGCGAGGCCGCCGAGCGCTTCGTGGACATGGACGAGGACCAGGGCAAGTTCCTGCGGCAGCCGAAGGTGCCCATGAAGACCCGCGACGACTTCGCCAAGCCGCACGAGCAGTGAAAATCGTTTTAGATACGAACGTGCTCATCGACGGCTTCCGCGACGAGTACAGCTACGAGAAGAAGATCATCGACGCGGTGGCGCGCGGGGAGATTGAGGCCTTCGCGAACAAGCAGACGCTCCGCGAGAACAAGCTGCTCCTCAGGCAGGTGGTGGACAACGACGACTACAAGCGGGAGCTGAACGAGTTCTTCGCGCAGGTCTCGGACGTGCCGAACTACCGCCAGGTGCGGATCGTGCGCGACCGCGAGGACAATAAAATCCTCGAGAGCGCGGTCGAGGCCCGGGCCGACTACCTCGTGACCTCGGACAACGACCTGCTCTCCATAGAGCGCTACCGGGGCGTGCGCATAGTCCGGCCGCAGCAGTTCTGGGCCAACTACAAAGACGAGGGCCAGGACCTCTGGAACAAGTGGGCGAGCTTCATTTCCGGCCAGCGCCGGACCTAACAATTTTTTTCATGGCAGCTGAGCGCAAAAAGAAACCGGCGAAGGTCGAGAAGCCGTCTCCGCCGGCCGGCGGAGACGGCTTGCTCGAAGGCTTAAACGAACGGCAGGCCGAGGCCGTGACCCGCGGGGCCGGGCCGCTGCTCATTGTCGCCGGCGCCGGCACGGGCAAGACCACCGTCATAACGCGGCGCATCGCCCGCGCGGTTTCCGGCAATCTCGCCAAACCCGAAGAAATCCTCGCCCTGACGTTCACCGAAAAGGCCGCGACCGAAATGCGCGAGCGCGTGGACTTGATACTCCCCCTAGGCTACGCCGACACCTGGATCTCGACCTTCCACAGCTTCTGCCAGCGCGTGCTGGAAGAGCGGGGGCTCGAGGTCGGCCTGCCGGACAACTTCCGGCTCCTGACCGAAGCCGAGCAGTGGGTCCTCGTCCACGACAACCTCCACCAGTTTGAGCTCGACTACTACCGGCCCCTCGGGAACCCATCGAAGTTCATTTCGGCTATGCTCAAGCACTTCTCGCGCTGCAAGGACGAGCTCATAACCCCCGACGACTACCTGAAGTACGCCGGAGGGCTCAAGGCCAACGCCGATGTTGCCACCGAAGGTCCGGCCAGCGGGGAAGCGGCACGGGCCACGGAGCTCGCGAATGCCTACCACACCTACCAGCGCCTGCTGCTGGGCGCCGGCGCCCTGGACTTCGGCGACCTCATTTCCTACGCGCTCAAGCTCTTCCGCGAGCGGCCGGCGGTCCTCGCGCGCTACCAGGACAAGTTCAAGCTCGTGCTCGTCGACGAGTTCCAGGACACGAACTACGCCCAGTACGAGCTCGTGAAGCTCATAGCCCAGAAGCACCAGAACCTGACCGTGGTCGGCGATGACGACCAGTCCATTTACAAGTTCCGCGGCGCCTCGGTTTCGAACATCCTGGCGTTCCGCAAAGACTACCCGAGCGCCGCCCAGGTGACGCTCGTGGAGAACTACCGCTCGAGCCAGAACATTTTGGACCTGGCTTACAACTTCATACAGCACAACAACCCCGACCGGCTCGAGGTAGCCCTCGGCATAGACAAGCGCCTCAAGGCCTCCGCGAAGGAAGCAGGCGTCGTGGCGGTCATCGAGGGCACGGACCAGACCGAAGAGCTGCACCTCGTGGTTAAAAAAATGATCGCGCTGAAAGACGGGGCGGGGGACCAGGCTTCCTGGAACGACTTCGGCGTGCTCGTGCGCAGCAACGCCGGGGCCGAAGAGCTGCTGCCGGTCCTGGCCGCCTACGGCGTGCCGCACACCTTCGTGGCCAGCACCGGCCTCTACCGGAAAACGCTCATCTCGGACCTCATTAGCTACCTGCGGCTGCTCGTGAACGTCCACGACCCGGCCGCCATGTACCGGGCCCTGCAGCTTCCGCACTGGAAGCTCGAACCCCAGGAGCTCGCGCTCCTGCTCCAGGAGTCGGTCAAGCGCACGCGCTCGCTGTTCGAGGTCGCCGCGCGGGCCCGGGAAGTCGACGGGCTCTCCCCCGAGGCCGCGCGGCGGGCGGCGGCGCTCGTCGAGCTCGTGCAGAAGCACGCGGCGGCCGCCCAAACGCGCGGGGCGAACGAGGTCTTCGTCGAGGCGGTGTCCGACCTCCACGTCGAAGACCTGCTGAAAGAAGAGACGCCGGAGAACGTGGAGAACCGCGAGCTGCTCGAGCAGTTCTACCGCCAGGTTGAGGAGTTCGTGCAGCGGAGCGCAGACCGGGGCGTGCACGGTTTCCTGCACGAGCTCGACCTTCGGCTCGAAGCTGGTGACGAAGGCCAGATTCAGCAGGACCCGAACCTGGGCCCCGAGAGCGCGAAGGTCATGACCGTGCACTCGGCCAAGGGCCTGGAGTTCACCTACGTCTTCGTCGTCGGCATGGTCGAGCAGCGATTCCCGACCCGCGCGCGCGGCGAGAGCCTCGAGCTGCCGGCCGCGCTCATTAAAGACCAGCTGCCGAGCGGCGACTTCCACCTCGAAGAAGAGCGCCGGCTGTTCTACGTCGCCGTCACGCGGGCCAAGCGCCACCTCTACCTTTCGTGGGCCAAGGACTACGGCGGAAAGACGCTCAAAAAACCGTCGCCGTTCCTCGTAGAGTCGGGCCTTTTGCCGGCGCCGAAAGAGGGGACGAAGGCCACCGGCCGCGTGGTGTTCGGGCAGACCGCGCCCACGGCCAAGAAAGCCGTGTACAAAGACCTGCCGACGAAGTTTTCCTACTCGGCGCTCCGGGCCTTCGAAACCTGCCCGCTGCAGTACAAGTACCAGTACTACCTAAAGATGCCGAGCCCGGGCTCGGCCGCCCTGAGCTTCGGCCAAACCATCCACCGGGTGCTCGAGCGCTACCTGAAAGAGTTCAGGGGAGCGGGGGCCGGCGCGCAGGCCGACCTATTCGCCGCCGCCCCGGCGGCGCCGGTCCTGCCGCCAAAGGAGCGGCTCGCCGAGCTCTACGACGAGTGCTGGATCGACGAGTGGTACAAAACGAAAATTCAGAAAGCCGAGTACCGCGCGCGCGGGCAGAGCGTCCTCGAGCACTTCTACCGGCGCTCCGAAGCGCGCACGCCCACGCCGAAATACTTAGAGCAGCCCTTCAAGCTGCCGCTCGGGCCGTACCAGTTCACCGGCCGCATCGACCGCATGGACGAAACCCACGGCGGGCTCTACATTTTTGACTACAAAACCGGGGAAAAGGTCCCCGAGAAGTCCGACAAGCCGGACCTCGACCAGCTCTACATTTACCAGTGGGCGGCCGAGGAGTTCCTGAGCGAACCCGTCGCCGGCATGACCTACTGGTACCTCTGCCCCGACCAGCTCGTGGAAGAAGAGCTCGCGACCCCCGAGCGCCTCGGGGAGCTCAAGGACGGCTTCCTGAAAACCATTGAGCGGATCGTCCACGTGACCGAGTTCGACCTCTTTTCAGAAGAGCACGAGAAGGTCCGCGACCACCGCTGCGCCTACCGGCACCTAGCCTGAAGCGCCCCGCAAACCCAAAGGAAATATGGTACTATGGTGACGAGTTGGTTTAAAGAAAAACGGTACGTCGGCCACCTCCTGGTCAGCACCCTGCTGTCGGGAGCCTCGGTCGCCGCCACCGCCGTGTACTCAGACCCCGCCCGGGCGAGCTGGCTCACGTTCGCGTTCCTCTACGTGAGCGTTTGGATTTTTTCGACCGGTATCTGCTCCCTGCTCGGGCTCGCGGTCCGCAGCCGCATGGGCGGCGCCTACCTCGACACCCTGACCGCGAGCGTGCGGCAAGGGGCGCTACTCGGCTCGCTCTCGGTTGCGAGCCTCGCGCTCTCGGCCGACGGGCTCCTGGTCTGGTGGGTGTTCGGGAGCCTCGTCCTCGTTGCTGTCGCCATTGAAATTTTTTTGAACCTGTGAACGAAGCGCTGCCGCCGGAAGACATTGCCGAGCAGCTCGCCAGGGACCTCGCCAGCGGCGTGGTCGGCGAGGAGCTCCGCCAGAAGTACCTCAGCCGCAAGCACGGCCTGCTCACGGCGGCTTTCGAGCGCCTCATGAAACTCCCCGGCGAGGGGCGCCGGGAGGTCGGGCGGCACCTGAACGAGCTCCGCACACGCGTGGAGGCGGCCTCGAACGTGCGCCTGGCCGAGCGGGAGGTCGACCTGACCGTCCCGCCCGCGCTCCCGAACGCCGGCTCGCTCCACCCCATGACCGTAATCGAGCGCGAGCTGACGAACATTTTCCGCGGCTTGGGGTTTTCCACGGCGCACGGCTTCGAGCTCGAGAGCGACTGGTACAACTTCACCGCGCTCAACATGCCGCCGCTGCACCCGGCGCGCGACGCCCAGGACACCTTCTACGTCCAGTCGGCCGGGCAGCCGCTCGTCATGCGCACCCAGACCTCGCCGGTGCAAATCCGCTACATGCAGACCCACGAGCCGCCGTTCTCCGTCATCAGCGCGGGCAAGGTCTTCCGCAACGAAGCCACCGACGCGACCCACGAGCACACCTTCTACCAAATGGAGGGTCTGGCCGTGGGCCCCGACGTGAGCTTCTCTACCATGGCCTGGACGCTCGACTACGTCTTGAAGCGCTTTTTCGGGTCTGACGTTACCACGCGGCTCCAGCCCGCCTACTTCCCGTTCGTCGAACCCGGCGCCGAAGTCGCCATGTCGAGCCCGCGCTTCCGGGACGGCAGGTGGGTGGAAATCCTCGGCTGCGGCGCCGTGCACCAGAACGTCTTCGAGGCCGCCGGCTACCGGCGCGGCCGCTACCAGGGTTTCGCCTTTGGCCTCGGCCTGTCGCGCTTCGCGCTCATGAAGTACGGCATTCCGGACATCCGCCTCCTCATGGAGAACGACGTACGCTTCCTCAAGCAGTTTTAAACGTAAAATAAAAATGGTCACACAAGGCAAACCGAACCTACCGAGCGAACCGCAAGGTTCCGGCGAAGAGCTCTTCTACGACGTTATGCCGCGCGGCGGCGGGGGAGAGGTCGTGCAGCCCGGCAGCCTTCCGGCCGCGCCGGTCGCGGCGCAAGCGCCTGCGGCGCCCGAGAGCCCCATCATGATGTCCGACGAGCACCTCCAGCCGTCAAGCGGCGGCAGCCACGCGCTCTCGAGGATTATCATGTTCCTGGCCGTGGCTCTGCTGGCCGGGGGCGGCTGGTACGCGTACCAGAACTTCTACCCGGACCTTTTCAAAAAACTCATGCCCGCGCCGGGGATCGAAACGCCCGGCCAGGTAGCCGAACCGAAGCTCGACCCGGCCTGGGCGGCCCGCTACTGGGCGGCCGGCTGCGATCCGCTGACGCTCTGCGGCGAGCAGGCCGACCCGGACCGCGACGGGCTCCTGAACGTAGATGAGCAGACCGTCGGCACCGACCCGAACAACCCCGACTCCGACTCCGACGGCCTTTCCGACGGCGACGAGCTCCACGTCTTTTTGACCGATCCGCTTAACCCCCGGACCGCCAGTGACCCGGAGTACAACGACGGCCAGTACATCAATGGCGGCTACGACGTCATGCGGCCGACGAGCACAAAGCTCTCAACGGCGAGCGTGGCGGACATTGTCATGAAGATCGGAAGCCTCGGGCTCCACGAGCCGACCGTGGCCACCATCCACGCGGGCCTGCTGACCATTTACGTCCAGCCGACGTCAACGCCCACGGCCGCTACTTCGACGCCCGCCACGTCCACCCCGGCGACCTCGACTGAGGCTACCGCCACGCCGGACGCGCTCAAGGGCTTCGACCAGTCTGCCGAAGCCAAGCAGGACCGCGACACGCGCCGGAGCAACGCGGTAACAACCGTGGCGGTCGGCATCGTCCGCTACAAGCAGAACCACGGCAGCTACCCGAACGTAAAAACCTTCACAGACGCGTACGCCAAGGTCAAGCCGTTCCTGAAAGTCGCGGTCAACGCCCAGGACCCGGTGAACAAAGACCCGTACGTCTACGGCTACCAGGTCCTCTCGGGGGGCAAGGACTTCCAGGTCACCTTCCAGAGCGAAACCCAAGGCCAGCTCATTAAAATTAAAGCCGCGCAGGCCCAGAAGTACCTCGATACCCAGGAGGCAGACCTCGCCGACGAGCGACGCCGCGCCGACCTCGACACCCTCCGCGGCGCCCTCCTCCTCTACAGCCAGACGAAGGCCGCGAGCACGACCGACCCCGACGCCGAGGTGCCGTTCATGTTTCCGAGTGCCGACCGTTACAAGTCTGACCTCGTACCGAAGTTCATTTCCTCCCTGCCGAAAGACCCCACGAGCGGAAAGGACTACGCCTACACGGTGAGCACCAAGCTCGACAGCTTCACGCTCACCGCCGAACTCCAGAACCCGTCGGCCGGAACCACGGGCGTGCGCTGCTCAGAGGACGGCTGCCAGAACTACTGACCTTCCCCGTTCGGCCCGCGCCGGACCGACACGGTACCGATATGAAATTTTCCTACCATATCCTCAAATCCCTCGCGAGCTTCCGCGTAGCCCCGAACGAGCTCGCCGAAACCGTAACCGCGCACCTGACCGAGGTTGAGTCGGTAACACCCGCCGGCGCCGACCTCTCGGGCATTTTCAGCGCGCGGGTAACGAAGCTCGAGCCGCACCCGAACGCCGACCGCCTGAAGGTCGCGTCGCTCGACCTCGGTGGCGAAACTGTCTACCCGGTGGTTTGCGGGGGTACGAACCTCAAAGTAGGCCAGGTCGTGGCGCTCGCCCGCCCCGGCAGCACGGTTCCGCGGAGCGTGCGGGACCCGGCCGCCGGGCCCTCCGTGCTCGAGCGCGCCGCCATCCGGGGGGTCGAGAGCCAGGGCATGATCTGCGCGGCGTTCGAGCTCTGCTTGGCCGAAACGGATACCGACCACGCCATCCACGTTCTGCCGGAAAAGACGCCGCTCGGAAAACCGCTGTCCGAAATCTACCCGCCGGGCGACTGGGTCGTCGACGTCAGCCTCCCGGCCAACCGCCCCGACCTGCGCTCGCACGTCGGTTTCGCCCGTGCGCTCGCGGCCATTTCCGGCGGAACGCTGAAAGCCGCGGAACCGGCGCTCCCGAAAAACCTCGCGAAGCTCCCGAGGTACCCGGTGACCATTGAGTCCAAGAAAGCCTGCCGCCAGCACCGCGCCGTGGTGCTCTCGAGCGTCAAAGTCGGCGACAGCCCGCCGTTCATCCGCGAGGCGCTCGTGCGGCTCGGCATCAAGCCGATCAGCAACGTCGTCGACGTTACCAACTACGTCACCCAGCTCTGGGGCCAGCCGCTCCACGCCTTCGACCGCAGCAAGCTCGGCGAGAAAATGGTCGTGCGCTACGCCAGGCCCGGTGAGCCCATTGAGCTGCTCAACAAAAAACGCTACGAGCTGGATTCAGAAACCGTTGTTATTGCCGACGAGCGCCGGGCGCTCGACGTCGCGGGCATCATGGGCGGCCTCCACACCGGGGTCGAACCGGCCACCACCGAAATCGTGCTCGTCGCCTCGAACTTCGAGCCGACGGGAATTCGCCGCACCACGAGGGCGCTCGGGGTGCGCACCGAAGCCGGCGCGGCCAACCACGAGGTCGGGCTGCCCCAGGAGCTGCCCGACGTCGGTCTCGCGGCGGCCCTCGAGCTGCTCGTAGCCCACGCCGGCGCGGTCCCGGTAGCCTTCGGCAGCGCGGGCCAAAAGCCCCAGCCGCAGCCGCGGGTTTCGGCGAGCATCGCCACGCTTTCGAACCTCCTCGGCGTTTCCGTGGCTCCGGCGGAAGTTTCCGGCAGCCTCAAAAAACTCATGCTCCCGCACAAGGTCACTGGTCGCGGGGCCGCGGCGGCCGTTAGCGTTGCCCCGCCGTGGTGGCGCCGCGACGTGAAGGACGCGAGCGACATTGCCGAAGAGGTCATGAAGCTCCGCGGCTACAACAAGCTCTCGCCCCGCCCCTTGCCCATGCTCCGGGCGCCGGAGGCGGACCCGATCGGCGAATTGAACGAGCGCGTACAGGACCGGCTCGTGTCGTTCGGCTACCGCGAAGTCCACAACTACAGTTTCGTTTCCGAGGCCGACGTCCTGAAGCTCGGCGCGGACCCGGCCGCCTACGTACGCATCGACAACCCCCTGAGCCGCGAGCATGAGCTCTTAAAACGGCACGCGCTCGCCCCGCTCCTCAACAACGTGAACCTGAACCAGCGGCACGCGCCGCGCCTGTCCCTGTTCGAGCTCGCCCGCGAGTTCGAGGGCTTCGAGCAGGAACGCCGCGTCGCCGCGCTCGTCCGCTTCGGCAGGGCCGACGCCCCAGAGCTGCTGCTTTCGCAGCTGAAGGGCGACGTCGTCGGCCTGCTCGGACACCTCGGCATCCGCGGCCTCCGCTTCGAGCCGCGCGAAGGCTACGCTGACGTGGTGGCCGGGAACACTGCCATTGGCACCTGCAAGGTGGTTTCGCCCGACATCGGTGAACGGTTCGACATTACCGGCAGCGTCGCGAGCGGCGAGCTGTTCCTCGAGGCCCTCGGCGAGCTCACCCGGGATGCCACGTTCCAAAGCTACCCCGAGTACCCGAGCATCGCCCGGGATGCTTCGATCATCGTACCGTCTGGGCTGCCGTGGGAGCGCATTGCCGAAACCGTTAAGCCGGTGAGCGGCCTCATTGAGTCCGTCGATGTCTTCGACGCGCCGTACTTTGCCCACGCCGCGAGCACCGAAACATTCCACAGAAACCTGGCCGAGCGCGGTCAAAAAAACCTCGGCGTCCGCGTGGTTTTTCGGGCTAAAAACCGCACCCTAACCGACGCCGAAGTCGCTGGAATTTACAGCGCAATCGTGCTACAATTACAGCAGGAATTAGGGGCAGAAATCAGGTAAGATTGAGAGCAAATTTTCCTCTTAGGTAAGGTAAAATTCGGTAGGTATATCCTCCCGATTTTTCCTTGAATTACGTCTAAAAAGGCCATGGCAGACAAAGACAAGAAAGCGGGCGGTTACAGCTCGGAAAATATCACGGTTTTAGAGGGGCTCGAACCGGTCCGGAAACGTCCGGGCATGTACATTGGTTCGACCTCGGAAACCGGCCTCCACCACCTCGTATGGGAAATCGTCGACAACTCAGTCGACGAAGCCATGGCCGGCCACGCCGACCGGGTTTGGGTCACCGTCCGCGAAGACGGCGGCGTCACCGTGGACGACAATGGCCGCGGCATTCCCGTAGACGTGCACAAGGGGACCAAGAAGTCGGGCCTCGAAACCGTGCTGACGGTGCTCCACGCCGGCGGCAAGTTCGGCGGCGAGGCGAGCGGCTACAAGGTCTCCGGCGGCCTCCACGGCGTCGGCGCGAGCGTGGTGAACGCGCTCTCGACGAACCTGACCGCCCAGGTCAGGCGGGACGGCAAAGTATACGAGCAGCGCTACAAAGTCGGTAAGCCGCAGGGTCCCGTGAAGGTCGTAGGCAAGGTCGGGCCGAAGGACGTAATCCAGCACGGCACGAGCATCACGTTCTACCCGGACGAGAGCATCTTCGAGACCGTAAAGTTCAAATTCAGCACCGTCCTCGAGCACCTGCGCAGCCAGGCCTACCTGACGAAGAACCTCCACTTCATCATTACCGACGAACGCGAGCGCCTGACCTACCAGTACTACTTCGAGGGCGGCATTCTCTCGTACCTGAAGCAGATCAACCGCAACAAGAAGGTCCGCTCGCAGGCAACCTACCTCGGCAAGACCGTGGGCGACGTGCAGGTCGAGGTGGCGCTCCAGTACACCGACGACTTCGAGGAGCGCATCCTCTCGTACGCCAACAACGTCTCGAACCCCGAGGGCGGCATGCACGTCACGGGCTTCCGGACCGCGCTCTCGCGCGTGGTCGGGGGCTACGCCACCAAGAACGGCTACATGAAGGACTCCGACAAGCTCACCGGCGAAGACATGCGCGAGGGGCTCTCGGCCATTGTCTCGGTCAAGCTGCCGAACCCGCAGTTCGAAGGCCAGACCAAGGCCAAGCTCGGCAACCCCGAGGTCCGCACCGCCGTTGAGCAGGTCGTCTCCGAGCAGCTGGAAATTTACTTAGAAGAGCACCCGCAGGACGCCGCCAAAATAGTCGAGCGCGCGATCCTGGCCTCCAAGGCCCGCTTAGCTGCCCGCGCGGCGCGCGACAGCGTTATTCGCAAAGGCGTGCTCGACGGCCTCGCGCTGCCGGGCAAGCTCGCGGACTGCGCCGAGTCCGACCCCTCGCTCTCCGAACTCTACATTGTCGAGGGCGACAGCGCCGGCGGCTCGGCTAAGCAGGGCCGCGACCGCCGTTTCCAGGCCATTCTGCCGCTCCGCGGTAAAATTTTGAACGTCGAGCGCGCGCGCCTGGACAAGATGCTCTCGAGCGAGCAAATCAAGAACCTCGTCATTGCCCTCGGTACCGGCGTGGGCGACCTCCTCGACATGGGCAAGCTCCGCTACCACCGGATCATCATCATGACCGACGCTGACGTGGACGGCGCGCACATCCGCACCCTCCTGCTCACGCTCTTCTACCGCTACTTTCCCGACGTCATAAAGAACGGCCACCTCTACATTGCCCAGCCGCCGCTCTACCGCGTCCAGGTCGGCAAAAGCTTCCAGTACGCTTTCAGCGACGACGAGAAGACCGAGGTGCTCAAAGAACTCCTCGCCGAGGCCGGAGAAAAGAAAGCCGCTCGGGCGGTGGCCAAAGGCAAGGCGAAAGCCGAACCTGCAGCCGAGGCCGCAGATGCTGAAGCCGAAGCTGGGGAAGCCGAGGGGGGCGTGGCCGAGAACGGCGCCCGCTACGCCATCCAGCGCTACAAGGGCTTGGGGGAAATGAACCCCGAACAGCTATGGGAAACGACCATGGACCCCGAAAACCGGGTCATGCTTAAAGTCATGGCCGAGGACGCCGAGAGAGCCTCGGAAATCTTCCAGACGCTCATGGGCGACGAGGTCGCCCCGAGAAAACGCTTCATTACCGCCCACGCCAAGCTCGTCCGCAACCTGGATATCTAAGCTTGACCGACCCCGGGGGTTTCATTAGAATAGGCAGCAACACCGGCGGCCCTCCTACCAGTACATAAATTTGATATGTCCAAGAAGTACCTGCTCACCCAAGAGGGCCTCGAGAAGCTCTCCGAGGAGCTCAAGCAGCTCGTCAACGTCCGCAGACCGGAAATCATCGAACGCATCCGTGAGGCGGCGGCGCACGGGGACCTTTCCGAGAACGCCGACTACGCCCAGGCCCGCGAAGAGCAGAGCTTCATCGAGGGCCGAATCCAAGAAATTGAGGAGATGGTCAAGAACGCGGAGATTATCACCGCCGCCACCCACCGCTCCACCGTCACGGTCGGCTCCACCGTCCACGTGAAGGTCGGCGGGGTAGACAAGACCTACACCATCGTCGGCAGCAACGAGGCGAACCCCAAGGAAGGGCGCATTTCGAACGAGAGCCTCGTGGGCAAAACTTTGATCGGCCGAAAGAACGGCGAAAAGTTTTCCGTTCAGGCGCCGTCCGGCGAAGTGGCTTACGAAATTTTATCGATCGATTAGCAATATCAGAAAGCGCCCTCCGCACATTGCGGGGGGCGCTTTTCGTTGTTGGTAGTTCGCCGTACAGCTAGTGCGCGAGGCACCAGTGGTAGGCGTTTTGGAACATCCTGAGCCACGGTCCGGTCATGTCCGGTGACCAGCCGTCCGGCACGTAGGGGAGCTGGCGCAGCTGGTAGCTGCGCTCAGGGTGCGGCATCATGGCCAGGTGCCGGCCGCAGGGCGAACAGAGTGCGGCAACGCCCCCGGGGCTCCCGTTCGGGTTGAAGGGGTAGGCCTCGGTCTGGCTGCCGCTCGGATCAACGTAGCGCAGGGGAGCGAGCTCCTGCATGCCGATACGCTGCATAAGCGAGCCATCGTCATCCGGAAGGTGGAGGCGGCCTTCGCCGTGAGCCACCCAGGTGCCGAGTACCGAACCCTCCATGCCACGGAGCATGAGGCTCGGGCTCGTTAGGATGCGGACGTAGGTGAAGCGAGATTCAAACCGCCCGGAGCGGTTGTGAATGAAGCGGGGCTGCCGTTCTTCAGTCAGGTTGAGCCCGGGTACGACCCCGAGCAGAGCCATGAGCTGGCAGCCGTTACAGACCCCGAGCGAGAACTTGCTCTGGTTCTTGAAGAACCGGTCGAACTGCTCGGCGAGCCGGCCGTTGAACAGAATTACGCCGGCCCAGCCCTTGGCGGAGTCGAGCGCGTCGGCAAAACTGAAGCCGCCGGCGAACACGATGCCGCGGAACTGGTCGAGGGTGACCAACCCGGCTTCAAGGTCTCGCATGGCGACGTCCCAAACCTCGAAGCCTGCGGCACCGAGCGCCGCGGCCATTTCGAGTTCGCCGTTCGTGCCTTCTTCGCGGATGACCGCCACTTTCGGTAGCTGGCCGCAGAACGTCCGGACAGGGGAGGAGGGGTCGAACGCGAGGTTCACGAACGGAGGCACTACGAGGTTTCGCGTTACGTTCCGCTCTTCTTCTGCCGCGGCAGGATTTTGCTGCAGCCGCTCGAGCTGGTAGCTCGTCTCGCTCCACACTGCCCGGAGACTAACCATAGGCTCGTCGATGAGCGTACCGCCGTTGTAGCAGACCGTAACGTTTTCGCCCCGATCTGCGACCGTCCCGAGGAACGTATACGGTAGGCCGGCTGTCTTGAGCAGGGCTTCAGCGGCCGAAAGGCAGCCTGGCTCGACCTCAATAATGACTCCGGGCTCTTGGTTGAACAGGGCGGGGAAGGGGTTGCCCTCCGCTCCGCTGAACGAAAGGTCCAGCCCGAAACCGCCGGTAAAGGCCATTTCGAGGAGCGCGACAATGGTGCCACCGTCGCTCCGGTCTTGGAGCGAGGCGACAAAGCCGCAACCCACGAGCCGCTGCAGCGTTTCGAACAAGGTCCGAAGATCGGCCGGACTTTCAACGTCCGGCGTCTCGTTGCCGACCTGGCCGAAAACTTGAGCGAGGGCCGAACCTCCGAGGCGCTGTTGGCCGCCGGGGAGCTCGACGAGGTAGAGCAGGTTACCGGCGGACTTCAGGTCCGGGGTCACCTTTCGCGAGACGTCGGGTACGGCCGCCTCTGCCGTTAAGACGAGCTGGCCCGGGGCTTTCACTACCGTAGGCCCGGACGGGCCTTCGGTCGTTGCCGCCATGGTCAAACTGTCCTTGCCGCGAGAGATGGCAACGCCGCACCCGAGCATTGCGTCCCGGAGGGCGCGGGCAGCCAAGTACAGCCGGGCACCTTCGCCTGGCTTTTTAGCTGGCCACATCCAGTTCGCCGAGCAGTTGATTGCTTCCGTAGACCCGTCCTCGACATACACGCCTGCCATATTCAGCAAGGCTTCGGCGAGGGCAAGGCGGGCCATAGCTTCAGCATTGACGAGGCCCACAATGGGCTGCTCGCCGATGCTTGCCGCCTGCCCGGTTTTGCCTAAGAAGCCGTTGGCCCGAACCGTGTAGCCGGAAAGCGGCAGGTGGAAGGGACCGACGCACGACTGCTGGGCAGCGAGGCCCCCGACGCTGCGGTCGACCTTTTTGGCCAGCCACTGCTTCGAAGCTACGGACGGTAGGCGGAGCACGAGATCGAGCGCCTGCCGCACCGTGGTACCGGCTGGCAGCACGAACGGCTCGTGGCCCTGGAGAATGGTGGTGTGTTCGAAGCGTTTCGCCGGGAGATTCCCAAGAATCCGTTCGAGCGGCAGATCTACGATGGGCGTACCGTCCTCACCTTCAAGCACAAACTGACCGCCGGCGGTAATGGTTCCCACTACCGCGAACGGACAGCCTTCACGCTCACAGATTGCGATGAGGATTTGCAGGCCACCTTCGGTGACGCAAACGACCATGCGTTCCTGGGCTTCGTTGCCCCAGGCTTCGAGGTCAGTAAGGCTCGGGTCGCCGATCGGGATTTTCGCGAGATCGACGAGCGCGCCGAGCGGTTCGGCAATTTCAGGAATGGCGTTGCAGGTCCCGCCGGCCCCTAAATCATGAACCGCGACAATGGGGTTTCTGCTGCCGAGGTTTACACAGGCCCGGATGACGCCGCGGGTACGGCTTCCCATTTCCGGGTCGCCGCGCTGGACCGAGGCGAAGTCGAGCGCCGCGGTGTTCTGTCCCGCGTGCATCGAACTCGCCGCGCCCCCGCCGACGCCAATGCGGTAGCCGGGCCCGCCGAGGAGCACGATGGCCATGCCCGGTTCGGGCGCGCCTTTTTCGACGTGCTCTGCCTGAATGGTGCCGATGCCCCCGACGTAGACCACGGGCTTGAACCAGGCGCGGTGCTCGCCCGAGACGGTTTCCCCGAAGGTCCGAAAGAACCCCAAGGTGACCGGCTCGCCGTAGCAGTTGCCGTAGTTAGAAGCGCCGTCGCTCGCGCGTATGGCAATCTCGAGGGGCGAAGCGGCCGTGGCCGGGTGCGGCAGGCTGCCCACTTCCCACGGCATTTGGGAGCCGGGGATTTGCAGGTTGCCCGTGCAGTATCCGGCGAACGAGAGAATCGGAACGCTGCCGCGGCCAGCTCCCATGCGGTCGCGGAGCTCGCCGCCGACGCCCGTGGCCGCCCCCTCGAAGGGTTCAATCATTGAGGGGTGGTTGTGGCTTTCAGCGGAAACGATGTGGTGGAGGAGTAACTCGACGAATTGGTACGGACCGGGTCCGACCACGTTCGTGGGTGTCCAAATGCACGTTTTGTAGCCGCGAGACGTAGCGCTGTTGTCGTGGAACGACACGAGCGAACTCTCGCGGCCGGGCCTCATGGTCGAACGGACAATGTCCATGAGCGATTCCGTCATGGCCACGCCATCTATGACATGCAGGCCTTTCCAGAACCAGTGCCTGCAATGCTCCGAGTTCGCCTGGGCGATTTGGAACAGTTCGACGTTCGTCGGGTTTCGTTTCAGTACGTTTACGAACAGACCGTACCAAAGTTCCAAGTCCTGGTCGTCGAAGGCCAAACCGAGCCTCTGGTTCAGAGCCTCGAGGGCCGGCATTCCTTGTTCGATGAGCTGGACGTAGTAGGTCGGTTCAACGGTAAAGGCCTGCTCAAAGGTAGTGAGGGGGGCGAGGTAACGCTGCTGGGTCATGCGGTCGTGGAGAGGTCCCAGGAACGCGTCGGATTCCGTTTCAGACAGTTCTACTTCGAGACCGAAACGGATCGACCGTTCAAGGCGGTAGACCTCATGCAGATCGCACCGGCGGCAAATGCTCGTGGCGTTCGAAGAGAACGCCGAGACGAAGTTGAGGCGTGGCCCAACTTCGAGATTGAACGTGCCGCGTCCGAGGAACGAACGTTCCCCAAAACCGTCACGATCGAAAGTTTGCCTTAGGAGCCAGTGGAGGTTTGCGATCCTGCCGCCGGTGATCGGGCCTTTCAGCCCAACGTAGAAGCAGGTTTCGGTTTCGAGGCGCCTGCCGAGATTGCGACCGAGCCGAGACGACGCTGCGGCGAGTATCTGTTTTGCGTACGATGAATCGAACGCGGTTCGACGGTAAAATCTCAAGAGTTCCATAAGACTATCCCCCTGCGAATTTGGAATTTGCGGTGATAGCCTTTTGGACTATCGTGTCATTCTAGCTTTTTAGGCTTTCGCGTGCCAGGTTTTTATCAGACCATAGATTGGTCACCTGTGCAAAATTAGGCTTCGGTAAGGCCGATTTTTTTGGTACAATGCGGCCATGTCTGAACGGCTCGACGACATCATGAACGTGCGGCGCGGCAAGCTGAAAAAGCTTGGGGAAGCCGGCGTGCCGCTGTACCCGGCGCACACGAACCGCGACCACGAAATTCGCGAGGTGCTTGAAAAATTTGATGCGCTCGCGGGCAAAAATCTTACCCTCGCCGGCCGGGTGCGAAGCATCCGGGTTATGGGAAAGCTCGCTTTCGCCCACATTGACGACGGTACCGGCAAACTGCAGCTGCTCGTTCGAGAAGAGAACGTCGGGACTGAAGCCTTTAAGCTCCTCGTCGAGACGCTCGACGCAGGGGACTTCGTGGAAGCCGCCGGCCAAACCACGCTGACGAAAACGGGGGAGCGCTCGCTCGAAGCCAAGACCGTGATTGTGCTCGGCAAAGCCCTCCGGCCACTGCCGGCCGAATACTTCGGTTTAGCCGACGAAGAAACGCGCCTTCGGCAGCGCTACCTCGACATCCTCATGAACCCCGACGTCAAAGACCTCTTCGTAAAAAAGAACGTCTTCTGGCAGACCGTGCGGAACTTCCTCGTCTCGCGCGGCTTCCTCGAGGTCCAGACGCCGGTGCTCGAGCACATTCCCGGGGGCGCCGACGCCGAGCCCTTCATTACCCACTACAACGCCCTCGGCGAAGATTTTTACCTCCGCATTTCCCTCGAGCTGGCCCTAAAGCGCCTGCTCGTGGCCGGCTACGACAAGATCTTCGAGATCGGCCGTCTGTTCCGCAACGAGGGCATGGACCGCGACCACCTCCAAGAGTACGACGACGTGGAGTTCTACTGGGCCTTCGCCGACCACGAGGACGGCATGCGCCTGACCGAGGAGCTCTTCAAAGGAATCGTCGCCAAGGTCTGCGGAGCTGCTGTCACGAAGTACGAAGGCAGCGAAATAGACTGGTCGAAACCGTTCCCGCGCTTGGACTACTTCGACCTGCTCCGGGAACACGCGGGAGTTGACCTCAATACCGCTGGGCTGCAGGAGCTCCGCGCGAAAGCTGCCACCCTCGGCGTGCCGGATACCGGTTCTTTGGGCTCCGGCCGGCTCATTGACGCCATTTACAAGCGCACGGTACGGCCCAAGCTCGTGCAGCCGTGCTTCCTGACCGGCCACCCCGTGGATATTTCGCCGCTCTCGAAGCGCGACCCGGGCAACCCGCGCAAAGTCTTGCGCTTCCAGGTCGTGGCCGGGGGGTCAGAGCTCTGCAACGCATTCGCCGAGCTCAACGATGCCGACGACCAGCGCGCCCGCTTTGAAGAGCAGATGCGCCTGAGGGCCCAGGGCGACGCCGAGGCCCAGATGCTCGACGAAGACTTCGTCACCGCGCTCGAGTACGGCATGCCGCCGGCCTTCGGCTTCGGCATGTCAGAACGGTTTTTCGCCTTCCTCATGAACAAGTCCATCCGCGAAACCGTGACCTTCCCCCACATGCGCGGCGCGGGCGACGGCAAAAAGACCGGCGGCAGCGAGGCCGTAGCGCTCATAAACCGCGGCGCAAAGCTCGAGCCCTGGCAGGAGCTGAACACGGTGGCGCACCTGAACGCCGCCTTCGGCGCGCGGAGCGGCCGCCGCCTGCTCATGAAGGACGAAATAGAAACGAAAGACAAAAAGCGCATCAAGCTGAACATCCAGCACGCCATCATGATCAAGCAGGCGGACTCGAGCGCAGACATCCAGCAGCTCGCCGCCGAGGCCAAGGCCGCGGGCCTCGAGGTGGCCGAGTTCACCCGCGAGATGATCGAAACAACGAGCGATAAAAAAGTCGTAGAGCAAACCGGCAAGAAAGACCTGTCAGAGGTCGAGCACTTCGGCGTGCTCGTGTTCGGCCCGCGCGAAAAGGTCAGGAGGCTGACCGCGCGCTTCCCGCTCTACGGGGCAGGGGAGTAGCCGTGCGCGTCCTCCTCGCCACCTTCAACCGGGGCAAGCTCGGCGACTACCGCCAGTTCGCGATGCGCTACCCGAGCCTCGAGCTCGTGAGCCTCGGCGACGTCGGCATCACCGAAGACGTCCACGAACCCTACGCAACCTTCGAGGAGAACGCCCGCCACAAGGCGGAGCACTACGAGCGCATAAGCGGACTGCCGACGCTCGCCGACGACAGCGGCATTGAGATCCCTTTTTACCATATGGAGCCCGGCGTTCATACGAAACGCTGGGACGGGCGCGGCAAGCACGACGCGCACTACGACCAATTCATCCACGAAAAGGTGAAGGCTATTCCCGAAGGGGAGCGCCAGGCGCAGCTGCGGGCGGTTCTCGCCTACGCCGACGGCACCAAGACCATTACCGCCGAGGGTATCATCGTCGGCCAGCTCACCGATAACCGCTACGGGGGCGACTCGACGGAAGGGTACCCGTGGGACCGGCTGTTCACGCTCCCCGAGCTCGGCAAGTACTACGAAGAGCTCACCGAAGAAGAAAACCACCGCTACAACCACCGCCGCATCGCCTTCGACGCCATTGCCAAGCAGCTCAACTGGTAGCAAACCCATGCCTCACGCCACCGAAATTTCGCTCGAGAAGGCCAAGCAGCACAAGCTGTTCTACTTCGTCGCCACCGTGGTCATTGTCCGCAAAGACGACGGCCGATCGCTCATCTTGAAGCGCCACGAGCGCGAAGTCACGCACCCCGGCAAGTGGGGGCTCGCCGGCGGCAAGATGGAGTGGTCGAGCCTCGACCTCAAGAACCCGACGCGCTTCAACGGCGACGTGCTCGACTTCGATAACGCGGTGGAAGCGCTCTGCCGGCGAGAGGCCCGCGAGGAAGCGGGCGTCGAGCTCGCCGGAGAATTCAGGTACCTCAGGAGCATTGCCTTCGTTCGGCCGGACGGCGTGCCGGTGGTCTGCGTGAAGATGGCCGCCGCCTACGCGGGCGGTGAGGTGACGCCGGAGCCGGGCTCGTTCACCGACGCGGCCTGGGTCAGCGGCGAAGAAATCGCGAGCTACGACTGCATTGAAACGGTGGCCGACGAAGTCCGCGCCGGCATTGCCGCCTTTCGCGGCGGCGAACGCACGCAGGTCGCCGTGGCAGTCGCCGCGGTCGTGCGGGACGGAACAATTCTCATTTCCAAACGGCGCGACACCGCCATACCGGACGCCGACGGCCGGTGGGAGCTACCGGCCGGGAAAATCGGGTACGGCGAAGACCCGGCCCGGGCCGCGGAGCGCGAGGCGCTCGAGGAAACCGGCGTCACCGTGCGGGCGGTCCAGCTCCTCCCGAAGCTCGAGCACACCACCTGGAAGCGGAAAGACGGCGGTGAGATGCACGTCATACTCCTCGGCTACCGCTGCGAGGTCGCCTCAGGCGAACCCCAGGTCGGCCTCGACCCGAAGGTTTCCGAACTGAAGTTCGTCTCCCGCTCTGATTTGAGTAGCCACGAGTTTCTCCCCGGCGACCGCGAGATTGCCGAAGCCGCCCTCTCAGCAGTAAGCTAACGCTGTACCGATATGCTCGACATCAAATTCATCCGCGAAAATGAAGCTGCCGTCCGTGACGCCGTAGAGAAGAAAGGCATCGACCTCGACCTCGGCGAACTTTTAGATTTGGACCAGCGGCGGCGAACCCTAACCCAGGAAATCGAAAGCCTCCAGGCCAGCAAGAACCAGGCTTCGAAGATCTTGCCGGGGCTCGGGGGCGAGGACAAGCAGGCCAAGCTCCTCGAAATGAAGGAGGTTGACCGCCGCGCCGACGAAATCCACGCGCAGCTCAAACCCGTCGAAGAGCGCTACGGCGAGCTCATGTACCTGGTCCCGAACATTCCGAGCACGGAAACGCCGGTGGGGCCGGACGAACGCTCGAACGTGCCGTGGAGCTACTGGTCGCCCAAAACCGGCCGCGTCGACCCGAAAGACGCCGCCAAGGTAGCCGAGGTTCCCACGAAATTCGACTTCACGCCGAAAGACCACGTCGAGCTCGCCACGGCGCTCGACCTGCTCGACACCGAAGCCGGGGTAAAGACCGCGGGCTTCCGCGGCTACTACCTGAAGAACGAGGCGGTGCTGCTCCACTACGGGGTGCTGTGGCACGCGCTCAAGAAGCTCCAGGCCAAAGGCTTCACGCTCATGGCCCCGCCGGTCTTCACCCGCGCCTTCGCCTTCTTCGGCAGCGGGCACTTCCCGTTCGGGCGCGCCGACCAGTTCCGCGTGGTCAGCGGCGACGGCGTGGAAGCCCACGAACCGCGCTACCTTTCCGGGACCTCCGAACCGAACCTCCTGGCCTACTACGAGGGCGCGGTGCTCGAGGAGAAAGATCTTCCCCTGAAGCTCTGCGGCATTTCGCCGTGCTTCCGCGGGGAGGTCGGCAGCTACGGTAAGGACACGAAGGGTATTTACCGCGTCCACGAGTTCATGAAGGTCGAGCAGGTCATCCTCTGCAAGGCCGACGTGGCCGAGTCCGACCAGTGGCTCGAGGGGCTGCGGGAAATTGCCCAGGAGGTGCTCGAAGACCTCCAGCTCCCGTACCGCGTGCTCAACATAGCCACCGGCGACATGGGCGCGGGCAAGTACAAAATGTACGACATTGAAACGTGGATGCCGAGCAAGAAGAGCTACGGCGAAACGCACTCAGACTCGAACCTCACCGACTGGCAGGCGCGGCGCCTGAACATCCGCTACCGCGCCGCGGACGGGAAGCTCCGCCACGTCTACACCCTCAACAACACCGCGGTGGCCAGCCCCCGCATCCTCATTCCCATACTCGAAAACTTTCAGAACGCGGACGGCAGCGTCACGGTGCCCGAGGTGCTCCGCCCCTACGTCGGCAAAGATACGCTCACGCCCCGCGGCGGAAAGCCCTAGGGAGGCCGGCCGTGTTCGCCCGAAGCCTCGTCCGCGCCGCCGCGCGCGCCGCCTGCCGGGAGCGGCGGCCCATTGCCGTTGCCGTCTTCGGCAGCGCGGGGAAATCAACGGCCGCCTCGGGCGTCTTGGCCGCGCTCTCGCTCTCGCACCATACCCGCGCGCAGGACAGCGAAGCTCCCTGGAGCGAAGGCTTCTACGCGCTGGCGCTCGGCGAGGCGCGGGTACCGGAAACGCCGCTCGGCTGGGTACTCGCCGCAGCCCGCGGTTACCTGCGCGCGCTGAACCTCTCCGGCTACCCCGCGGCTCTCGTTTTCGAGGTGCCGCCGAGCGCAGCCGCGGTTTCAGCGGTCCTCGACACCTGCGAAATCCGCTGCCTCGTGGTCACCGCGCTCGGAGCCGCCCCAGAGCCGCTGAGCCCAGAAAGTTCTGATCCGTTCGCCGAACTCCAGCGGCTCAGCGAACACCTGCCGGAACATGGGGTACTGATTGCGAATGGCGAGGCAACCGTGCCGGGTGAACAATCAAAAGACAGGCGTATTGCGACCTACGGCACGGGGAAAAAAGACTCCGTGCGCGGCGCGGCCTCGGGATCCGACCTCACGGTCACGGGCGAGAACCTGACCATGACGCTCCCGCTCCGCTCGCCCGCCCCCTCGTTTACCCGCGCCGTGCTCGCCGGCGCCGCAGCAGCCGAAGCACTGCAGCTTTCGCCCGACCTGACCGAAAAAGGCCTCCGCCAGCTCCGGGCGCTGCCCGGGCGCCAGAGCACTTTGCCCGGCATAAAGCGGTCACTCATAATCGACGACACCGCAAACACGAACCCCGAGAGCTTCAGAGAATCGCTCGAGCTGCTCACGCGGGGGGGCGCAGGGTACCGCATCGCGGTTGTCGGCGACACCGGCGATCCGGGCGCGGCCGGCAGGCTCCTGGCCGGAGCTTCGGTTGACCGCCTGCTCGCTGTGGGAAGCCGCGGCAGAGACGCGGCAGACGCAGCCGTAGCGGCGGGCCTCAAGCCTGAGCGCGTCGTTACCTTTGAACGGGCCGACGAAGCCGGCCGGGTTCTCCAAAATATGCTGCCGCCGGGCGCCGGCGTCCTCATGGCCGGACGTCCGGGAGACGAGCTCGAAATTGCGGTCCGTGAAATCATGGCCGAGCCCATGCGCGCAGCCGAGCTCCTCTGCCGCCGCGGGGGGCCGAAACCGTGAGCGCCGCCGGCTCGAAAGTTCGATTCTCGAGCCCCCGCTTCCAGCAGCAGCTCGGGCGCAGCCGCTCCTACCGCCGCGCCCCGGCTGAGCCGAACCGGGCCCGGCGGGCGCTCGGCTACCTCCTGGCCGGGCTCGTACTGGCCGCGGCCGGGTACTTTACATTTTTTGAAAATCCCCTCACGGTGCGCGGGGTAGACGTCTCGGCTGGAAAAACCGCTTCGGTCGGCGCGGCGAACGGCAGCGCCGAGCGCTACCTGAGCACCCATGCGCTCCAGGCTCGGAACCTGGCCTTCGTCAGAACCGGCGCGCTCGCGAAGGCTATCGAGCGCGACGTGCCCGCCGTCGCCTCGGTCCACGTCACGCGCCGCTGGCCGAACCGCCTGAACGTCCGCCTCACCGAGCGCCGGGAGCGCTTCGCGCTGAAATCAACGGAAGGCGTTTGGCTCGTAGCCACCGACGGGACCGCCGTCGAGCTCATACCGAGCGGCACCCCGGCCACCGCCACCCCGCAGCTGGCGCTCGCCCCCGAGCTGCTCGGCGCCGCGCTGCCGGCGCGGGTGGGGGACACGGTGGCGCCGGGCGAAGCCCTCGGCGCTGCCGAGGCTGCCATCGTGGCGGTAGAACCGGCCGCAGCCGGCCGCGTTACCGCCGTCCGGCTCTCGAGCAGCTCCGAGAGCTTCCTGCTCACGCTCTCGAGCGGGTACGCGGTCGTGCTCGACCGTACCGTGGACCTGGCGGTCGCCGCCGAAAACCTCCAGGAGCTCGTCCGGCAGCTCGATCCCGCCACCTTCGCCACCCTGTCCTACCTCGACCTCCGCATACCCGGCCGGGCCTACGCCTGCCCCCGCGGCAGCCCGTGCGCCGCTCGCTCGCCGCTGGAGCCGGTCATCCCGCCCGCCCCCGAGACGGCCACGACCGCCAGCTCATCTCTGCCAGTAACCGAACCCCCGAAATGAACACGAACCAGCGCTACGTTATCTCCCTCGGCGGCTCACTCATCAACCCTACCGGCGAGCCCGACGTCCACTTCCTGAAAAAATTTATCGGACTCATTCGCAGCGGCGCACGCCGCGGCGATCAGTTTATTATCATCACCGGCGGCGGGAAGCTCTGCCGGCAGTTCCAGGCCGCGCTCAAAAACGTAGCGGCGACCACGTCCGCCGATCTCGACTGGCTCGGCATTCACACGACCAGGTACCACGCTGAGTTCGTACGCCTCTGCTTCGGCGCCCTCGCGCACCCGAGCATCGTCACCGACCCGGGGAAACGGGTCGCCGGCTGGAAGCGGCCCGTCCTCTTGGCGGGAGGCTACAAGCCTGGCCGCAGCACGGACTACGTCGCCGTGGCGCTCGCGAAGACTTACGGCATTCACACCGTCATAAATTTAAGCAACGTCGACTACGTTTACACGAAAGATCCCCGTACGTTTAAGGACGCCGAGAAGATCGAGTCTGCCTCGTGGAAAACGTTCCTGAAAATAACGGGAACCCGCTGGGTGCCGGGCAAAAACGTACCGTTCGACCCCACGGCCGCCAAGTTCGCAGCCGCACACAAGCTCCGGGTCATCATCGCCGGCGGCAAGGATATGAAAAACCTACGAACGATTCTTTCGGGAAATAAAAAATTCCACGGAACCACCGTGGCGTGAGCTGGGGAGCACCGGGCCGTGCGGCCCGGCTTCCTGGTTTAACGGCCAGCAGCCCGGCTCACATGCCGGGGCAGAGACCGTTGATACACCGGCTCTCGAGCAGCCGGTAGACGAGCGGGTCGGGACCGCCGAACAGTACTACGAACAGGAGAACAACTCCTGCAGTACCGGCGGCGAGCCGTTTCCAAAACCGCAATTCGGTGTTAAAGCCTCCCACGGAAATCGCGACGGCTCCAACGGCCGCCATGGCGAGGTTCACGCTCTCGATGCTGATTGGGGTGATTGGAATCATGCATCCTCCTGAATTCAAGGTAACAAAAAACGAGCATCCCGTCAAGGGCTGCTCGTTCAAAATTTGGCTTATTTACTGGACTTTATACTCGGTTACGTAAACGCTCGTCCCCAGGTACGGTCGAACGTCCGGGTACTCATTTTCCAAAACTTGCTTCCAATTTTCCGGAACAGAGGGCTTGTTTGAACCGAAGGCGTAGGTCCAAATGAGCCAGACCGTACCGCCTTTTTTGCCCGCGGTTTTCATGTCGGGCAAAAGGTCGCGGTCGGTCAGGAGCGCGCTGCCGGCGAAGTGTGAAATATCCGAAGCCTTCGTCACCCCGCCGCTGTAGAGGACGGGTGCGGACGGCGTCCGGTTGTAGAATTTATAGTTGAAGAACATGAACGAGGTCCCGAGCACGACGGGCTGGTTCGGCTCGACGTTCTGGGCCAGAAAGTTCGACGCCGCTGCCATGCCGGGCCGGCGCGGTACGTCGGTCACGTGCCAGTACCGGTACACGCCGTAGGTGCCGAGGGCTGCGCACGCCACGATGAGCACGGTGGCGAGGCGCCAGAAGCGCATTTGCGACAGCCAGCCGGCGACTATGGCGGTGCCGAACGGCGCGGCAAAAAGGAAGTAGCGCACGAGGAAGACCGAGCTCTTGCTGCCGGTGAGGTGCGCGAGCAGGGCAAATGCGAGCGCGCCGGCAAACGGCGCGAGGAAGCAGAACACGAGCAGCCACTTTTCGGTTCGCTGGGTGCGGCGGAGAAACCACAGCAGCACGAGCACCAGCGCGACGCTGCCGGCCAGGTAGGCGCGGTGCTGGAGCTGCTCGGCGCCGCCGGCCGGCAGGGCTACGAACAGCTGCCAAACGGTTTCGGGCACGCTCCAGACGTTGATGGGCGGAATCCAGTAACCGCCGCCGACTTGCTTGAGCTGAAACAGGAAGACTTTGAGCCACGGGAGGAACAGGGCGCCAGAGAGCAGAAAGCTCAAGCCGAGCGGCAGGTACGCGCGGAGGCCGCGGAAGTGGCGCCACGCGTAGACGAGCCCGTAGAGCGCGAGCGCGACGTCGGTAAAGAGGAGGTAGTAGTGGGTCAGCGCACCGGCGGCGGCCAGGACCGCGAACGCGAGGTACCCAAAGGCCGCGGCGCGTCGAGAACCGCGGAGCATGCCGTCAGCGGCGCCGATGCGACCGGTCTCCGAGAGCGCCCGCTGGTTCTGGAGGGCGACCACGAGGCTGTAGGCGGCGGCGAGGGCAATGAAGCCCCCGAGCGTGTACATCCGGGCTTCGGGCGAGTACTGGGCCTGGAACGGGTTCACGGCCACGAGCAGCGCCGCGGTGAGCGCGAACCGCTCGGAGGAAAACGCGCGGCGCACGAGCAGCCACGTCATGTAGACCGAGGCTACCCCGAACACGGCCGAAAAGCTGCGGAGCGAAAACAGGCTCAGGTCAAAGAGCTGGCCCCAGAGTTTCAGCAGCACGTAGTAAACCGGCGGGTGCACGTCGAGGCCGATGCGGTAGAACATTTCAGACCACCCGTAGCCGGGGAGCAGCGCCGAAAACGCCTCGTCGTGCCAGAGCGAAATGGCGGTCAGGTGGTAGAACCGGAGCAAGACCGCAACGGCGAGGACGGCGATCAGCGGGAGGTAGCGCTTTACGGTAGCCATGCTAGGGAATGCGGTAGACGCCCATAACCGCCTGCGTGAATTGGTTTCTGGCTTCAACCACGAGGCGGGCTTCGGGGTGCCGCTGCTTGAAGCGGGGTATATCGAAGACGCTCGACTGGGTAAAGACGATTTCATCCCCGGACTTGAGGCCCGACAGGTCCTGAACGTTCTCGGGGTCGACCTGGCGGTAGGGGACGTTGCAGGGGTGATCTGTCCTCGCGTCTACCGTGGTGAGGTAGTCGGTGGTTTGGACTGAAAACTTATCGAGCACGAGGTAGGTTTCCTCCCTCCGGCAGCGGGCGGTGAGGTACCGGCTCACCGGCGTGAGGTCCGAACGGAAGGCGTAGGCGTACTCCGGGGAGTTCGCCGCGCCGACGAAGTACAGATTGTAGGTTTGGTAGACGGCGGCAGAGAGGAAGGCCGCTGCCACCGCGGGTAAAATAAAGCGGGAAGCGCCCGAGCGGGAAATGAATGCGCTGAGGAACCGGTAGGATTCAGAGAGCCCGAGCGCGGCGAGCATGAATACCGCCGGAATGGTGCCAATGGAGCGGAGCCCGTGCGGGATGCCTTCGGCCGTGGCCACTACGGGCAGGAGCATGGACCAGAACCAGCCGGCGAGCAGGGCCCAGCGCACCCAGTCGCGGCGCCGGTTCGGCGCGAACACGTACCAGGCCGCGAGCAGCGTGACGATGACCAGCGCGCCGCCGAAGAATGGGCTCGCGAGGTTTGGGAGGAACGGTTCGCCGGAAACGTTGTGCCGCCAGTTCAGGTCGCCGTCGGTGAAGTAGGCGAGCACTGAGCGCTGGAAGACTTCGCCGATGGTGCCCGCGAGGTGGCCGCCGTTCAGCGAGGGGCTGAACACGCTGACCTGGCCGGAGCGGCCCGAGAAGCTTCCGGGGTGCTGGTAAAAGTAGCGCGCAATGGGCGCCACAACAATGGCGAACGACAGCAACCCGAACAGGAACGGTTTCCACCAGCGCCGCAGCGCTGCGCCGAGCTCGCTCCTGCGCAACGCGCCGAGGAGCTCGAGGAACAAAACGAGGGCGAGCAGCGGGAACATGACGCGGAACGAAATGTACGTGTAGAGCCCGCCGGCGAACGCCGCGCCCGTGGCGACCGAGAACCAAGCGCGGGCGCGCGGCGTTTCAGCCTGGCGGGCGCGGAGGAACAGGTATATGGCCAGCCCGGCCAGGAGCGGCACCAGGTTCGCGCGGAACGCGGTCCGCGAGAGAACAACGTGCCAGCTCGAAACTGCCATGAGGAACGCGGCGAGCAGGGCAACCCAGGTTCCGCGGCTCGTCGGCTTCCCGTCCGGGGTGGCCAGGAGCCTGCGCGTAACCGCGAAGCAGAGGAGAACGGCGAGCAACCCGACGCCGGCCGAAACCGCGTGGTGCTGCCACGGCCCTTTCCCGAACAGTTCGACGTTGCCCCAGAGGAGGTAGAAGAAGAGCGCCTCGCGGCCGTTGCCGCGCTCATAGAACGGCTGCACGTCCCCGCGCTGCATGGACAGGACATCGAGGCCGTTGGCGGCCTCGTCTGGGAACAGCCCGCCCGGCAGCTCGTGGAGGAGGTGGAATCTGAAAAAAGCGCCCACCAAGAGTACGAGGAGGAGGGCGAACAGGTAGCGGAGCCTCATGGGCTCGCCGCTCTGGGCTTCTGGTTCTCGGTTGCCGAGCAAGTCCAAAACTTGCTAGTATTTAAAGGAAAATGACCGATTGGAAGCTCAAAATTTCCGAACTGCTGCGGAGCGTTTTGTTTCTGTACGTGCTCGCGGTGACCGTAAACATTGTATCACTGCTGCTCATCCGCTACAAGATTCGGGCCGGCGGCGGGACGCTCGCGCTCCACTACAACGTGCTCGCCGGCGTCGACCTCTACGGCCGCGGCTACCGCCTCTACACCATTCCCGCCGTCGGGCTGCTCGTGGTGGCAATCAACGCCGCGTTCGTGCGCGTGACCCGCACGACCGGTTTTTTGGGCTGGCTGACCGCCACGGTCAGCGTCGGGGTGGCGCTAACCGCCCTGGCCGCCGTCCTCTTCCTCGCCCGGGTAAACTAATGTTCCGGAAGCGCAGCCTCACCGAACGGTTCTGGGAAGTCATCCCGGGCCTCCAGCTCTGGATTGTCCTCGGCGGTTCGGTCGTGCTCTCGTACTACCGGCCGGTTTGGGCGGCGCTGTTCATTATTTGCTTCGACCTCTACTGGCTGCTGAAGGCCGTAAACGTCGCGAGCCACCTCATCTACAGCTACCGCCGCTTCCGGTACTACGTCACGGTGGACTGGCAGGGCCTCTGCGAGCAGCTCGGCAGCTTCAGCGCCACCAGGTTGCGCTTCGAGGGCGACGCCGCGGCCGCCCGCGGCTACGTGGCGAAACGGTTCGCCCGCGAGCAGTCCGCACGGCTGGCCGCAGCGCTCGCCCGCGGCAAAACCGGCACAGACTTCCGCCGCCTCTACCACCTCATCCTGCTCCCGTTCAGCAACGAGAGCTTCGAGGTCCTCGAGTCGACCTTCGAAGCGCTCGACAGCGCCCGCTACCCCCACGACCGCATGCTCATCCTGCTCGGCGGGGAAGAGCGGGCGGGGGAGCAGGCTAAGCACGTCGCCGAACAGGTCCGCAAGGCTTACGCCCCGCGCTTCGGCGGCTTCTTCGTAACCTGGCACCCCGACGGCCTGCCGGGAGAAATAAAGGGCAAGAGCGCCAACGCGAGCTACGCGCTCCAGGCGGCGCTGCCCGAGCTCGAACGCCTCGGCATTGCCGAAGACGACGTCATTGTCTCCAACTTCGACTCCGACACCGTGGTCCACCCCCAGTACTTCGCCCGCGTCTCGTACGAGTTCCTGCTCGAAGAAAAACCGTACCGCTGCAGCTACCAGCCCATTGCCGTCTACAACAACAACATCTGGGACACGCCGGCCGTTATCCGCGTCGTCTCGGTCTCGAACTCGTTCTGGCAGTTCACCGAGAGCAGCCGCCCCGACCGCCTCCGCACCTTCTCGTCGCACTCCACGCCGCTGAAGACCCTGCGCGAGGTCGGCTTCTGGAAGAAGGACATCGTCAACGAAGACGGTTTCATCTACTGGCAGTGCTACCTGAAGTTCGGGGGCGACTTCCGGGTCATTCCGCTGTTCGTGCCCATCTCCCTCGACACCTGCCTCGCCGAAACGACCTGGCAGACCCTGAAGAACCAGTACAAGCAGAAGCGCCGCTGGGCCTACAACGTCGAGTACTACCCGCACCTCGTGCCGCAGCTGCTCAGGCTCGACGCGCCGCTCTACGACCGGCTCTACAAGCTCTTCCAGTACGTCGAAGGTAACTTCAATTGGGCCACCGCGAGCATCATGATCTCGTGCCTCGGCTGGATGCCGCTGCTCATCGGCGGCGCCGACTTCCAGGGCAGCGTCGTGGCGTTCAACCTCCCGCACACGACGAAGATCCTCATGACCACGGCGACGCTCTTGCTCATATTTTCGGTGTACATCAACCTCGTGCTCCTGCCGCCGCGGCCGAAGCAGTACCGCTGGACCCGCTCGGCCATGATGTACCTCCAGTGGTTCCTCGTGCCCATCGCTTCGGTCGTCTTCGGGAGCCTTCCGGCCGTGGAAGCCCAGACCCGCCTCCTGCTCGGCCGCTACCTGGAGTTCTGGGTTACGCCGAAAGCCCGGAAGGGCGAGAGCACGGGCCTGACCATGCGCGAAATGCAGTCGGGGGTCCGGCCGTGACGCTCGGCCTCATCCGCGAGCCCGTGGCCTTCGGCGCGGCCGCCGCGCTGCTCTCGCTCCTGCTCGCGCCCGTGGTGCGCCGCCTCGCCCCGCGGCTCCGGGCCATAGACGTGCCGCACGGCGAGCGCAAGCGGCACGCCCGGCCCACGCCGCTCCTCGGCGGCTGGGCCGTCTACCTCGCGTTCGTGCTCGCCCTCGCCCTCTACCTCGCGCTCGGGAGCCCCGACCTGCTGCTCATCCCACCGCGGTTCCTGCTCGGCCTGTGCGTGGGCGGCGCGATCCTCGTGCTCGGCGGCTACCTCGACGACCGCTACGAGCTGCCGGCGCACCTCTCCGTTCTCGCGCCCGCCCTCGCCGCCGTTGCGGTGGTGGCCTCCGGCATCGGCGTCGGACTGACGCAGCTCTCGAACCCCTTCGGCGAGCCGCTGTCGCTGTCGTTCGCCGTGCTCGGCGTTCCGGCCGCGGCGCTCTTTACCTGGCTCTGGGTCATGGGCATGACCTACACCACGAAATTTTTAGACGGGCTCGACGGCCTCTGCGCCGGGGTCTCGGCCATTGCCGCCCTCACGCTCGCCGCGCTCTCGCTGACCGATAAAATCGGCCAGCCCATGACCGCGGCGCTCGCCGCCATCCTCGCCGGCAGCTTCGCCGGCTTCCTGTTCTTCAACTGGAAACCGGCGAGCATTTTCCTCGGCGAGTCGGGGAGCACGTTCGCGGGCTTCGCCCTCGCTACGCTCTCGGTCATCCTCGGCGGAAAAGTCGCGACCGCTTTCCTCGTTATGGGCATCCCGATTCTCGACGTCGCCTGGGCCATTGTCCGGCGCCTCTGGTACGGCGCGAGCCCCTTTTCCGGCGACCGCGGCCACCTGCACTACCGCCTCGTAGACGTCGGCCTGTCCGAGCGGCAGGCCGTCCTCGTGCTCTACGGCATCTCGGCTGCCTTCGGCATCGCCGCCGTGGTGCTGCAATCAATCGGCAAGCTCGTAGCCCTGGTGGCCCTCCTGTGCGTCATGGTGGCAATCGCCATGGTCCTCGTCATTGTCTACAAGCGCCGCCGGCCCGCGGCTTGACCGGCAGAGCCGCCCGTGGTACCATACTCCAGCTAACCAGACACCTACCCATGCCTTCTATCTTCGCGACCGGCGGCAAGCAGTACCTCGTTTCCGTCGGCGAAAAACTCCAGGTTGAGAAGCTCGACGCCGAAGTCGGCACCACGCTGACCTTCGACAAGGTTCTCCTAACCACCGACGGCACGACCGCCCAGTTCGGAACGCCGCTACTCGCCGGCGGCGCGGTCCAGGCTAAGGTCCTCGCCCAGGGCCGCGGCCGCAAGATCCGCGTCCTCAAGTACAAGGCGAAGAGCAAGTACCGCCGCAACCAGGGCCACCGACAAGCCTTCACCGAACTCGAAATCACGAAAGCCTAACAGGCCTTCTAAAAACCACCGCCAGCTGGCGGTGGTTTTTTCGGTATAGGGGATGCTACGTTCGGTCTCCGAAGTCGTGGGTTTTACCGGGTTCGAGCACCACAAAACCGACGCCGTCCCTAGTCAGCGCGCCTTCGGGAATGCGGTGAAAAGCTCCGACGTGGGCGAGCATCCCGTCGTGGACCGGAAAAACGACCTTCGGCTGCAGGTCGAGAGCGTAGCGGACGGCGTCGGCGAGCAGCAGCCACGGCCCGCAGACCGGCAGCGCCAGTATCTCCGGAGGGCGGGCGGGGGCTGTAAGCGCGTCTCCGGGGTAGAAAAGCCGATTGTCAATGAAGAAGCCGGTGTTGGGGACCACCGGAACGGTTTCGTAAATGTCGGCGTGCTTCACGCCGAAGGCTTCTACGAGCACGCCGCCGACATCTTTCGACTGCCCGTGCTCTAAAACTTTGTAGGTTATGCCTTCTTTCTGCAGCAGCGCGCCGACGCCGCTGTTAGTCAGCACCACTGCTTTCGGATTTTTCGCGAGGACCTGCGAGAGGCTCGGCACGTGGAGGTGGTCCTGGTGCTCGTGGGTGAGGAGCACGGCGTCGATTGTGCCGAGATGCTCGGGCAGCGTGCTCCAGCAGCCTGGGTCGGTGAGCAGCCGCACCCCGCCCGTCTCAACGAGCAAGCAGCAGTGTCCGTACTTCGTGACCTTCATGCAAAAAGGGTTATGAATGTTCTCTGGCGGCGAAGGCCGCGGCAACGGCCCCGGCTGCCTCGGCGGGCGATGCGACCGCGCGGCAGTACGCGGCTGCAGCCGCGGGCATGAACCCCTCGGCAATGCTTTGCCCGAGCAGCGTTATGAGGGGGCTAAAGTATTCGCCGATCAAGACGAGGGGCTTGCCGGCCGGCAGCTCGCCGACGCGCTTTAAGGCCAGCACGTGCAGCACCTCGTAGAACGTACCTACGCCGCCGGGCAGCGCAACGTAGGCGTCGCCCAAGGCGAGGAGGTGCTCTTGGCGCGGCCCGAGGTTTGAAATAACCTCGAGCTCGGAAACGAACAGAGACTGGTGGCGGCCGGGGAGGTCCAAGCCGATGCCGATGGTTTTGCCGCCGGTACTTTGCGCCCCGCGGCAGCACGCGTCCATGAGCCCGGGACCCGCGCCGGTTACCACGGCGCAGCCGGCGGCTCCGAGCAGGCCGCCGAGCTCGTAGGCCATGGCCTCGTAGCCTTCCTTGCCTGGGCCCGCGCACTCGCTGCCCGCAAAGACCACAACGTTTTTACGTAACTCGTCGGCCATGGTTTTAGTTCCGTTAACGGGCCAGGGCAGGCCGCTAGTACTCGCGCCGGCCCTCGAGGGCCCGAAGCAGCGTGACCTCGTCGGCGTACTCCATGTCGCCGCCCACGGGCAAGCCACGGGCAATGCGCGTGGCCTTGACCTCCGGGTAGCGCTCGCGGATGAGCTTGGCAATGTGCGAGGCCGTGGCTTCGCCCTCGAGCGAGGGGTTGGTGGCGAGCACTACCTCGCGCACGCCCTGATCTTTTATGCGGCCGAGCAGGCTCTCAATGTTCAGGTGCTCGGGGCGCACACCCTCGAGCGGATTCAGTACCCCGCCGAGCACGTGGAAGACCCCGGGGAAGCTCCCGGCCCGGTCGAGCGCCACGGCGTCGAGGGGCTCTTCGACCACGCAGACGAGCTGCTGGTCCCGCTTCGGGTCCGTGCAGGTAGCGCAGGGGTCTGACTCGGCCATGGCGTGGCACCGTGAGCAGTAGGTCACGCCCTGGCGGACCTGGCGCACGGCCTCCGAGAAACCTTCCAAATCAACCTGCTCGCGCTTGAGCAGGAAGAAGCCGAGCCGTTGGGCGGTCTTCGGGCCCACACCGGGCAGGCGCGCCAGTTCGTTTATGAGCCGCGAGAGGCTCTTGGGCAGTTCGAGCATTGGGACGGTTAGACTTCGTCGGCTGGCTGGGCGGCTTGGGCCACGGCGGCGGGGGACAGGTCGTAGGTCCGGTCGAGGTTCTTGAAGCTCGTCTTCTCGGCGTCGAAAAACAGGTCGACCTGGCCGGTGGGCCCGTTGCGGTGCTTGCGGATGTGGATCTCGGCAATGTTCGGCCGGCGACTCTCTTTGCCTTTGTACATGTCCTCGCGGTAGATGAACATAACGACGTCCGCGTCCTGCTCAATGGATCCCGACTCGCGTAGGTCGGCGAGCTGCGGGACTTTGTCCGGGCGGTTCTCTACGCCGCGGGAGAGCTGGGACAGGGCGAGCACCGGCACGCCGAGTTCGCGGGCGAGGAGCTTCAGGGCCCGCGAAATTTCGCTGACCTCCTGGACGCGGTTCTCCTGGTTGCGGCCCTCCATGAGCTGGAGGTAGTCCACGACCACGAGCCCGAGCCCGTGCTCGGCCTGCAGGCGCCGCGCTTTCGTGCGCACCTCCATAATGTTGCTGCCCGCGGTGTCGTCTATGTATATGGGCGCCTCGGCGAGCTCGCCCATGGCCTGCTGGAGCTGGTCGAAGTCCTCTTCCTGGAGGTTGCCGGTGCGGATGCGCCAGAGCGGAATGTTGCCCTGGGAAGAAATGAGGCGGTCGACGAGCTGGTCGCGGCTCATTTCGAGCGAAAAGATGCCGACGGGCACCTTCAGGTCCACGCCGACGTGCCGCATGATGTCGAGCGCGAGCGAGGTCTTACCCATAGACGGCCGCGCCGCGAGGATGACGAGGTCTGACTTCTGCAGCCCGCCGAGCAGGCGGTCCAAATCCATGTAGCCGGTCGCCAGGCCCCGGAGCTTGCCCTTCTCTTTGTGGAGCTCGTCAATGCGCTCGAAGGTCTGCTGGAGCAGCGTGTTTATGGAGGTGAAGTTCTGCCGGATGTTGGCCTGCGAAACGGCGAACAGGCGCTGCTCGGCCTGGTCCAAAATGTCTTCAACCTCGCCGCGCTCGTCGTAGGCCAGGGTCTGTATTTCGCCGGCCGTGGAGATGAGGCGCCGCAGCGCACCCTTGCGCCGCACGATGGTCGCGTAGTGGACGACGTTGGCCGCCGACGGCACGGCGTTGACGAGCTGGGTCAGGTAGCTCGCGCCGCCGACCTGCTCGAGCTGCTTCTGCTCGGTCAGGTCGTTCGTCAGGGTCAGGATGTCGACCGAGACGTTCCGGGTGAACAGGCTCTGGATGCGCTCGTAGACGAGCTTGTGCCGGTGGTCGTAAAAATCGTCAGGCTTGAGCTTGTCGCCGACTTTGACAATGGCGTCGCGGTCCAGCAGCAGGCAGCCCAAAACCGACATTTCCGCCTCGGAGTTCTGGGGCGGGACGCGGGCAACGGTTGAGTTCGTAAATTCCGGCGGCATAGGCTTGCCGAGGTATTCTAGCCGCCGCTGGGCGGGCGGGCAACGGTGTGGAAGCGGGGGAGAGGCGGGATAACTAAACCGTTGGAATCGAGCCCAAAATGGCCTCGAGCTCGGGCAGGGTGGTGACCCGGGTCAGCTGCTGGCGCACCGCAGCGGCCCCGGGAAAGCCCTTGAAGTACCAGACCAGGTGCTTACGCATTTCTACCAAGCCGTACTCGCCCTTGTGCTCGAGCATGAGCCTCGCGTGGGCCAGGACGGTACCCAAACGATCTTCTGGTGATATAACCGGAACCGGCTGGCCGCCCAGCGCCGCCTTGATTTCTGAAAACAAGAACGGGTTGCCGAGCGAAGCCTGGGCGACCATGACCCCGTCGGCGCCGGTGTAGGCCAAAACGTCCTTGGCTTTCTGGGCGGAGTTGATCCCGCCGTTGACAATGCAGGTCAGATTCCGCGCGTGGCACCACGCGCTTACGCCCTTCCCCGCGTCCCAGTTCGGCTCGCCGAAGTGGACCTGCTCGTACTTGCGCATGTGCACGGTGACGTTCTCGAACGGCGCGCCCGCTATGGCATTCAAAAAATCCAGGGCCGGCACGTGCTTGTAGCTCGCCCGGAGCTTGATGCTCGTCGGTAGGTTCCCGGACGCCTCTTTCACGGTCTCAATAATCCGGCGCGCCACGTCCGGCTGCAGGAACAGGCAGCTGCCGGCGCCGTTGTTGACCACGCTCCGCGCCGGGCAGCCGAAGTTCACGTCGAAGCCGTCGGGCTTGAAACGCTCGGCGAGCTCTTTGACCGCGCTCGCGTAGTGCTCGGGCTCCGGCCCGAACACTTGGATTATGAACGGTCGCTCGCCCTCTATGAATTCGGCGAGCTGGAGGGACTTGGGGTTGCCGGGTTTATAGTAGAGCGCGTCGGTGGAAATGAACTCGGAGAAGGTAACGTCAGAGCCCCAGCGCCGAGCCACCGAACGCATGGCAATGTCGGAAACGCCCGACATGGGAGCCAGGGCCACGAGCGGCTTTTCGATTGTTGACCAAGAAAATGGCATAGGGTACGCTTGGGTGCTTTGGGCATTCTACCTGCCCGGCACACTTCGCTCAATGGAGGGCAGAATGGTATTTTCAGACGGCAAAGTTTCACTGCGCCGCTGGTGCTGCGAGTGGATCGCGTTCTTCGGGCTCTGCGCCCTCGTGGTACTTGGCATCCATGTGCTGGCAACGGATGCCGCGCGAAGCGCCGCTAAGCACGACGACGAGCTCATCTACCGCATCAGCGTGGTCGGCGCGCTCACGGCAACATCTGCCGGCAGCGAACGCATCGATGTCCGCCACCCGACCGACCCAAACCGGGTAACGGTGGTAATAGACGGCAAGGTGGTCGTGGAAACAACTACGCACTGATCTTTCGCCGTAGAGCAGAAAACCGCTTGAACAAAGCGGTTTTCGAATGTCTTTTATATTGACTAATTGTCTAATTTATGTTAAAATATATTTACAAAATCACCAAGGTGGTTTTGAATACGTCCGGGAGGTTCCGATGAGCAGTTCTCTAACGTTGGCCCTGCGGTTGGTTCTTATGACGGTTCTGTTTTGGATCGGCGCGAGCTGGTTCATGCAGAAGAACATCAAAGCACCGATCGAAGCAGCACTCAACCAGGCCTTCGTGAGAATCGGGGCCGTGGACAACACGCTGGCGCAAGCTAGCAATAAATAGGGGGGCGAATGGCATTCACAACGGACGAAAAAATAAACGTCCTCGAGCGACTAGCGAATCTAGAAGCTGAGACCGCGGCCATGCGCCGCAAGCTCGACTGTGGCAGCACCTACAACGATGGTTCTGACAACGTTGCAGAAGGCAGGGGAATTGGGAGCAAGTTGCTCCTGGTAATCATCGCAGTCGCCGTCATCGTGATGGCAACCGGATGGTACAGAGCAGTCCCCACCGTCTTCGCGAAGGTTCAAGTGAGCCTCTCGCAAGCAGCAAACCCGGGCAAGTGAGCCCACACGAAACGCAAAGGCCGCAGCGCTCCCCGCTGCGGCCTTTCCATTTGGACCTAGAGTTTTCGACGTACTTCCTGGCCGGTTCCCGTGTCGAGCACCTCGTAGCCGAGGGATTCGATTTTTTTGCGAAGCTCGTCGGACTTAGAAAAATCTTTAGCCGTTCGGGCCGCGGCCCTGTCATTGGTGAGTGCCTGAACGTCGCCCGGCAGCTCGCTCGTTTCGAAGGCTCTAATTTTTTCTACATCTATCCCGAGATCGGAAGGATTTTCAGCCGCAACGGAAAGAGCCTCTGCGGTATTGAGGTCATTCCCGAGCGCGTCGGTAGGGGTGCTTTCGGGTTTACCGGATGCTGATCGGTGCAGTAACCCCTGAATCGCCGCGCCGGTTGACTCAAGCGACGCGAGCGTAAAGTTCGCCTGCGCGCGGTAGTGGGTCTGCAGGAACAGGTAGCGGAGCATTTGACCGACGATTTCAGACTTACCCTGGTAGCGCTCTTTCAGGTCGTGGAGCGTGTGAAAGTTCCCGAGCGACTTGGACATTTTTTTGCCGTCCACCAAAAGGTGCTCGCTGTGGACCCAATAGCTTACGAACGGTTTGTAGACGGGCTGGCTCTGGGCTATCTCGTTCGTATGGTGGGGGAACTTCAGGTCAACGCCCCCGGTATGTATGTCCGTAGTCTCGCCCTTGAAGGCGACTTTGTTTATGACCGAACACTCTATGTGCCAGCCCGGACGACCCTTGCCCAAAGTGGGATGGTCCCAAAAAATGTTCCCGTCCTGCGCGTCGTGAGCCTTCCAAAGGGCAAAATCAGAGAGGTTGTCCTTCTCGTATTCGTCCACGTTGACCCGGGCGCCTATCTTTTTGCCCTCTAAAAACTTCTCGCCCACGAGCGCGCCATAGTCGTGGAATTGCTCCTGGTATTTTTCAATGCTGAAGTAGGTGCTGCTGTCGTCAGCCTTGTACGCGAAGCCTTTTTCAATGAGCTCGAGGACAAAAGTCTGAATCTCTTGTATGTAGTCGGTAATGTTGAAAAAGCGAATTTCGTCCACAAGCACGCCGAGTTCGCGCAAATCTTCTTTAAAAGACTTGGTGTACCGCTCGGTGAGCTGTTTCAGCTCCGCAACCCCGGCGCTGGGACCGAACTCGGCAATCGTGCCGCGAATGGTCTTGTCGTCTACGTCCGTAATGTTCATAACCCAGTCGGGCTTGTAGCCGGCGAGCTTCAGGGTGCGGTAGAGCACGTCCGCGGCCACGAAGCTGCGGAGGTTGCCAATGTGCGCGAAGTTGTAGACCGTGGGCCCGCAGCTGTAGAGGTTCACGTGGTCCGGGTAGGTGGGGGTAAAATCCTCGAGCTGCTTGGACAGCGAATTGTAGAGTTTCAGCATGGCCGAATTGTAGCAAAAATAAGTGGAAAAGGCGCTTGACGCTTATTTTAGCCTAGTGTAAATTCCGTTCAGAGCGAAGTCGTCGTTGTTCCGTCTGACTCTTCAAGGTGAAGGTCGGATACGCCTGCAAAGGGAAGGGCAACGGATAAGTCCGCGAGGAGAAGCACTCACCGAACCGTACGTCGGTGGAATGGTGCCACCTGTTACCTTTTGAAACGAGGTATGACGGTGGTCAGAAAGCGACTTAGTTCTAGGTGATAAGCGCCATGGTTCGTATTGGCGCGGCAAGGGTGCTACAGGGCCCGTAAACCGTTCGTGAAAGTCAGAAAAGGTAAAAACGGTGCAACAACAGACCGTACTCACCTTAGCGGGTGTACTTTTCTCTGCCGAGAGGGTTGTGCGAGTCGGACGACCGAACCAGCAACCCAGACCAGTCCGCCCAAAAAAAGGGCGGATGAGCGGTCACTGGATCGTAAGGGACCGTAAGGGTAAGGAGGATCGAGATCTCGTTCCATGCCGAACCGCTGGGGTAGTTTCAGCCTGAAGGGAAGCTGCGTGCACGCAGCGTTTGGACCCAAGGCAACCGGTAACGAACACGCCACCGCAAAACAGCGCGCGGACCTTCCCTGAGGTCCGCGCTGCTTTTTTTGTTTACGACAGCAGCTCGGCGAGGCGCTTCTCGTGCTCGGCGCGGAAGCGGTGGAGCTCTTTGGTTCCGGCCGCGCCCTCGAGGATGCGCGCGAGGTGCTGGCCGCCCACGAAGTGCGGCGAGAGCACGTAGTCCACTTTCCGCTCGTAGAGCCGGCGCGACTCGTGCTCGTCCTGGGCCGCGACCACGACCTTCGGCCGGTGAGCCCGGCCGGCGCACTCGCGCTCAATGGCGGCGAGCAGCTCCATGTTGGACTCGAGGTCGGGGATGGTGGAAATAACGAGCTCGGCCTCGCGCAGGTTCAGCTGCTCTTGGGTGTAGCTGTCGGCAATGTCGCCGCAGAACACGGTCGCGCCGGAAGCCGCGTAGCGGTCAACGACCTGGGGATCGAAGTCCACGAGCACGAGCTGCCGGCCGAGGTGCGAGAGGCTCGAGACGAGCTGGGCGCCGAGCCGGTGCGCCCCGACCAAAATGACGTGGCCCTTCATAACCGCGCCGGTCAGCGAGGCTTCCGCGCTGCCCCGCTTGAAGTCGAACGCCTTGAGGGGCTCCTGCAGCGCGCGGTAAATGCGCTTCGAGTAGAGGATGAGGTATGAAGACGAGGCAATGGTCACAATCCCCACGAGCGTCACGAGCGCCACGGCCTGTCCGCCGATGTGCCCGAGCCGGAAACCGAGCGCCATGAGAATGAAGCTGAACTCGGAAACCTGGGCCACGGTCACCGAAGCGAAAAAGCTCGTGCGGGGCTTGTACCCGAGCCAGCCCATGATGGTAAGGACGATGGCCGGGTTGCCGATGAGCACGAACAGCGAGAGGATGATGGCCGGCACGAGCACCACGGTAATGCCGGTGAACACGAGCTGCGTACCGAAAACGATGAAGAAGATGATGATGAAAAAGTCCCGGATGCTCCGCACCTTTCCGGCAATTTCCAGGTGGACGGGGGAGTTGGCGAGCGCGAGGCCGGCCAGAAAGCCGCCGATCTCGAGAGACAGCCCCACCGCCGGCAGGCTCGTGAACGCCGCGAGGCCCAGGGCCCAGGCGAGGGAAAAGGCCAGGAGCAGCTCATCCGAGCGCGCCAGGTGCCGGAACAGGCGGGGGAGCACGTGCCGGCTCACGAACGCGAGTATGAGCAGCAGCGCCAAGACCTTGGCGAACGTTACGACGACCACCTGCCATATGGGCAGGCCAGCCATCCACGGCACCTCGGCGCCGCCGGTAGCGCCGAGCAGAACGAGCAGCCCGAGCGCCACGAAGTCTTGGACAATGAGGAAGCCCACCACGATGCGCCCGTAGAGGCTCTGGAGCTCGCGCTTCTCCGAGAGGAGCTTAACCACGATGATGGTAGAAGAGAACGTCAGCGCCACGGCCACGTACAGCGACTCCACGAGGCTGTAGCCGAGGAGCTTCACGAGCACGAAGCCGATGCTCGTGGTAAAAACAATCTGGCCGAGCCCGGTGGCAATAGCGACTTTGCCGAGCTGCTTCACCCGGCTAATGTCGAGCTCTAAGCCGACCATGAACAGGAGCAGGGTGATGCCGATCTCGCCGAGCACGTTCAAAACTTCGGGCGAGCGGAGGTGGATGTAGCCGAGGGGCCCCACGATGAGGCCGGTCAGGATGTAGGCGATAATGCTCGGCTGCTTGAGTATGCCGGTCAGGAGCCCGATGCAGCCGGCGAGGAGCAGGACGGCCGTTATTTCATAGAACAGGAGGTGGTCCACGTTTTGTTTCTGTACGCTTTGACCCTTTCTTAAATTCTAGCACATTGACACCGTGCTCGAATTTTACTATCGTTAACCGTCCGTTTGTTCTGAAAGATCAAAAACTGGGGGGTGTATGGAAGCAGTTCGTAGGTACGTTATCTTTCTGGTGGAAGATAACGCGGTGGTGGCGAAGGGCCAACGCGGGGTTGCGGAGAAGCGGGGCCACACGGTCGCGCTCGAAACAGCCCGGCGCGACGAAGCGCTGGGGCTCATCGAAAGCGGGGATGTCGGGCGGGCCGGCATTACGGTTTGCTTGCTCGACGGCAACCTGGCAGATTCCGGCAACGCGCACGACTGCGCGGCTGGCGCCGAGATAGCGGCGGCCCTCCGCGCGCGCCACCCGGAGATCGTTATCGTCGGCATCAGCGGAGACCCCGAGGTTCAGCCGTGCCAGAGGTACGGTGATATCTTCGTGCCGAAACCGATTAAGGCGGCCGATTTGTACGCCGCCATCGATGCAGAATTTTCACGACGCGAGGCGCAACCATAGCGAGGAAAACCGCTTGTGTTCAGCGGCATTATGGGCTAGACTACGCCCAGAAATGTCGCTGAACACTATTTTTATTATCGGCCCGCAGGGGTCGGGCAAGGGCACCCAGGGCAAGCTGCTCGCCGCACGCTTGGGCTTTTTTTCTTGGGACACCGGCGCCATTTGCCGCGAGACCGCGACGCTCGGCACGCCGCTCGGCCGCCAGGTGAAGGACATGATAGAGAACGGCGTGCTCCTGCCCGACGACGTGCTGCTCAAGGTGGTGGAAACGAAGCTCGCGGACATACGGCCCGAGCAGGGAATCATCTTCGACGGCGTGCCGAGGCGCCTGGGCCAGGCCGAGTGGCTCATGCAGTTCCTGAAGGGCCAGGGCCGCGCCAGTTTTACCACGCTGTTCCTCGACGTGCCGCGGGAAGAGTCCGTCGCGCGGCTCACCGAGCGCGCGGCGAAAGAGGGGCGGGTCGACGACACGCGGGAGAAAATTGAGTTCCGCCTCAAGCAGTACGAGGAAGCCACGGTGCCGGTCCTCGACTACCTCAAAACCTGCACGAGCTTTGTCTCGGTCAAGGGCCTCGGCAGCATTCCGGAAGTTACGGCCCGCATCAACGGCGCCCTCGGCGTCGCCTAAGCCCACGACCCATGTCGCCAGCCGCAAAGCGCCAACCGCTCAACGTTATCCTCCTCGGCGATCCCGCCGCGGGCAAGGCCACCCAGGCCGCCCACCTCACGAAGCGCTGGCCGCTCTACGACCTCGACATGGGCAAGGAGCTGCGGAGCATTCAGAGCCCGGCGGTCAGGAAGCGCTTCAAGCTCGACAAGACGCTCGACGCCGGCAAACTCACGCCGACCCAGCTCGTCCGCGCCATTCACCAGGAGCGCATCGCCCGCACCCCGGGAAACCTCGGCATCCTGTTCGACGGCAACCCGAAAATGATCGGCGAAGCGCGCCTCGTGCACAAGTGGATGAAGGCCGCCGGCCGGGAGCGCGTGGTCATGGTCTACCTGTCCATCCCCATGGCGGAAACGGTCAAGCGCATGACGGGCCGCAAAGAGTATCACCGCGGCAAGTTCAGCAAGCGAGCGGACGACAACGCGTCGGCGCTCAAAAACCGCGTTCAGTACTACCGCAAGAACATCAGCCAGGTCGTGGACTACTTCGAGAAGCGCTACCCCTACCGGCGCATTTCAGGTCTCGGCTCGCGCGCCGAGGTCTGGTGGAAGATTAAAGAGTTCGTAAAGAAATTCGAGTGAACGGGCTCATAAAAACCGACGCCGATATAGAAGCCATTGCCGAGGGCGGGAAGCTGCTCGGCGCTATTTTGCGTGGAGCCGCCGCGCTCGTGAAGCCCGGCGTAACCACGGCCGAGCTGAACGCATACGCCGAAGCGGAAATAAAGAAAGCGAAGGGCCGCCCGAGCTTCAAGGGCTACGGCCCGAAGGGCAACCCGTTCCCGGCCGGGCTCTGCACGTCGGTCAACGACGTGGTCGTCCACGGCATTCCGTCCGGCTACCGACTGAAAGACGGCGACATTGTCGGCCTCGACATTGGCATGGAGTACAAGAAGCGTTACACCGACACGGCCATCACGGTGCCGGTCGGCACGGTAGACGCAAAGGCCATAAAGCTCATTGAAACCACGGAGCGCTGCCTGAGGGAAGCCATCAAGAGCGTGCGGGCCGGCGCCCGCATCGGCGACATTTCCCACGCCATCCAGTCCACGGCCGAACGCGCCGGTTTTTCGGTGGTGCGCGACCTGGTTGGCCACGGCGTGGGATACGAGGTCCACGAAGAACCCTCGGTGCCGTGCTACGGCAAGGCGGGGAGCGGGCTGGTCCTCAAAACCGGCATGGTCCTAGCCATTGAACCCATGCTCTGCGCCGGCGATTTCTTCCTCAATTTTGAAAAGGACGGATGGACCGTTAGGACCAAAGACCGCGGTCTTTCTGCCCATTTTGAGCACACAATTGCCGTAACCGACAGAGGCTGCCGGGTTTTGACCTAAAAAGCGCTTAAATTTGTCAGAAATTAATAATCGTCAAACTTGACGGTTTTCTTTTTTTCTTGTACAATAGCTCGATATTTCTTCGGAAATGTTGCGGGCTAAAAACTCGCGTCCGGAGACACATCCGGGCAAAAAAATCGAAAACCAGATCTGGAGGATACTCCCTTGTTCAAAAAGACGCACTTTACTGTGCTTGCTTTGATTGCGCTTTGCGCCGCTCTCGCGATTCCCGCCTCGGCAACGCCGGTCACGTTCAATAGCTGCGCCGGCTGTCCGGGATGGTCCGGGGACCCAATGGTGAATATCACAAACGTACAGGCGCCTTGGGCCCCGAACGGAACCACGGGGCCAGGCGCACGCTGGGTGAACTCGACAAATTCCGGATTTCAGGGCGGCGGCCCGGCCCTCGGCAGCGTCACGACCTACTTCCTTTCCCTGGGACCGATCACCAGCTTCTCCGCGAACATGCTCGCCGACGACGGCGGATCCCTCGACTACCGCATTAACGGCGGAGGCTGGGTGAACCTCGTGAACTCCATGGGGAACCCCCAGGGCCCCCCGTGCGTCATCGGCTCCCCGTCGTGCCCGGTTTCAGGGCTCTACAGCAGCGGGACGGTGAGTGCGGCTGGGAACGTCGACCTGCGTTTTATGTTCAGTCAGAACGTAAACGCAACGCCGCAGGGCTTGCAGACAACAGTGATCGCTGAATCGGTTCCGGAACCGGCCACACTCGGATTCGGCGCTCTAGGCATCGCCTTCGTGATCATCGGCAAGATTCGCCGCGACCGAACCAACAAGGCAGCCTGACGAAGACCACAACACAACGACGAAGCGCGGGACCACACGGCCCGCGCTTCAAACATATCCAGGCAACGAAACCCCGCCCTCTCCGAGGCGGGGTTTTCACGTGCTGAACTATTTTTTCTCCGCGAGCTCGCCGGTCATGCGCGCCGCGAGCTCGGAAATCTGCACGCTGCCGAGGTCTTCGCCCGAGCGGGTCCTCACCGCCACCGCGCTGGCATCTTTTTCTTTGTCGCCCACGACGAGCAGGTAGGGGACTTTCTGCACCGTCCAGGAGCGGATTTTCTTACCGATGGATTCTCCGGAAGAATCTATGGCGACGCGGAGGCTCGGAACGTGCCGGAGCAGCTCGTTCTGCACGTGGGCCGCGTAGTGGGTGTGAGCTTCGCCAATGGGCAGGATCGCCGCCTGCACCGGGGAGAGCCAGAGCGGGAAGTTCCCGGCCGTGTGCTCTATGAGCGCGGCCAGGAACCGTTCAATGCTGCCCATTATGGCCGCGTGAATCATGACCGGCTGCTCGGGCTTGCCGCTCTCGCCCGTGTACTCGAGGCCAAAGCGTCCGGGCATGTTCATGTCGAGCTGGATGGTCGCCACCTGGAGCTGCCGCCCCAAGCTGTCGGTAGCCATGAAGTCGAGCTTCGGGGCGTAGAAGGCCGCCTCGCCCAAGCCGTCGAACGTTTCGGTGTTATTTTGGGCGGCGACTTTACGCAAGATAGCTTCGGCTTCGTTCCAGCGCTCGGGGTCGCCGAGGTACTTGCCGGGCTCGGCGGGGTCGCGGAGCGACAGCCGCACCCGCAGGGGGAAGCCGAACGCGCCGTAGAACTGGTGAACAATGTCCCACACGGCCTGCACCTCGGCAGGCACCTGGTCCATGCGGCAGAAAACGTGGGCATCGTCCTGGGTAATGCTCCGCACGCGCGAGAGGCCCATGAGCTCGCCGGTCTGCTCGTCGCGGTAGACCTTCGTGGTAGAGGCGTAGCGCTGCGGCAGATCGCGGTAGCTCCACTGCCGCCGGGCGTAGATCTGCGTGTGGTGCGGGCAGTTCATGGGCTTCATGGCGAACTCGTGACCGTCGCGGGTCTTCATGCGGAAGAGCTCGTCCTTGAACTTGTCCCAGTGGCCGGAGGTTTCGTAGAGCTCTTTCTTGGTAATGTGGGGAATATCCACCTGGTCGTAGCCGCGGGCCCTGCGCAGGTCCCAGACGAAGCTGTCGAGCAGGTTCCGCACGAGGGTGCCGCGGGGCGTCCAGAGCGGCAGCCCGGGGCCCACGAGCGGGGAGAAGCAGAACAGGTCGAGCTGCGGCCCGAGGACTTTGTGGTCGCGCTTCTTGGCTTCCTCGCGCTGGGCAACGTAGGCGGCGAGACCTTCTTTGGTGCCGAAAGCCAGACCGTAAATGCGGGTCAGCATTTTTTTGCTCGAGTCGCCGCGCCAGTAGGCGCCGGCCACGCGATCGAGCAAAAAACTTTCCGGATCAATTTCTTTCGCGTCCGGCACGTGCCCGCCCTTGCAGAGGTCTACAAAGCCGCCCACGGTGTAGAAGGTCAGCTGCTTGCCCCCCGTGGCGAACTCTTCGGCGAGCTCGCGCTTGTACTCGTTCCAGGCAAACTCTTTTTTGGCGTCCTCGAGGCTCACCTCGCGGCGCTCGAACGCGCCCCAGGTCTTGAGCAGTTCGCGCATCTTGGCTTCAATCTTGGGCAGGTCGGCCTCGGTGATGTGGTGCTGCCCGGTGTCGAAGTCCTGGTAGAAGCCGTCATCCACCGCCGGACCAATGGCGTTCTTCGCGCCCGGGTAGAGAACCCGAACCGAGGCGGCGAGGAGGTGGGCGAACGTATGGCGCTGGTTCTGGAGCTGTTCTTCGTTCATGGCAGTTCGGTTAGTATTTCTTTCCCTACGTACGGACCTGGTTCACTGAAGTTCCCGTTCGAGCTGCTCAATCTGTTTGAGCCGCATGGGCATCTGGTGCTCTGCATTTAACTCGCGGGCCATTACCGAAGCGCGATCTAAATACCCTTTCGAGGCCCCGGTATCGCCCGAAAGCTTCGCCCATTCAGCCAAGCGCATGAGGATGCCGGAAACGATAATGAGCTTGTGGAACGGCCGCACGCCCTCGGCCGCTTCGGCGAGGCGGAGGCTCTGCTCAAGGTCTTGCTTCGATTGCTCGAGCTCTCCGGCCTTTGCGCGCGCCCGGCCGAGGTGGCTGAGGAACTCGGCCCGCCTGGCCGGGTTCGTTTCCGGGTCTACGAGGCTCACGGCTTCCCGGTACGCGGGCAGCGAGCCGACGGCGTCGCCGCGCAGTAGCAACGTGTCGCCGAGCCGGAGCTGGAACGTAGCCTGCGCGTCGGGGAACTCGTGCGCGGCGGCGAGGCGGAGCCCCGTTTCCACGTCGGCGCGCATGAGTTCCAAAAACAGCGGCTCTCCGGTTGCCTGAAAGGCGTGCTTGTAAACCTCGAGCCGGTGCTGCAGCACCTCGACGAGCTTTCTTGAATCTCCGGAAGCCGCTGCCTCGTAGAGGAGGTGGTTCGAGAGCTCCAGGGCGCGCTGGGCGTCGCCCTGCTCGCGCGCGCGCTCAAGCTCGGCAATAGGTTCTTCCGAAGGTTGCAATGGTTTTTCCGGCATGTACGCAAAAAAGACAAAACCCCAGGGCCGTTGAGCCGATGGGATATCTGCTCAAGAACCCTGGGGTCTCGCCATACTGGCGGTTCGACTACCGGTCAGTTTGGCCAAGACGTTTCCGTCCCAGACCTCTCTCCCGTTCGAGCGGAGAGACTTTTCACCGGACGTTCTCTAGAAACGCACGGCTAGTATGCACTTGTCTTAGGCTCACCGGTTGGTTGCCGGATCAGCGCCCAAAGAACTGAAAAGAGTATAAAACAAATTTTACAGCCCTACAAGAACCCTGATATCCACAGGGAATTATTCTAAAGTAAGCCAAAATGAAGGCTTTTTCACAACCGGCTATCCACACCCCGCCTTGACCTTTTCTACAGCGGGAGTAGGCTTCGCAACGTGCTTCAAATGGGTTAGGGGGTTGTTCCATTACGGATTCACGTTCAGCACCTTCGGGTGGACCAGGTGCCTTCGCGGTACCAACAAAACGGAATCCGTGGTATCGGTGGGAATGACGTCGTAGGCCCCTCGGGCTTCGACGATCGCACGGCGGCCATCGCGGGCCAACTCGGCTACGCTGTAGCAGCTTTCGGGGGTCCTCCTCCAAGGAAGCTGGCAGCACGCCACACAGGGCCTCGCCCAACGGTCCGGTCACGGTACAGCTCGCGGGGAACCCCGCACAGCTTGCCGCTCGTCTGACCGGTGCCCGCCAGCTACGCGCCCTTTCGCGCGAACAATGCTGGCGCTCCTGCGCCGCCTCCCTCCCACCGTGCACCGCCCCTGCGGGGCTCCGCGTCTGCTACGTCCTTTGTAGTACGATTGCGGAGCTCCCGGGGGCTTTCGCTTTTACCAGAGTTCGTTTACACTTTCCTCAACGCAGAAGAGGATTCTAACCCGTGAGGCTTTTCATACCCTCTCCTCCATCATCCTCGCGGGTCGAATACTCTCCTGAACTGGAAAAAACTACACACAAAGGCCGCCCCACATGCGTCTCGGGGCGGCCTGGCTTTTTTTGTTTTAGCGGCCGCTACTCAATGTCGACCTTAACCACGTCCGGGAGCTGGCGGAGGTCTGACACGAGCTCTTGCGAAATGGCAACCTGCGACTTGGCCTTAATGCGCCTCGGGGCCGCGCCGCCGCCGAGGGCGAGGTAGACCTGCGCCGGGCCCGGCGCCGCCTCGAGCACGCCCTTAACCTTTTCGAGCGTCTGGACGTTCGAGAGGTCGCGGAGGTGGAGGGTAATCTGCTTCGTGCGGGCCATCTCGGAGAGGAGTAGCTGGTAGGATTCGTCGGACGGGAGCTCCTGGAGCTCGTCAATGAGCAGCTTGTAGTCCTCGTCGCGGTCGGAAATTTTGCCGGTGGCGAGGATAACCGCGTCTTCGCGCAGGTTCGGCAGCGCGCGCTCGAGGACCTTGGGGAACACGAGGCACTCGACCTGGCCGGTGAGGTCCTGGAGCGTGAAGAAGGCCATGGGCTCGTTCTTCTTGGTCATGGTGCGCCGCAGCTTCGTGACAATGCCGGCGAGCCCCACGTTGCTGCCGAGGTACTCGGGCGTAAGGCCCCCGACCTGCATGTAGCTCCGGAGGACCTGGCGGTAGCGGTCTAAGGGGTGCGCGGTAACGTAGAGGCCGAGCGTTTCCTTTTCCCACTGGGCCTTCTCCTGGTCGAGCGCTGCCTGGGCTTCCTTAAGGCGCAGGCGGTTTTGAACGGAGGTCCCGAACAGTGAATCCTGGCCGGACTCGGCGCTCTTGGCGTTCTCGCGCACGAAGGCGAGGATGTCCTCGGTGTTGGCGAGCAGCTGGCCCCGCTCGCCGAAGCGGTCGAGCGCGCCGGACTTGACGAGCGCCTCCCACGACCGCTTGTTGAAGGTCTTGCTGTAGACGCGCTGGAGGAAGTCTTCGAGCGTGGAAAACTCGCCCCCGGCGGCGCGGGCCGATTCGGTCCGGGCTATGACGTCGCTGCCGAGGTTCTTGACCGCCCCGAGCCCGAAGCGGATGGTCGATTCGTCGACCACGGTGAAGCCTTCGCCCGACTCGTTCACGTCCGGCGGCAGGACGGACAGGTTCATGGCTTTGCACTCGTCCACGGCAGCGTAGATCTTCGTTTCGTCGCCGGACTCCGCGGTCATGACCGCGGCCATGAACTCGACCGGGTAGTTGGCTTTCATGTACGCGGTCTGGTAGGAAACCGACGAGTAGCTCGCCGCGTGGGCGCGGCCGAAGCCGTAAGCCGCGAACGGCTCAATGAGCTTCCAGAGCTCCTCGCCGCGGTCGGGCGGCACCCCGCCTTTCGCGCAGCCGCTAATGAACTTGTCGTGCTGCTTGGCCATTTCCTCGGGAATTTTCTTGCCCATGGCCTTGCGGAGCTTGTCGGCTTCCTCCCAGCTGTAGCCGGCAATGTTGATGGCGGTCAGCAGCACGTCGTCCTGGTACACGATCAGCCCGTTGCTGCGCTCGAGGTAGCCGCGCATGCGCGGGTCGAAGTACTCGACCCGCTCCTGGCCGTTGCTGCGGCGAATGTACTGCGGGATGATGCCCATGGGTCCCGGGCGGTAGAGGGCGATCATGGCCATGATGTCGAAGATGGTCTTCGGCTTCAGCTCTTTCAGGTACCGCGTCATGCCCGAGGAGCCGAGCTGGAAGACGCCGAACGTATGACCGCGGGCGAGGAGTTCGAAGGTTTTCCGGTCGGGGTGGGGGAGCTTCTGGAGATCAATCGAAACCTGGTGCCGCGCCTCGGCGCGCCGGACCGCGTCTTCAAGAATGGAGAGGTTGCGGATCCCGAGGAGGTCCATCTTTATAACGCCGAGGGCGCGGCTCGAGGCGCCGGCGTCGAGCGAGTACATGTCGTACTGGGTAATCTGCCGCTCGCCGTCCGGTTCTTTCTGGAGCGGGGTGTAGTCGGTCAGCGGCGTCGGGGTAATGGCAATGGCCGCGGCGTGAATGGAGGCGTGGCGCTTGGCGCCCTCGAGCTTTTTGGCAATCTGCCAAATCTGGTTCGTCTCCGGGTCGCGCTCGACAATCTGCTTGAGCTCGGCGTTCAAGCCGAGGGCCTTGTCGAGCGTCATTTCAAAACCCTGGCGGCCGAGGGGAATCATCTTGGCGACCTGGTCGCACTTGGCGTACGGCACGCCGAGGGCCCGGCCGACGTCGCGGACCACGGCGCGGGCGAGCAGCGTCCCGAAGGTGATGATCTGCGCGACCTTGTCGTGGCCGAACCGGTCGGCAATCCAGGCAATGGCGTCGTCGCGGTGCGAGTCGGAAATGTCGAGGTCGACGTCGGGCGGGGTGGGGCGGTAGGGGTTTAAGAACCGCTCGAACGGGAGCTGGTAGTAGAGCGGGTCGACGTCGGAAATGCCGAGGACGTGGCTCACGATGCTGCCGGCGGCCGAACCGCGCGTGTTCGTGAGCGCGCCAATGTCGCGGCAGCCCCGGACGATCTCGGCGACCATGAGGAAATAGCTCGAGAACCCTTTCTGGGCAATGATGCCGAGCTCGTAGTCGATGCGGGTAGCGACCGCTTCAGGCAGCGCGCCGTTTTTTCCGTAGAAGGCGGAGGCGCGGCCGTAGGCCTCTTTCCTGAGGAACGAGTCGGGCGTCTCGCCCTCGGGGATGCTGACGGTCGGAAAGTAGCGCTGGTCGATCTTGATTTCGAGGTTGCAGCGCTCGGCGACTTTCAGGGTGTTGTCCACGGCTTCGGGTACGTCGGAAAACAGCTCGCGCATGCGCTCGGGGGACTTGAGCGAGGCGTCGTAGGCGCGCATGTCGAGCCGGTCGGTGTCCTGGACGGTCTTCCCGGTACCGATGCAGATGAGCACGTCCTGGGCCTCGCTGTCTTCGGGGTAGACGTAGTGGCAGTCGGCGGTAGCCACGACCTCGAGGCTGTTTGACCGGGCGAGGGTCAGGAGCTTCTCGGACAAGTCGCGCTCGGCAGGGTCTCCGGCCCGGCTGTTGCGCTGGAGCTCAACGAAGAGGTGATCGCGGTCGAAAATTTTCAGGTACCGATCGAGCGCCTCCTGCCCGGCCGAGAGCCCGCGGCCGGAAACCGCGCGCGCGACTTGCCCGCGCTGGCAGCCGGTCAGGCAGATGAGCCCGTCTGCGTGGCGGGTGAGCAGCTCGAGGTCAATGCGGGGCTTATAGTAGAAGCCGCGGAGGTGGGCCTCGGTCGTGAGCGCGATGAGGTTCTTGTAGCCGGCCTCGTTCTCGGCCAGGAGCGTCAGGTGGAAGTAGTCGGCGTCCTCGCGGCCCTCTTTATCTTCCAAGCGCCGGGGGGCGACGTACGCCTCGACGCCGATAATGGGCTTTATGCCCGCGGCCGTGCAGGCCGTGTAGAACTCAATGGCGCCGTACATGACGCCGTGGTCGGTGAGTGCGAGCGCCGGCATGCCGAGCTCGTTCGTGCGCGCGACGAGGTCTTCGATCTTCGACAGGCCGTCTAAGAGCGAGTAGTTGCTGTGGCAGTGGAGGTGGACGAAGCTCATGGCAGGAACAGCATACCACAGAGAAAAAACTCCTCAGCTTTGAGGAGTTTTTCGCTGCCTAGACCCGTTTCGCGCGCCAGAGCAAGAGCAGAATGAGCAGCACGAGGCCGCCGAAACCGTAGAGGAGGAACTTGAGCGGCATGGAGGATGGGTACGAAGCTGCGGTCGAAGAGGAAGAGGACCGATTGGGCTTTGAAGGCTTTCCCGGGGGCTGAACGCCGGGCTTGGCTTCGGCGCCGGAGGACGGCGATCCCGTTGAGACGCTCGGGACGCTGCCGCTCGCCCCCGGCGCGCTGCCGGGCCGCGCCGGCGGTACAGAAACCGGGACTTCCGCTGACCCGCCCGGCTGGCCCGAAGCGGGGGAGCGTGAACCCGGGGCGGCCTTCTCCGGCAGCCGCGGACCGGTGAAGCCGTCCGTGATGAGGTTAATGGCCGCCAAAACGTCAACGCCAATGCCCGAGCCGCCGACCAGGCGGACGTAGACCGCGTACGTTCCCGGCACGCAGCTCGGCTGCCCGCAGAGCATCCACGGAAAATAGCTGGGCTGGAAGGGGAGCGTCACGCCGTCCAAAAAGTCTGGCCGGCGGGCAACGGTCATGGTCACCGGCGTGAAGTTCGCGTTCAGGGAGAGCGTGACGCCCGCAGACGACGTCATCGGGGCGCCGCCGTCTATGTGGAGGTAGGCGAGGTACGTGGTGCTCCCGCCCGAAGCGGCGCCCGTGCCGCCGCCCGGAGGAGAAGAGCTCGCGGTAGCGCCCGGGAACGACAGCGCGTTGCCCCCCGACTCGACGAACGAGGCGCTCGATCCAGAGCCGGAGGTATAGTAGCCGGACTCGGCCGAATTAAACGAGCTCGACGTGGCGTTACCGGCTGACCAGTAGAGGCTGCCGTCGTTCTGGAAGCTCGGGCTCGACTCGGTGGCGAGGGCAGATTGGGAAATGAAAAAAAACAAACCTACCGCCGCCAGCGCGGCAGCCCGTAGCGTGACCGTACCGAGAACCGATCGTTCCATGGCCGCGCTAGTTTCCCGCAGCAATGCCGTCCGGCACGGCCGCCTGGGGCGGTTCGTCCGCGGTCGCGGGTGAAACGGTGGCGTCGGTGGACGAGGCGGACGGCTCATCGGGCAGCGTACCCGTTGCCGGTTGGCTTTCGGAAGCTGCCGGGGTGCCGCTGCCTGAAGCCGGATCCGGCGCGGGAACGGCGGCGGCCGGTTCTACCGCCGAGCTGCCGAGCACCTGCGGCTGCCGGCTCGTGCCGAGCACGATCCAGTTGAACGTCACGTCGTGATCCTGGGGCTCGCCCAGGTAGAGTTTGAAGCCGAGCGCCGTGGGCTCGAGCATCTTCCAGCCGCCGCTGAAGTTCACCGGCGTAACGGTAATAACCGGTTCCCACTCGTAGCCCGACGTGAACCGCACCTCGACCGACGTTCCGCCCTGCGGAATGGTAACCCGGCCGGCGGTGTCGTCGCCGACCTTCACGTGGCCGGCAACCTCGAGCCCGGAAACGATTTTCAGGTAGCCATTGTCGGCGAGCGCGAGCAGCCCCGAGGGATTATTGCTCATGGCGCGGGCCTGCACATCCTTGACCGCCGCGGTAAGGTCGCCGAGCTGGGCCTGCTGCTCCTGAATAGATTCGACGACCGCGGGAATGAGCCCGATTTGGTTCAGGCTCTTGTAGCCGGTCTGCGCATCGGTCTGGACGAGGTTCGGGAAGAGCGGCTCAACCTCCTGGGCTACGAAGCCGGTCTGCGGCGCGCTCCCGGGCGAATCTTTCCAGCGGAAGTTTACGGGGCGGAGGGCGAGCACCTTCTCGAGGTTCTCGGTAACGGTTTCAACGCCATCCTTGAGCCGTCCGTCCGAAGTACAGGCAATGCCGGTGCCGGCGGTGATGGTGCACTCGGTAGCGCCGGTGCCGTAAAACTTTGCCACCGCGTCCGACGCCGGGTTGCTCACCGTGAGGCGGTTCGAGATGGTCGTCGTCCCGATGCCGACGTCGCCGGTCTTGTTGATCCGCAAGAACGAAAGGCCGGACGCCGAGGCGACGTTGAAGGGATCGGCGGTGCCGATGCCCGCCACGGAGAGCGTCTGGGTCGCGGTGGAGGTGCCGATCGTTAGGCCGCCGGACTTGAACAGGTAGCCGATGAAGCCGGCCTGGGTGCCGTCGAACTCGAGCATGCCGGTACTGTTGCTACGACCAATCGAATAGGAGAAAGGGGCCGCGGAACCGAGCCGGAGCTGGTCCGAGGTAGAGAAGACCGTGAGCTTGCTCGTCAGAGAGCCGGCGGCTCCAATGCCGACGTTGCCGCCGTTCGGGTTCAGGACCAGGTCGGTGAACGCGCTGCCCTGCTGGATCGGCTGAATGTAGCCGGCATTGAGCGAGGCGTCGTAGCCGATGTTCAGGAACTTGTTCCCGGTCGTTGAGACGCGGAGCGCGGCGTTGCCGGGGTTGTTGTTGTACGTCTGGACCGCCCCGTAAACCTCGAGCGTTGACGAGGGCGTCGTGGTACCGATGCCGACGTTGCCGGCGGCGCTGATAACCATTCGTGGGCTCGCCCCGTTGCCGGAAGTGTAGACATCGAGGCCGCCGCTCGAGACATTGTAGGCCACGAGGCCGCCGAACGCGCCGTTGTTGGCGAAGCGGTACTGGGCATTCCCGCCGGCGCCGTCGACGAGGACGTTCCCGGCGAAAACCTCGAACTTCTCGCTCGGCGTTGTGGTACCGACGCCGACGTTGCCCGCCGCCTGGACGGACAGGCGCGGGCTGCCGCCGCTGCCCTGCGAGTAGATGTCGATGTTGTTCGTCGTGCCGCTGTAGAGGATCGTGCCGGCGAAGGCACCGTTGTTCTCGAAGCGGTACTGCACGGTGCCGCCCGCATCGGCGAGGATGTTGCCGCCGAAGACGTGGAGCTTCTGGGTGGGGGAGGTCGTACCGATGCCGACGTTGCCGCCGGTCGACATGATGGCGAGACTGTCCGAGTAGCGGCCTAAAATTTCCCTCGTCGTTCCGCCGGACACGCTCGTGAGCTGGAGCGACGGGCCGGTGAAGTTCCAGTTCTGGAGCAGCGTCGTATTGTAGTTCGCCGGGTCGGTCGCGCCCTCAATGCGGAGGCCGTTCGAGTTCCCGGTAATGCGGACGTTGCCGACCACCGCGAGCTTGTCGGCGGGCGTCGAGGTGCCGATCCCGACGCTCCCGGTCGAGAGGATGCGCATGTACTCGGCACTGCCGCCGCTGTTCCGAAAAACGTGCGCGGTGTTCGAGTAGTAGTTCGTGGGGTCGGTCGCGTTGCCGAGGTGGAGGCGGCCGTTACCCGAACCGTCCTGGAGCTCGGTGTAGTTTGCCGAGGCGAGCATGCGGATGCCGTTGTTGATGCGGTAGTTGCCGCTCACGTCGACGCTGCCGGCGACGCCGAGGGCCTGGGACGGGCTGCTCGTACCCACGCCGACAATGCCGTTCCCGACCACGAGGACATTGCTGCCCTGGTTCTGGAGCTTCAGGAGCCCGGCGCTGTTAACGGCGTTCAGCACGATGTCCCTGGTCACCGTCGCCGAACCGGAAAAAATATTGAGGACGCCGCTGTTGTAAATCCCGCTGTCGATGGGCGTTGTTGAGCTCGTGCGCCAGAACAGCCCGGAGGACCCGCCGTTCGCGTTCCAGGACACGCCGTAGTTGCCGGTAATGGCGAGGCTCGTGTCGAGGAACGAGTAGCCGGTCAGGTGGTTCTCCATGCCGAGGGCCGTGGCCGAGCCCTGGACGACGGCGGTGCCGGATTGATCGACGACGCCGTCGCCGTGCGAGCCGCCGATGACCCGCGTGCCGGGCGCGGAGGTCGCGATCTTGACGCCCGTGGTGTTGCCCTCGGTCCGGGCGGCCATGAGCTGGTTCTCCCCGGAATCGTCCTTGTATCCGATTTCGTAGTTCTCAACGTCGAGGGCGGAAAACACGTTCTGACCGCCGTACTCCATCCACACGCCGATGGTGCCGGCGTGGGGCGGGGAGTCGGTGTAGTAGGTCGCGCCGCCCGAGAACACGCCGTTGTTGTGCGGGCCCCTCAGGTGGAGACCGATTTTGAACAACCCGGTAACTTGGGTGTCGACCCAGTTCGTGTAGGCCGAGAAGAACCCGGTGCCGTCGAGGAGAATGCCGGTCTGGTTGCCGAAGGCGTTCGTGTAGACGTAGAGGCGGTTTAGGGCCAGGTAGTACGTCCGGTACGCGACGATGCCCGTCGCCGTGGAGGACGCGGCGGTCGTGTCGATCTTCAGATCCTCGAGGGTAATGCGGCTGATGTCGGTCGTGGTAGCGCCGATGAGCAGGGCCTGGGCGGGCCCGGCGTACGCGAGCGTAGCGTTGCCGACCAATTTCAGGTTCGTCTTCGTCGTCGGGATGCTGATGCCGGTGCTGCCGAGCGAGTAGGTGCCGGGGGGAAAGAGAACCGTACCGCCGGTAGCGGGAACGGCGGTAATGGCCGCCTGGATGGCCGCGGAATCGTCGGTGACCCCGTCGCCTTTCGCCCCGAACTCTTTGACGTTGTAGGTGTCACCGGTCAGGGAGAACCACTGGGTACCCTGGTCCATCCACAGGCCGCGCGCGCCGTTCGTCACCCGGGCGAGCTGGCCGGTAACCCCGGAGGCCGGCAGCGATCCCTGGGCGTACGCACCGAAGCGAACGGGGCCGTAGACGTCGAGGGCGGCGGCGGGGGTGGTGGTGTTCACGCCGAGCGCGGTTACCGAGGACGTGCCGGCGGTGAGCGCGCCGGTCAGGTTCAGGTTCGTGCCGGAGGCACCGGCGAACGTCACGCCCTGGAGTACCGAGAGTCCCGAGACCGTGAGCGCGGTCGCGGAAGCCGAGCCGATGCTGCTCGTCCCGGTCAGGCGCAGCGTGTTCCCGGTGAGCGCGCCGGTCAGGTTCAGGTTCGTGCCGGAGGCGTGGGTGAACGTAAAATTGGCGAACGTTCCCGTAGCGCCGGTGACGCTGTTCCAGGACGAGCCGTCGGAAACGAACAGCTGTCCGAGCCCGGTATCGTAGTAGAGGCTGCCGATTGGCCGAGTCGAGGTCGGGGCGGACGCGTAGGAACCGACGCCCTGCGCGGTGAGCGCGTACGGCACGGCGCCGACGTGCTTGCGCGGCGACAGCGTCTCACCGTTGATGGTCACGCCGAGGTAGAGATCGCGGTTGAAATCTACTTCGCCGCCGGCGCCGTCGCTGAAGGGATCGCTGAGCCCGAGCTCAACGGTGTAGAAACCCCGTGAGACCGAAACGCTCGGAAAGCTCTCGGTCCAAAGGGCGACGCCACCGCTCGAAGCCGAGAAGATTGAGAAGCTCATCGCGTAGGTTGCGGTCACGGGATCACCGGACGCGGTTCTGAGCTGCCCCTGGTACTCGAGTACCTGGGGAACGGCGGCGCGTACCGTACGGTTGGTAAGCAAAATGACGCTGGCCGCCGTGAGCACCACCGTCAGAAAATACCGAAAACCAACTCCGGCAAGAAGATTATTGGTCAGCCTGTTTAGTGTGAGTCGGTACAATTCCAAGGCGTCAGGAAGTCGGCTGCGCGGCAGCGGTAAATTAATTTTAGTTTTTTGTTTCTGGAACAGAATTTACCTCTTAACTATATCAGATTTTTCGAAATAAAACAACTCTTTTAAGGTGGAAAACTCGTAATACTTTCAATAGGCTACTACCGTAATTCATTTCGTAAAAATTAAATTAAAAAAGATAAATTAATTTAGGCTTTAGGTTAAAAAAGTAAAAGAAAGTCGAACATCTGTTCAAAGAGATGGTAAAGGAAACCACACCGTCCAACGTTGAGGTATAATCTAGCTAGCTTTACTATTTCTACAAAATCCGTGCCGCTGTGGAAAGATAAATTGGAGCTCGAGGTTGAGGAGGCCGAGCTCCGCGGGCAGCAGCTCCTCGGCGACCTGCCCGCCGGCGTTAAGTGGTTGTTCGTTCTTTTCGTCCTCGGCATCTTCCCGGGCTTTCTCGTAACGAGGAGCCTCGCCAAGAGCGCGTACGCCACCCGCTACGGTGCGCTCGCCGTAAGCGCGAAGGCGTCTTTTGCGGCAACCGAGGCCAAGGCGCTCGAGCTCGGCAAGGTTCAGCTCACGACCACCGGCTCGAGCATCTACGCGGCCGGAGTCAAGGTGAAAAACCCCAACCTCGACCTCGCGCTCGTATCGGTTCCATTCTCCATTGAGTTCCTTTCACCGGACGGCGCGGTTGCCTACACCTACCGCGATACCTTCACGGTACTCCCGAACCAGTCCCGCTACCTGGTCGCCCCGCGGGCCGCGGTCGGCAGCGCGCTGTCCTCCGCGCGCCTCGTGCTGCCCGAGCAGCTCTCGTGGCAGAAGCGAGCGGAAATTCCGAACGTGCGGCTCGTAGCCTCGACGCCGCGCCTCTCGCAGCAGATTGACCCTCCCGCGTTCGTGCTCGAAACGTCCGTAACGAACGAGAGTCCGTACCTGCTCGGCCGCGTGCGCACCGCGGTCGTACTCTACGATCGGTCGGGCGCCGTGGTCGGCGTGAGCCAGCGCGACGAGTTCTCGGTCGCGCCGCACGAGCCGCGGAACATTAAGCTCCTCTGGCCGGGCGTTTCGGGTGCGGCGGTGGCGCGGGCGGAAGTTTTCCCGGACACCGACGTGCTCGACCCCAAGAACCTGACCATCGTCAGCGCGCCGGGCAGCGGCGACCTCTCGCGCCCCGGCACCGATTCCGGATTCTAGCAACCGGCTCGCCGCGGGGGCGGGGCCCCGGGGGGGCCCCGGGCGCGGGCGGGAGTCCACACCCGGGACACCCACCGGGGGGGCCGCGTGCGGGGA